>SVNO01000042.1 GCA_015066845.1 Ruminococcus sp. | reverse complement strand
CGAAATCTCTTTAAGCCGTCGCTTTTTTCAGGGGTGAATCAAAAAAATAGTCCTGTGGACTGTTTTTTTGAGAGGGGCACTTTTTTGCAAAAAAGTGCCCCTACCCGTTCTTTTCGTATGACTTTCCTTTGTGCCCTTGGGCACAAATACACGCTGCCGCTTGCGCGAAGCGCATAGGCAGCAAATCACCAGCGCGGGTTCCGCGCCCTTGGGCACAAAAAGACTTTTTTTACAAGCTGATGCTCCTCTTATGAAAGAGGAGCATTTCCTTTTTTATTCTCCGGAAGCCGTTGTTTCCGTACTTTCCACACGCTCCGTACTTGCCGGCATCCCCGTACTCTCTGCCGTGGTTGCCGCAGGTTCTGCATTGTCCCTGAAGTCCGCAAACGTAATGGTCAGCCCGTAACAGGGGAGGGAAAAGGTGGTTGGAATGCCGTCTTTGCTGTATGTCAGCGTGTAGCTTCCCTCGTCAATTTCCCCCTCGCAGACAATGCTGTCGTCCTTTTGGACACCGTTCAGCTCCGTGTCCGCCGCCATGCCGTCCACAATTTCCATCAGCTCCGACAGCGTTGTTTTCACTGCCTGCGCCGACTGCGGCACGGAGAATTCCAGTCCTTTGTACGAGGCTGTCACCTCGTTGTCCGTGAAATCAAGCTGCACTCCCGATAATGCCGGCGGTTCGGTGAAGCTGACGCTCCACGCGTCCATACCGTAGCGCGTAAGGATGCCCTTGGTTTCACTTTCTGCCATGGTCATTGTCACTTCTGTGGAAAATGCACCATTCATGCGGTTCTGCACATTGCCGGCTGTCTGCATTCCTGCACAGCCGCTTGCGGACAGCAGCACCACACCAAGGCAGAGGGTTGTCAGAATACGTTTCATAGGTATCACCTCAGTCATGGTAATTCCGGCAGCACTGCGCAAATGCAGCATTGCCGTCCATTTAACATCCGTATTCTATAATATTTCCTGCAAAGCCTTTGTCAAATCCTGCGGCAGCATGTACCGCAGCGGCAAACGGCTTGCCGCTGTATCACCGGCGCGCGCGTGGAGTGTGACCGCCGCACAGGCTGCCTCGTACAGTCCCATGCCCTGCGCTGCAAGTGATGCCGTCATACCGGCAAGGACATCACCACTGCCGGCTCTTGCCATGCCGGCATTGCCAAGGGTGCAGACCGCTGTACGGCTGCCGTCCGTGACGATGGTTCCGGCACCTTTGAGGACAATGACCGCGCCCGTGGATTCCGCAAGCTGCTGTGCCGCCGCGAAACGGTCAGTCTGCACCTGCGCTGTTTCCATATTCAGAAGCCTTGCAGCCTCCGCAGGATGGGGCGTGAGGATGGTTCGTCCCCTTGGTATGCATTCTATGCAGGTGGATACCGCATTCAGACCATCCCCGTCCAGAATGACCGGACAGGTGCTCTTGAAAAGGAGGAATTTTGTCAGATTCCGCGTCTGTGCCGTTACGCCCATGCCGCATCCGATGAGCAGTGCGTCCTTGCCGCGCAGTGCCTCGCGCAGACGCGCATGATTTTCCGCATCGCAGAAAAATCCCTCCGCATCCGTCTGCATCGGCAGGCACATGCATTCCGGTACGCGCACCGCAATTGCCTGCAATGCTGCTTCCGCTGAAGCGACCGTTTCCAGTCCAACGCCGCTGCGCATGGCAGATTCCGCAGCAAGTACACATGCACCGCGCATCTGAACGCTGCCGGCAACCGTGAGCATATGACCGCGGCGGTTTTTGTGCACATGGGGAGAAAGTGACGGAAATGCAATGGTTTCCTCATCCATGAGCCGTGCGGCAGGCGGCTGTAGCGCAGAAAATGCCTGTGTAGGGATGCCGATATCTGCGCGGATGATCTCACCGCAGAAATGCCGGAGAGGGTACTGCGTCATGCCGCGCTTGACTGCGCCGAATGTGAGGGTAAGGTGTGCCGGAAATGTCCCGACATCCGCAGAGCCGGTCCGTCCGTTGCCGCCGCTGGGAATGTCCACAGCAATGCGCAGCTGTCCCTCTTTCGGGGCAAGGAGCATTGCCGCTGTCTGGGGGAGTGCGCCGTGGAATCCCGTACCGAACAGCCCATCAGCCACGACCTGTGCCGTATCGGAAAATGCGTCCGGCTCGGAACGCACCGGAATGCCGTCCGCCTGTGCACGTCTGGCAGCAGCCTGTGAAATTTCAGTTCTGGGTGCGCCAAAGGGCGCGAGCACCTGCACGTCCCATCCGGCAAGCTTCAGATAATGTGCAGCAACATAGCAGTCACCGCCATTATTGCCCGTACCTGCAAGGAAAAGTGCGGTTGTCGATTGCCGTGCGCGGGAACGGATGCAGTCTGCCAGAGCCTTTCCGGCAAGTTCCATCATCGTGGCATAGGAAATGCCGGCACGGTCTGTGTAGGCTTCAAGCTGCTGCATCTGTTCAGGTGTGACAAGCTTCATAATCATCCTCCTGCTTCTCAATGCATTACATCATCGCATTGCGCACACTTCTCTGCAAAAACGGTGTGATTGCTGCGCGCATTTTCTCATCGGGGGAGAAGTACAGGCAGCATTTTCCGAAATCAGGGTGGTCAAATTCCGCATAATAGGTTTCCGTTTCCTCTGCCGTATCCATCATGGAAATGCCCAGTGCGGAAAATGTCGTCATTTCGTCATGCGAGGGTACGCAGCTGCTCTCCTTGCCAAAGAGCGTGAATGCCGATACTTCAACCGTGAGCATCTCCACGCGCTTGCTCTGTCCCATGATCTTGTCAATGTCCAGTGTACCGTTGGTGCAGGAATACTCATATTCCACATTTTGCAGCTTGAGCAGATAAATGGCAAGGTACACAATCCCCACCGGCAGTACAACGGCAATGGGGGCAACGAAAAATGTCAGGTACAGCGAAAAAAGCACCAGCAGTACTGCACCGAGAATGAGTACTCCCTTTTTCATATCGTCCTTTGAAGTGGTAATTTTTTTGACCAGCTGTTCAGCGAATTGATCCATATTTGTTCCTCCTTTTGATTGCTGGAGCCTGTTCACAATATGAGATTTAATGTGAACTAGTAGTTTGTAAAAGCTAAAACTTGATGATGCTTCTTAAATTGAACAGATCGCAGGAGCTGCCCCCTCCGCCGCCGTTCGGCGGCACCTCCCCCGCGAAGCGGGGGAGGGATATGCGGGTGACTCCCCGCGGGGCGGGGAGATGCTGAACGGAGTAAAGCAGAGGGGACAGGGGCTGTGAGCCTGCACCCCCAACTCCCGCTTTTTATTTAAGTTTTAGAATTTACATAGTACTGGCTCTAATGCATTCTTGCCAGAATACTCTGGAATTTCTTGTAATTCTGCTGTACCCCGTCATCCGGAACAACGCAGACACCGCGTTGTCTGAGGTCGTCGAGGTACATGCGGAAGACGTGGGTTTCCTGCATCCGCTGTGCAAGAATGGTGTGCTGCTTGCGGTATTGCATGGGCGGTATCCGCTTTTTCTCTGCCTCCAGCGTTTGCAGTGCCGCGGTGATCTGCGCGGCATGTTCATCCGCATACCGCCGTAAAAGCAGTATCTGACGGTCGTCCATCCGGTGCAGGTACATCAGCCCGCGGCATTCATGCCGCTTGCCGCTGTCTGCCATCCAGTAGACTGGCCGCTGCCGGTAGCTCCGGCAATGGTCGGTATAGAAACGCGTTCCGAAATAGTGGACGATCGCGGCACGGGGTTCGCGCGTTTCTCCGAGTGCGTCCGCGATGAAACGCAGATTGTCCTCCAGCATATCCGCGCCGTAGACCGCTGTCAGAAAACGTTCCAGCTCCGGCAGGAATGCAGGCTCCGGCAGGAAATTTTCCGCAAGCCCTTCATAGTCCGGAATGCTGTACCGCCCGAACATACAGCCAACGGCAAAACGCAGAAAACTGCGGATATCTGCGCTTTTGTCCGCGCTGCGCAGCGTCAGCTCCTCCGTGCGCACACTGGCGGAAAGCTCCTCGTCCAGTCCGCAAAGCCGCAGGAAGATCCGGTTGAGCGCGGTTTCGTTGCGCTGCACCCGCTGCAATCGTCTGCGGCATTCCTTTGTCCAGAGGGCAAAGGCATCGGCAAGTCCTTTCGCATTCTCCCGTATCAGGGGATGGCAGCGGAAATCCCAGCTCATTTCGTAGCAGTCCCATTCCGCACGGGCAATGTCGATATTCTCCAGAACAAGCCGTTCCACCTGTTCGCGCTCCTCCTCCACCGGCGGCAGATAGGGAAGCTTTGCGATATTTTCCACCTGAAAATTCAGTGTGGGATTGTAAATGCGCAGAATTTCCTGTGCGGCTTTCGAGGAGAGAAAGCCCATCTGCCAGAGCAGCTCCGCTTGTTCCGGAAACAGGCACGAACCCGATACATCAAACAAAAAGCCCTCCGGCTGAATTCTCACACTGAACCGGTTGCTTTCCGTGATGAAAGTCCACGTCACTGCCGGTTGGAAGTACATTTTCTCGTTTTTGATGCGTCCCCCCGAATGCGCCTTGTTCAGCTCCGCATGGAACTGCCGCATTTCCTCGCCGTTGTTCTGGAAATTCACCACATGGGTATGGTTGCCGTACCAACGCCGCGAAAAACCGCCTTTGTTGTAGGGAAACCAACGTTTTCCGGTCGCCGCCGCCTGCTTTGCATCAGCGCAGCCAAAGGCAATCGTGCCGGGCGTGACTTCATACCACAGGCGCAGAAAACGGCTGTTGTCCGAGGTCGTCATGCCCTGACAAATGGTGCAGTGCGTACCGAGCCGCGGTTTCTGGAGCAATTGCCGCATCCGGTCGCTCAGCCAGTAGCAGACCGGTTCGCCGGCAATGCCGGAAAACTGTCCGGTCGTGCAGATGTACCGGTTCTCCGGCTGGAAAAAGGCGCGTTCCTTGTTTTCTGCATCCGTCAGCCGCAGGTAGGTGGTGCGGTAATCCGGCACATGCCTGCCCATGCACACAAACGCGGCAGTCTGCACGACAATGCCCACATCCGTCTGCGCAAAGGCACGAGAACCCAGATGCACCAGACTGCGCATGGTGTACTGCTGTATTTTCTGGCGCAGTTTTTCGTAGCTTGACAGGAACATCCACGAATGCTGCGTAATCATTGCACAGCATCCGTGCGGTGCGGTCAGTGCAGTGCAGCGTTCCATAAATGCTGCAAACAGGTCGGATTTACTGTCCGGATACTGCTGCCGGATGAATTCGGACAGTACCGGAGCCATGCTGCTGCTGCTCATATAGGGGGGATTGGTGATGACAATTTCGTATTGTCCGTTCAGCAATTCTGCAAGCGCAGCAAAACGACCTGTGAATACGTCCGTCTGTGATGGGCGCAGCAGAGAACCAAAGACCTGCGCATTGGCAAAGGCATCCGGCACATTCTGCGTACCGATGCCGTCAAAATGCAGGAGATGCAGGCGGATGGGCTTGTCCAGAATTGCCGCGTCATGCTGTCTTGCTTTCATCAGCAGGACGAACGCGGCAAGTGCGCAGGCGTTGGCATCCAAATCCAGTCCGCAGAGCGTATGCTCCAGAATCCGCACTGCCGCAGTGTTTGGTGCAGTTCCCTCGCGCAGATGCAGTTCCATGAGCGCGTCAAAAACATACGCAAGAATATGCCCCGTTCCCATGCAAGGGTCAATGACGCGCAGGTCGGCAGGTGCGATGGTTTTGTGTTCGTGCAGGAGTTTTTGCACAGCGGGAAGCTGCGGTGCTTCGGGGATGCAGTATTCCCAGTCTGCCGGAACATCACAGAGCGCGGCAAGCGCGTTCTGCGTCATACAGCGGACGATCCAGTCCGGCGTGAACATCTGCGTTGCTGCCGGAATCAGCTTTAGCGGAATGCGCGGCTGTCGGAACGCTTCCTCACGCGCCGTTGTATTCTGGAACTGGTACATCCAGCCGAGCAGCTCCGGAAAACCGCGCCATTGCTTTGCCGGAATCTGCATGAGATAGGAAAGAAAAACGCTGCCGCGCGCAGAAATGTCATCGGGAAAGGGGAGCAGCTCCCCGAACAGGCTTTCCAGTGCCGGCACAGCTGCAAGGGTGCGGCAGAGTCTGAGAATACGCGCAGAAGTGCAGGGGAACAGCCGCTTCTGGTCGGGCAGCCATCCATTGGCATCGAGAAAGCGCAGTGCGGTCAGGCGCATGAACCAGCGCACAGCAAGATCTTCCGCCGTCTGCTGTGTTCCGGTCAGGGGGAGGAACGCTTCAACGAGGGCGGTTTTACTGCGGATGGCAAGCAGGCGCAGGGAATTGCGGTTCATGCGGACACCTTCTTTCGTTCAGTGGGATTATCTTGAAGCAATACCATTATAGCATATTTTTTTCTCTTTTGCAAGTCAAGGGACATATGCATCGCTGACGCACCGTACTTTGTGCGGTATTGCCCAAAAAGAATCCCTCCTCGTGAGAGGAGGGAACAGCTTGTCGAAAAAGTCTTTTTCTGGGGTTAGCATCCCTGTAACTGCCCCCACCCCAACCCCTCCCCCAACGGGGGAGGGGCTATATTGCGAGGGTACTGCGTACCCTCTAACCCGCCAAAGGACTCCGTCCTTTGAACCTAATAAGGTTTTTCGACAGACTGATCCCTCCTCGTGAGAGGAGGGAAAATGCTTTCAATAAGCTGACACCTTATTTCAACCCCGTCCGCAGCGGCAGCACGATCTGGAACGTCGCCTCTCCGTGCTCATAGGACGCGGAAATTGTACCGTTATGCTGTACGGCAATCAGCTGTGCAATGGAAAGCCCCAGACCGAATCCTTCGGTTTCATCAGAATGCGAGGTGTCGCTCCGGTAGAATCGCTCAAACAGCAGGGATGTGTGTTCTTGGTCGAAATCATGACAGGGATTCGTGCAGCTGATGGTCACATTGTTCTTGCCAGCGACCATTTTCAGCCGGACAATGGCACGTTCACTTGCGTATTTTACCGCATTGTCCAGCAAAATATTGAACAGCTCCTCGATCCGGTTTTCATCCCCGTAGAACATCAGCTTGTCCGGAAAATCCGAAATCAGCACTTTCTGCGCCTCATAAAAACGCGCCTCAAAATACAATACCACATTCTCTGCCGTTTCGCACAGGTCGAATCTGGTGAAATTCTGCGGCTGTCCGATGGCAGCATTGATGCGCGTTAATTGCAGCATTTCATGCAGAAGCCGCTGCATTTTCTCCGTCTGCCCCTTGATGGTGTGCAGCCATTGGTCGTCCGTCTTTTGCCGCAGAAGAATGTCGGTTGTTGCGGAAATAACGGTAATCGGCGTTTTCAGCTCATGGCTTGCGTTGGCGATGAACTGGTTCTGTTTTTCGTAGCTGACCGATACATGCTCCACGATTTTTCCGGAAGCAATGTAAATCATCACGAACAGGAGAATTGCCGCCGCAATGCCGATACATGCCGAATACAGCCCAAGGCTGCCAAGGGATTTTTCCTGCTCGGCACTGCTGAAAAAGACGTGGATTTCCATGTTCCCCTCCGAAAAACGCTTGCATTGGTAATGCACATCATCAAGCATCACATTGCCGGAATCCTCCATGATATGCTGCGCCTGCGCCTGTGAGATCGGTTCGGGGAGATTGCCGCTGTTGATTTCCAGCAACGCGCCGTTCTGGTCGGTGACAAGGAAAAAGCTGCGCATACTGCTGACCGATTCTGGAATGTTATTGTCAAAAATTGCGTCATAGCTGCGTGAAATCATGCCGCCCATGTAGCTCGACAGGGGCGTGTTTTCCTTGTAATTGAGCGTGACCGTTTCCAGCTCCAGCGATACACTTTCCACGTTGCTGCCTTCCTCGTGGCTGGAGGATGCCCACCAATTCTGCGTAATCATAAAGACATCCGTTGCAACCTCCGTTTCCTCAAAGGGCGTGGTATGTCCGGCAAAATGAAAACGGTCTGTGAGGGGGAAGTCAAGGGTGATTTCGTTTACATTATTATTAAAGGAATATTCCTGATAGAAATACACCGGTGTACCGTCCGCAGTATATGCCTTGACCACGATACCGCCGCCGGCACTGAACCAGTTGGCTTCGGGAATGCTGCACGAAATCGTGCCGCGGATGGTCAGACTCTCCACATCCATGGGGTTGCGCATAATCACATAATCCCCCTTGTCATCCTGACTCAGGGTGGAAATATCCATGGTTTCGGACTGCACATCCTTGGACATACGCGCAGCCGACTGGGAAATCAGCTCTGCCGCCGCAGTCATCCGGTGGTTGTAGGTGCTGCGCATCAGCCCGTAGAGAATGACGAGCATGATCAGGACAATGCCGCAGGCAGTTGTAAAGGACAATATAATGATGTTCCAGCGCAGTCGTTTAATTGCCGTTTGCATTGGGTTCCTCCAGTAAATAGCCGACACCGCGTACGGCTTTGATTTTAATCTGCGAGCCGATGGATTTCAGCTTTTTGCGCAGGAATGAGATGTATACTTCCGTGGAATTGTACTCGATTTCGGAATCATACCCCCAGATTTTCAGCGTCAGCATATCCTTGGACACCACTCTGCCGTGGCTTTTGGCAAACATCTCCAGAATATCCGCCTCCTTGCTCGTCAGCTTGATGCTCTTGCTGCCGCACTGTACCTCATGGGTTTCCTTGTGCAGGACAATATCATTGCATTGAATGGATGAATCGACAAATTCCGTGCTGCTGCGGCGTGACAGTGCACGGATACGCGCGAGAAGCTCGGTGGTGTTAAACGGCTTTGTCAGATAATCATCCGCGCCGCTGTCGAGTCCTGTTACCTTGTCCTCGATCTGCGTCCTTGCTGTCAGCATCAGCACAGGAGTCTGGATGCCTGCCTGCCGCAGTCTGCGCAATACGGCAAAACCATCCATTTTCGGCAGCATGACATCAAGTACGATCACGTCATAAATGCCGGAAAGTGCACAGTCAAGTCCCGTATCACCGCTGAATGCTGTGTCCGCCCGATAGCCCTCCTGTCGGAGCAGCTCGCAAAGTACCATGGATAACGATTTGTCATCCTCAACTACAAGAATTCGCATAGTTATGTAATCCTCCCGTATAAAATGGGGTAAGCCCCTGTTTCTGTAGAGTTTCTAAAATTCCCTATCCCCATTATACTATATTTTTCATGAAATTGCAATGTATTTTGTAGCATTTTTCAGTAGTTCAAAAATTTTACACAAAAGCTTAAAAAAATTCTCATTTGTTCAAGAAAATTTCAAGGGTTATATGCTATAATGAAATCAATACAAAGGGTGAAAGCCCTCTGACAAAAGGCAGACGATTCGTGAAACTGCTGCAACAGCAGCAAAAATCTTCGAAAGGTGGCAGATATTATGAAAACAAAAACGCGTAAATCTAAGGTACTGAGTGCGATTTTGTCCGTAGTAATGGGCGTGTCCATGCTTCCGCAGGTTGCAATCACTTCTTTTGCAGCTGCAGGAGATGTGCTCAGCGTAGGCAACGGCAGAAACCAGCACAAGGGTGTCAGCGACAACTTCAGTTATGAAGTATGGATTGACACGACCGGCGGCACCGGTACAATGACACTTGGTAAGGGCGCAACATTCAAGGCTGAATGGAGTGCAAGCGTTCCCTCAGGTAACTTCCTCGCTCGTCGTGGTCTGGACTTCGGTTCCACCAAGAGAGCAACTGACTACGATTACATCGGTCTGGACTACGAGGCTGACTATCGTCAGACCGGCAGCAATAGCGGTAACTCCCGTCTTTGCGTATACGGCTGGTTCCAGAACAAGGGCGTAGGCGGCAATGTTCCGCTGGTTGAGTACTACATCATCGAGGACTGGGTGGACTGGTGCCCGAGCAGCAACAATTCCAAGACAGTAACCATTGACGGTGCACAGTACAAGATTTTCCAGCTTGACCATACTGGCCCGACCATCAACGGCACAACAGAAACCTTCAAGCAGTATTTCTCCGTTCGTCAGGATAAGAGAAAGTCCGGTCACATCACCGTTTCCGACCACTTTAAGGCTTGGGCTGACCAGGGCTGGGGCATTGGTAATCTCTACGAGGTTGCACTGAATGCCGAAGGCTGGCAGAGCAGCGGTGTTGCAGACGTAACAATGCTTAACGTTTATACAGATCCCAGTCAGGCAGGTCAGGATTATGTACCGCCTACGACAGAGCCGTCTACACCTGAGCCCGATGTCAACTACACAGCTCCCAGCGGAAGCGGTTCCGGTGTTACGGACGATTTCGAGGGAAATGGTACGGACTGGACAGGACGCGGTGAAGTTTCCTACGGTCTGACAAGCGATTTTGCACATGGCGGCAACAAGTCCCTCTATGTAGAAAATCGTACTAATTCCTGGAACGGCTTCACGATCGCAAGCGATGAGCTGGCAGCAGGCGGCAGCTATGAGATCTCCGCTTTCGCAGGTTTCAAGAGCAATAACTACGACAGCATGGGCTTTACCCTCGGCGTTCAGTATGACGCAGGCGGTACAACGGAATATGTCAACCTCGTGGATGCACAGGGTACTTCCGGTAAGTGGTCCGAGCTGGCAACAGAATTTGATATTCCTTCCAATGCATCCAATATCTCTCTTTATGTACAGTCCTCTTATACAGAAACCGCATCTGCTTCCGACCTCATTCCGTTCTATCTGGACGATGTTGTAATGACAAAGAAGGGCGGCAGCCAGAGCACAACGACCAGTTCCAACACCAATCCCAATCCCAGCACAAACCCCAACCCCACACCTTCCTCCGATTCCCTGAAGGGTGCATTCGGTTCCTGCTTCAGAATGGGTACTTCCGTATCTCCTTATGAGCTGAGCACAGCAGAAGGTAAGGCATTCATCCTCAAGCACTTCAATTCCATCACTCCTGAAAACGAACTGAAGCCCGACTCAATCATTGACCAGGCAGCTTGCCAGCAGAAGGGCAACAATGTTAACACACAGGTAAACCTGAGCAGAGCAGCACAGACTCTGAAGTTCTGTGAGGACAATGGTCTGGGCGTTCGTGGTCATACCTTCGTATGGTACAGCCAGACTCCTGACTGGTTCTTCAAGGAAAACTTCTCCAGCAACGGCGCATATGTCAGCAAGGAAGTGATGAACCAGCGTCTGGAAAGCTTCATCAAGAACACATTTGAAGCAATCGCAACACAGTATCCGAAGCTCGACCTCTATGCATATGACGTATGTAACGAGCTGTTCCTGAATGACGGCGGCGGACTTCGTCCGGCAGGTGGCCCTCCCGGATCTCACTGGGCATCTGTATACGGCGAAAACAATGATGAATTCATCATTAACGCATTCACCTATGCAAGAAAGTATGCTCCGGCAGGATGCAAGCTCTATATCAACGACTATAACGAATATATCGGCGCAAAGACAGACGATATCTACAACATTGCAATGAAGCTCAAGAAGCTCGGTGTCATTGATGGTATCGGTATGCAGTCCCACCTTGCTACCACATTCCCGAGTGCAGCAATGTACAAGACCGCACTTGAAAAGTTCATCAGCACAGGTCTGGAAGTTTCCATCACTGAGCTGGATATCGAAACAAAGGGCAACGAGAGTGCACGCGCACAGCTCTTCAAGGATGTATTCCAGATGGCAGTGGACAATGCAGCATCTATCCCGTCCTTCACAGTATGGGGTACAAACGACAGCGTAAGCTGGAGAAAGAACGAATCTCCGCTGCTCTTCTCCCAGGGCTATCAGCCGAAGCCTGACTACGACGCAGTAATGCAGGTAGCAGCAAACATTAAGCCTGCTCAGACTACAGCTACAACGACAGCTACCACCGCAAAGCCGGTAACTACTACAAAGCAGACAACCACCACCACAAAGCAGGTAACTACTGCAAAGCAGACAACAACTTCCACCACAACAACCGGTACTTCAACATTGAAATATGGTGATGTTACTTGTGATGGTGAGGTTGATATTCGCGACGTTCTGATGCTCAACAAGAACCTGCTTCTGGGTGAAGCACTGAGCACACAGGGCATTAAGAATTCTGACGTGGATGGTGACGGTAAGCCCACATCCGCAGACGCATTGTTAATTCTTCAGTTTACAGTTTCCCTCGTGAAAACTCTTCCAGTCTGATTTTTCACGTCTCCTAAACAAACTGCCGCACGAATGTGCGGCAGTTTGCCTTTGTGCGGTATTGCCCTTACGAATCCCAATCCTCCAGCAGTTTGCGCAATTCCTCCTCGGTGGCAACCGGAATGCCGCCGCTGCGGATGGTGCGCTGGTCCTCCTCCGGCAGGAGATAGACCTGCATCTGCAAAATCCGGTAGGGCTTGGGGCTTTGTCCGCGGAACAGTGCAAGCCTGCCGTTGCATTCGCCGAGCAGGTAGCCTGCATCCACGGGTGCGCTGTGTGCCGCTTTCTGTTCCATGACGCTGCTGCGCTGCCGTGCAACCCCCTTTGCCGCGGAGAGCAGAATGATGACGGCAGAGATTGCCATTGCCGTGACCAGCAGCAGGATCTGACGATAGGTACTATGCATACAATTCCCAGCTTTCTGATAAAGATTGCGGATAGTATGCCACATTTTCCGGCAAAAATACGATGCCCTGCTGCTAAAATCTGCGGCAGGGCAAAAATTTTGCAAATAATTTCAGAAATCTGCAAAAAACATTTGCCTTTTTTCTGAGAATATGTTACAATAGTAGTGTAGGTATCTGCGCACAGAAATTGCGCGCGGATTTCCGTAGCATGTGGGATTCTGAGGGGAATTTCACAGTGCATGATAAGATTGCAGAAGTAAAGGAGCAAAACTATGTCTGTTTTTCGTGTCTATGTAGAAAAAAAGCCTGCTTATGCCGTAGAAGCACAGTCCGTGCTGAGCGATGTCCGCACCGCGCTGCGTCTGAACATCAACAGCGTCCGCATTCTGAACCGCTATGATGCGGACAACCTTACCGAAGAAGATTTCAGAATGTCCATCCCGAATGTGTTCTCTGAACCGGCTGTGGATCTGGTTTATGATGAGCTTCCGCCGCTCCAGGCATCCGAGCGTATGTTTGCTGTGGAATACCTCCCCGGTCAGTATGACCAGAGAGCCGACAGCTGCGAGCAGTGCATTCAGATCCTCACCCAGAAAGAACGCTGCCGCGTGAAAAATGCGCGTATTTACATCATCAGCGGCAATCTGACTGACGCAGAATTTGACCGCCTGAAAAAGTACCTGATCAACCCCGTAGAAAGCCGCGAGGCTACCCTGAATACATACACGACACTGGACACCAATTACGATATTCCGACCACCGTTGAGGTGCTCGAAGGCTTCATCCGCCTTAATGAGGAAGGACTGAAGGCATTCATCCGTGAATTCGGTCTTGCGATGGACCTTGACGACATCAAGTTCTGCCAGAACTATTTCATGAATACAGAAAAGCGTGACCCCACCATCACCGAAATCCGTATGATTGACACTTACTGGTCCGACCACTGCCGTCATACCACATTCCTGACCAATATCCGTGACGTGGAAATCCCCACACCCTATATCAAGGAAACCTACGACCAGTACCTTGCAGACCGCAAGACACTCGGCAGAGAGAATAAGCCGCTGACGCTGATGGACCTTGCTACCATGGCAGCAAGAAAGCTCAAGGCGGACGGCAAGCTCAACGACCTTGATGAAAGCGAAGAAATCAACGCTTGCTCCGTAAAAATCAAGGCGAACATTGACGGCGAGGAAGCTGACTGGATTCTCATGTTCAAGAACGAAACCCACAACCATCCGACAGAAATCGAGCCGTTCGGCGGCGCAGCAACCTGTCTGGGCGGTGCGATCCGTGACCCGCTGTCCGGTCGTTCCTATGTGTATCAGGCAATGCGTGTGACAGGTGCGGCAAATCCCCTCGTTCCTGTAGAAGATACCATCAGCGGCAAGCTCCCGCAGCGTAAAATCACCGTTGGTGCGGCAAATGGCTACAGCTCCTACGGCAACCAGATCGGTCTGGCAACCGGTCATGTATCCGAGGTGTACCATCCCGGCTATGTGGCAAAGCGTATGGAAATCGGTGCCGTTCTCGGTGCAGCACCGGCAGAGAATATCCGCAGAGAAGCTCCCGTTCCGGGCGATGTTGTTATCCTGCTCGGCGGTAAGACAGGCCGTGACGGCTGCGGCGGTGCTACCGGTTCTTCCAAGTCCCATACCCTCGAATCCCTCGAAAGCTGCGGCGCAGAGGTACAGAAGGGTAATCCTCCGGAGGAGAGAAAGCTCCAGAGATTGTTCCGCAATCCGGAAGTAACAAAGATGATTAAACGCTGCAACGACTTCGGTGCAGGCGGTGTATCCGTTGCCATCGGCGAGTTGACGGATGGTCTGCTCATCGACCTCGGCGCAGTTCCGAAGAAGTATGACGGTCTGGACGGCACGGAAATTGCAATTTCCGAGTCACAGGAGCGTATGGCAGTGGTCGTTGCTGCGGAGGATGCAGAACGCTTCATTGCCGAGGCAGGCAAGGAAAACCTGCAGGCAACCAAGGTTGCAGATGTTATGGCTGAACCGCGCCTGAAAATGGAATGGAACGGCAAGACCATTGTTGACCTGTCCAGAGAATTCCTTAATTCCAACGGTGCACCCAAGTACACCAATATTTCCGTCAATGAGCCGGTAACATCCAGCTGCGATGTACCCACGGACTGCCCTGAAACATGGACTGAACTGATGAGCGACCTGAATGTATGCTCTCAGAAGGGACTTGTGGAGAAATTCGACTCCACCATCGGCGCAGGCACAGTCCTGATGCCCTATGGCGGCGCATACCAGATGACACCCTCTCAGGCAATGGCTGCAAAGCTGCCGGTTCTGACAGGTGAAACTGATACCTGCTCCCTCATGGGCTGGGGCTATAACCCCATGGTAAGCGAAAGAAGTCCGTACCACGGTGCAATGCTGGCAGTGGTTGAATCCATCGCAAAGGTGATTGCAGCCGGTGGTAAGCGTGAGCAGTGCTGGCTGACATTCCAGGAATATTTCGAGAGAACCCAGAACGATCCCACACGCTGGGGCAAGCCCATGGCTGCGCTCCTCGGTGCTTACAAGGCACAGATGGAGCTTGGCTGCGGCTCTATCGGCGGTAAGGATTCCATGTCCGGTACATTCGAGCAGATTGACGTACCGCCCACGCTCGTATCCTTTGCCGTATCCACAGCCAGTGCAAAGAAGGTCGTTTCCACAGAATTCAAGGCTGCCGGTGATAAGGTTATCCTGATTGCCCCCGAATATGACGGCAACGGTCTGCCGGTATTCGACAGCGTTCGCGCTTGCTTCGACAAGATGGAAAAGGTGATTGCAGACGGCAGAGCAAAGGCTGTATGGACAGTTGGCTACGGCGGTGTTGCCGAGGGTATCGCCAAGATGTGCATGGGTAACAAAATCGGCTTTACGTTCTCCGGTCAGCTGCCGGCATCCATGATGTTCACACCCTGCTATGGTGCATTCATCGTAGAGCTGGAGGGCGATGTACAGTCCGATGAAAACTGCATCGGTAAGACGATGGAAGAATACAAGATTTACACACTCGACTATTCCGTATCCATGGATTCTCTCCAGAGAACATGGGAGGAGAAGCTCGAATCCGTATTCCCGTGCCGTATTGTCACCACGGATGAAACACCGGAAACCTACAGCTTTGACGCGGCAACACGTCCGGCACCTGCCATTAAGGTGGCAAAGCCGAGAGTGCTGATTCCCGTATTCCCCGGCACAAACTGCGAATATGATTCTGCCCGTGCATTTGAAAAGGCAGGCGCAATTGCAGAAACACTGATTATCCGCAACCTGTCCGCTGCGGACATTGAGGCATCCGTCAAGGCAGCTGCGGAGAAGATCGCACAGTCCCAGATTGTCATGATTCCCGGCGGCTTCAGCGGCGGCGATGAGCCGGACGGCAGCGGCAAGTTCATTACCGCATTCTTCCGCAATCCGGAAATCAGGGACGCTGTTCACGCACTGCTCAAGCAGCGTGATGGTCTGATGCTGGGTATCTGCAACGGCTTCCAGGCTCTCATTAAGCTCGGTCTTGTGCCGTTCGGAGAGATCGTGGATATGACCGATGAATCCCCGACACTGACCTTCAACACCATCGCACGTCACCAGTCGATGATGGTCAGCACCAGAATTGCTTCCAACAAGTCCCCGTGGCTGGCTGACAGTAAGGTGGGCGATATGCACAGCATTGCCATTTCCCATGGCGAGGGCAGATTTGTCGCACCGGAAAGCCTGATCCAGCGACTTGCTGCAAACGGACAGATCGCTACACAGTATGTTGACCTGACTGGCAAGCCCACCATGGACATCCGCTACAACCCCAACACTTCCATGGGCGCAATCGAGGGTATTACCTCTCCCGATGGCAGAGTGCTTGGTAAGATGGGCCACTCCGAGCGTAAGGGTGCAGAAATCTGCAAGAACATCCCTGGTGCAAAGGATCAGCACATCTTTGAAAACGGCGTGAAGTACTTCAAGTAAGGTGCATTCAAAAAAGGCTGCACTTAGACAATTCGGGATAACGAACCCAAACAGAAAGCAAATGAAACTCCGACTTGACCATACTCATAACAATAAATCCCAAAGAGTTTTTCTCTTTGGGATTTACTTTTTTATGGCTGTCCGGCTTTCAAAAGCCCCCTTGCATATGCTGCACGCTGCCTATGCATAGCTGATGCACAGCCCTTTGTGCGGGATTGCCTTAGAAATATCGGAATTATCTGCGAAGAATGTCAACCCATGTCACATCCATGCCCGTGCCCTTTGCGGCGGCATAGCTGAGCACTGCGGCAGCGTCGGACGCGTCCACATTGCCGTCAGCGTTTACATCATCCGCAGCAGTCGCCTTGATACCGGCACCCGTGCCGTTCTGTGCTGCAATCGTCAGGACGCTTGCAGCGTCGGAGGCATCGACTTTACCGTCCGCATTGGAGTCGCCGGCATTGTTCCAGATGGACTGCGTGGAAGTGTTTCTCGGCCCCGCGAAATTAACAGAGGTCGGATACGGTGTCACGCGTATGAAATCATCGCTGTATTCAGCGGCAATTCTATCCGCAAGCTCCAGAAGATGCAGGTAAATATCATAGCTGTCCGTGGATTCACAGCCTGCCATATACTCCTCCGTCACAACAGCTTTCCATACTGTGTGCTCCTCTGGAAACAGCTGCGGCTGTACATTTCCCTCGGTAAACAGCTTGATTTCAGGAAAATCTTCTGCATCCGGAACAAAGTCTGCATCGCGCACCGAAAACCGGAGAGCATCTTCAAACGTACAGCCCAGATACTGGTGATCCCGTGTAAAATATACATCTTCAACAAAATCCTGCGAAAGTGCGAAACTTCTTGCCGTTTCTGCAAGCTCCTCCGCAGAGCTGAACCACACGCGATACAGTTTCTTTTCCGGTTCGAGTGTGATGCCCTTGTAGGTTGTCTGTGCGAAAAAGTCCCACTCAATTTCGCTGAAGCCCTTGTAATTTGCCAGTCCTGCAACATCCGCTTGGGTAAGCTCCGTGCCGTCCGTTATGACAAGGAATTCCTTTGGGGTGCTGCTGATGTGCACCTCCGTACCGCCGTAGGTTTTCTCAATAACGCATTCCATGCCGAGGTCAATATAATTCCGGTCGGTATCCACAGAAATGCCTACCGCACCCACATTCATCGCAGCCATAGAGCTGCAAAGCATCGCTGCCGCTGCAATCACAGCGAACATTTTCTTCATCTTTGACATAATAAATTCCTCCTTTTAAAAAGTTTCAATCCTTATCCATAATCTTCGCTGTCAGCATTTTTGTCAATCTAAATTCTTCATTGGTATCACCCTACATTTCAGAAAAAAGCAAAATTTTCCTGTTTACACATATTATACCATAAAAAATATGAAAAAACAAGAAACAATTTTCATAATTTTTTCGTATACTTTCTGTCCATGTTTCATAAATTTCATCTCATACGCGCAAAACAGCCGCCGCACAGCATATGTACGGCGGCTTTTACATATGCGGTCAGCGGAACAAGAACCGCCAGACCTTGCGCAATGCGTAGGAAAACCGGATTTTCGGAACAGCGTCCGCTGCCTCCAGCGGAACGGTGCACAGCAGGGTGTCCCCGTGGTAGAAATGCACCTGCCCCACCGCCTGCCCGACCTGCACAGGGGCTTGCACAAAATCCGGAAGAACCAGCACTGTTTCCAGTTCCCCTGCATTGCGCGGCACGGCAAGCTCCGGAAATGCTGCCGGTCTGAGCAGTACTGCCAATTCCGTACCGCCGCGCACGGTAAGCGGCAGGAGAAATTCCTCCGACAATGCCGGAAGCATCAGCGAAAACTGCGAAAATCCGGCATTCAGCATCCTTTTTGCAATTGCAAAGCGTTCGTCCTCATCCGCACAGCCAAGCACCACCGCAACGCAGCACATTCCCTCGCGTTCACATGCCGCAATCACCGACTGACCGGACATCTCCGAATGCGCTGCTTTCAGTCCGCGGCAGCCCTCCAGTGTTCGCGTGAGTGTGTTTTCATTCACGATTTCCACACTGTCCTCACGCAGAAACGTGCGCCATGTCGTCAGAAATGGCGCAAGGCTCTCGTGCTGCAGCACCGCACACGCAAGCCTGCCCATGTCACGCGCCGTGGAATATGCCGCATCATCGTCATAGCCCTGCGGCGATGTGAACCGTGTGCTGCGCATTCCAAGGTCGAATGCCGCCGCGTTCATGTCCATGACGAAGCGTTCCACGTTCCCCGACAGCCGCACTGCCAGTGCCGCTGCTGCGTCATTCGCATTGCCGGCAAGCAGTCCCATGAGCAGTTCCTCCACCGTGATGGTATCGCCTGCCTCCAACCAGATGACTGCCCCCTGTATGCCCGTTACCGCGTCACTGGCAGTGAGGACGGTTTCCATTGTGATTTCGCCGTTTTCTAATGCCTGCGCGGTCAGGTAAGCCGTCATGAGCTTGGCAAGCGAACCGACCGGCAGCGGCAGGTCAGCATTCTCCTCCGACAGCACTGCACCCGTGCGCACTTCGATGAGTAACCTTGCCCGTGCACTTTCCTGCGCCCTGACCGGCAGGCAATGCAGCAGTGAACAGACAAGCGTCAGCGCAAGCAGAATTCCCACATGTTTCATATTCCACCTCCTGTTTTACCATATGCACTGTCCGGAGGATTCAGAACGCGGAGAAAAGTCACGAAAATATATGATGATTTTTACGAAATTTCGAAAGTCTTTTTGTACATATTTCACAATGTTGTAAGAATACGCGCGCAGACTCTTGCAAATTTCCCGATTTTATAGTATGATATAACTAATATACTTTAATTGTGGAGGAGCTTGAAATGGCACTGAAATTAAACAAGAAATATCTGAAGGATTTCGTTGGTGAGCATGAGCTTGCCGGCATCAGAGAACAGGTAATGACTGCGGCAAAGACGCTGCATGATAAGACAGGTCTTGGCAGTGATTTCCTTGGTTGGCTGGATCTGCCCACCAATTATGATAAGGAAGAATTCGCGCGCATCAAGGCAGCTGCAAAGAAGATTCAGGGACACTCCGACATCCTGATTGTCATTGGTATCGGCGGTTCTTATCTGGGCGCAAGAGCAGCGATCGAATTCCTCAAGTCCCCGTTCTACAACAGCATGAAGAAGGACACACCGGACATCTACTATGTCGGCAACAACATCAATCCGACCTATCTCAACGAAGTGCTGTCCATCTGCGAGGGCAAGGATATTTCTGTAAATGTCATTTCCAAGTCCGGCACGACCACTGAGCCTGCACTGGCTTTCCGCGTGTTCAAGAAGCTCGTGGAGGACAAGTACGGCAAGGAGGGTGCAAAGGACCGTATTTTCGCAACCACTGACAAGGCAAAGGGCACACTCAAGGAGCTGTCCGATACAGAGGGTTATGAAACCTTCGTTGTTCCGGATGATGTCGGCGGACGTTTCTCCGTTCTGACCGCAGTAGGTCTGCTGCCGATCGCAGTTGCAGGCTGCGACATTGACAAGCTCATGGAAGGTGCTGCAAAGGCACAGGCTGATTACATGGCTGATTTTGAGGAGAACGACTGCTACCAGTATGCAGCACTGAGAAACATCCTCAACAGAAAGGGCAAGTCCACAGAACTGCTCGTTTCCTATGATCCGAGCTTCACCATGATGTCCGAGTGGTACAAGCAGCTGTTCGGCGAGAGCGAGGGCAAGGATAACAAGGGTATTTTCCCGGCATCCGTTGTATTCTCCACCGACCTGCACTCCATGGGACAGTACATTCAGGAGGGCACACGC
>SVNO01000104.1 GCA_015066845.1 Ruminococcus sp. | reverse complement strand
GCAAGGGCGATTTTTCCACTCACGGTGTCGATGGCATCGACAATGTAGTCGAACTGGGAAAAATCAAATTCCTGCGCATTTTCGGGTAAAAAGAAACGCTGTAACGGTGTTGTCCGGCATTCTGGATGAATGCTGCGGATATGTGCCGCTGCCGCTTCTACCTTGGGCTGCCCGATGGTGTCGCGCGTGGCAATCATCTGCCTGTTGAGGTTGGATTCGCTCACCGCGTCATTGTCCACCAGCGTCAGTGCACCAATGCCGCTTCGCGCAAGTGCATCCACGGCATGTCCACCTACGCCGCCAATGCCAAATACCGCAACATGGGCATTTTTCAGCCGTTCCATGCCCTCTCTGCCGAAGCAGAGCTGGGTTCTTGAAAATTGTGTCAGCATCGTAGTTATCCCCATATCACGCGATTTCCACAACCGTAAAGTCCTTTTCCTCCACTACGCGCCGGAGCAGTGCATCATCCACCGCTGCGGTGAGCGTGACAACGGCTGTCCCCTCCTGATGGCTGACCTGCGCGGATACCACCATGTCCAGAGCTTCCAATGCCTTTTTGACGGTTGCTTCACAGTGCGGGCACATCATACCCTCGATTTTGATTGTC
Source organism: Ruminococcus sp. (assembly GCA_015066845.1). GTDB lineage: Bacteria > Bacillota > Clostridia > Oscillospirales > Ruminococcaceae > UBA3855. The sequence goes on along the minus strand of SVNO01000104.1, from coordinate 3,122 downwards.
CTTGTCATAACGATTTTCTCCTTTTTTCTGCGGTTTTTTATAGGTTTATCGTGCTTTGCGTCGTACATATCGAACCAGTTCAGGCGCAGTGCATTGGTCACAACGCAGAAACTCGACAGGCTCATTGCCGCTGCTCCGAACATGGGGTGGAGTTCCCAGTGGAAAAGGGGAATCCACACGCCGGCAGCAAGCGGAATGCCGATGATGTTGTAAATGAACGCCCAGAATAAATTCTGCCGGATGGTGCGCAGCGTTGCGCGGCTCAGGCGGATGGCAGCAGCTACATCGGTCAGGCGGCTGCGGACAAGCACCACGGATGCCGCGTCCATAGCGACTTCCGTACCTGCGCCAATGGCAATACCGGTGTCCGCACGCATCAGGGCAGGCGCATCGTTGATGCCATCCCCGACCATAGCCACACGTCCCGTCGCGGACAGGCGGCGAATCACGGTTTCCTTGCCATCAGGGAGCACCTCGGCAATGACCTCCTCCAGCCCTGCCTGCTTTGCGATGGCTTGCGCGGTGAACTGGTTGTCACCGGTCAGCATGACCACACGCATTCCCAGTTCGCGCAGTGCGGCAATTGCCTGTACACTGTCGGGCTTGAGGGTATCCGCAGCGGAAAGCATACCGCAGTACTGCCCCTCACAGCTGAACAGCAGCGGTGTCTTGCCCTCCTGTGAGAGGGAATTTGCTTGAAGCACAGCAGTTTCCGGAAGATTCACACAGGATTGCATGAACCGCAGACTGCCGCCGTACAATTCCCTGCCGCCGGACACTGCGCGTACACCGTTGCCAGCAAGCACCTCGAATTCCGTCACCGCATCCGGCTTCAGACCTTGTTCCTGCGCATACTGCGTGACTGCCTTTGCAAGGGGATGCTCACTGTGTTGTTCGAGGGTGAATGCATCCTGCAACAACGACTGCACCGGCACATTCTCTGCTGGAATGACATCCATCACGGCAGGTTTTCCCTCGGTAATCGTACCGGTTTTGTCCAGTGCGATAATTTCTGTGCGTCCGGCAGTTTCCAGTGCGGCGGCAGTTTTGAACAAAATACCGTTCTTCGCGCCCTTGCCGCTGCCTACCATGATGGAAACTGGCGTGGCAAGTCCGAGCGCACAGGGACAGCTGATGACAAGCACAGAAATAGCCCTTGCCAGCGCGTAATCAAACGCCGCCCCCGTCATCAGCCAGACGAGGAGCGTGAGCAGTGCAATGCCGATGACAACCGGCACGAAAACACCTGCGACCTTATCGGCAGTCTTGGCGATGGGGGCTTTGGTCGCTGCGGTGTCACTGACAAGGCGGATAATCTGCGAAAGCGCGGTATCGTCGCCGACCTTGACAGCCTCACAGCGCAGAAATCCGAACTGATTGATGGTAGCCGCCGACACCATGTCGCCGACTTCCTTGTCAACCAGCACACTCTCCCCCGTCAGCGCGGATTCATCCACGGCACTATTTCCCTCAAGCACCCTGCCATCCACGGGAATATACGCACCCGGATGTACCAGAAAGATGTCGCCTTTCTGTACCTGCGCGGCTGGGATTTCCAATTCTTCGTCATTTTTCAGGATAATTGCTGTTTTCGGCGCAAGCTCCATGAGGGAGCGCAGTGCATCCGTTGTCCTGCCCTTTGCGCGGGCTTCGAGCATTTTTCCGACCGTAATCAGCGTCAGAATCATGGCGGCGGATTCAAAGTACAGGTGATGCACCTGCTCATGCATCGACATGGAAAGGAGTGCGCCCGTGCTGTAAATAAATGCAGCAGCCGAGCCAAGTGCAACCAGCGTGTCCATGTTCGGGGCACGGTGGAGCATAGCACGGAAACCGCTGATGAAGAATTTCTGGTTGATGACCATGATGATGCCAGTGAGCAAAAGCTGTAAAATTGCCTGTGTGATGGGATTTTCAGGCAGAACTGGCGGCAGACCGAGCATATGCCCCATGGAAAGGTACATCAGTGGCAGCAAAAATGCAACCGACCAACACAAGCGGCTGCGCAGTCGGGTAAATTCATTGGGAGCTTCGGCAGTTTCCTGTCCTTTTTGCGATGCACCATATCCGGCATCGCGGACGGCTTCAATGATAGCATCCGGTGCGGCTGTCCCCTCGACTGCCATGGAGTTGGTCAGCAGGCTGACCGTGCAGCCGGTGACACCCTGCACCGCGGAAACTGCCTTTTCCACGCGTGATACGCAGGCGGCACAACTCATGCCGGTAACTGTAAATTTTTCCATTTCAACCTCCTTCGTTGCTGTTTCTATTATACCCTCTGTCCGGCTATTTGTCAAGGCTGTTGCACAATACAACAAAAAGGACTTTCACACCCGGAAAGTCCTGCGGAATTATTGTAATTTTTTCACGCATTCCTCAAGAAAACGGCGCACATCTTCCTCCTCCAAATGCAGAACAAAGCCGATTTCCTGCAACAGCTGCGCCTCTGCATTTTTCATCGCCGTTTCATCCATCACTGAAAACCGTCTGCCTTTCTGTTCAGCCTTTTGCTTGCGGAAGTACAGGGTTGAAATCAGACGGAGAGTTGCAGTCTGGTCATTGCTTCTCATAATCTGCGTGTATCGTTCCCTGCGTTCGCGCCGGTTGTCCGTCCAGAGCGTGTCATCATCAGAAATCGGCAGTGCATCGAGCAAATTCCGGATTTCCTCCTCCGTAAGCAATGGACGAAGTTTTTCGTCCGCCTTTGTAAGAGGTATGTAGTATGTGGAATTTGCATCGGCAATGGGCTTGAGTTTATAATATTCCAGTGAATTTACGCCGTCCATGCTTTGCTCCACAATCGCCTCAACCAGACACACACCATTGTTCCGGTACACAACGTACTCGCCAGCCTTCACATCCATATTGCACCTTCCCTTTTCATCGATACTTTCATTATACCATATTTCAAAAAAAATTGCCATGGAAGTATTGTACAAAAAATCTGTGTTCTGCATTGTGTAAAAAGACAAGAGAGTATGGGAAAATAAAAAATCCGCTTCAAAAGAAGCGGATAAGAAAAGCCGGCACCGAACTAATTTCCCAGGTCGTGACCAACCAAGTATTTTCGTCGCGAAAGAGCTTAACTGCCGTGTTCGGAAAGGGAACGGGTGGGACCTCTT
>SVNO01000103.1 GCA_015066845.1 Ruminococcus sp. | reverse complement strand
ATCTGAGGAAGCACCTGCACCTGCACCTGCACCGAAGAAGCCGCCGCAGATCGTATCACCGGAGGCGTTTTTCGGGGATGACACACCGAAAGCAAAGCGATATGCGAAGATGAACGTCGAAACGCCCACCATTGCAGACGACGACCAGCTGGCAGCAAAGATCGCCGCGCTGGAGGTAGAGGGGCACAAGCGTTCCAAGCGCACGATGGAAGCGGCAGACCTTGGCATTGACGCACAGAAAGCCGTGGATGATCCGGCAGTAGCCGCCGCAGCACAGGCATTGATGGAGGATGCGGCGAACTGATAAACACTACATATGAAAGGAAAAAACACTATGGCAGAAGAAAAAAAAGCACTCGACACCGCAAAGGGTGCAGCAAAGAAAACAGGCGGATTGATCAAGGAATTCAAGGAATTCATTTCCAAGGGTAATGTACTGGATATGGCAGTCGGCGTTATCATCGGCGGCGCATTTACAGCCATTGTCAACTCCCTTGTCAACGACATTCTGACACCGCTGATCGGTACAGTACTGGCTGGCGTAAACTTCAACGAGCTGGGTGTTACCGTTCCGTGGGGTAATCATCCCTATATCAACATCGGCGGATTTCTCCAGAATATTATCACATTCCTGCTGACTGCTGTATGTCTGTTTGTGATTATCAAGTCCATCAACGCATTCAAGCGCAAGGAAGAAGCAAAGCCCGAAGAGCCGCCGAAGCCTACCAAGGAAGAAGAGCTGCTCACAGAAATCAGAGATCTGCTGAAAGAAAAGCAGTAATAGAAGAATGAGAGCCATGCAGGAATCTGCATGGCTCAGCTTGTCAAAAAAGTCTTTTTTTCTGGAGTTAGCACCCCTGTAACTGCCCCCACCCCAACCCCTCCCCCAACGGGGGAGGGGCTATTTTTCGGGGACTTCGTCCCCGAACCCCTTGTGCGGAGCTATCGCTCCGCGTTTGATTTTAGGTTTTTCGGGGGGCTATCGCTCCGTGTTTGATTTCAGGTTTTTCGACAGACTGCAATCCCGCCAATCGGCGGGATTGCATATTATCTGCCATATTGCTATTGTCATCCCCCAAAAAATATGCTATAATAGAACTATCCCAAAATGAAAAGGAGAATCCCCATGAAATCCATCACCCTCGGCATTCTTGCCCACGTTGACTCTGGAAAAACCACCCTCTCCGAGGGACTGCTCTATGCCGCAGGCGTCCTGCGCCGGATGGGGCGCGTGGACCATGGGGACGCGTTCCTTGATACGCACACCCTCGAACGTGACCGCGGTATCACCATCTTTTCCAAACAGGCAAGACTCTCCGTGGGCGATACACAGTTCACACTGCTCGATACCCCCGGACATGTGGACTTCTCCGCGGAAATGGAACGCACTCTACAAGTGCTCGATTATGCCGTACTCGTCATCAGCGGCACGGAGGGTGTGCAGAGTCACACGGAAACCCTCTGGCAGCTCCTCGCGCACAGCAGCGTTCCGGTGTTCGTGTTCATCAACAAAATGGACCTCTCCCAGAACAGCCGCGAAGAGCTGATGGCAATGCTCCAGACAAGACTGCACGGGAGTTGTGTGGATTTTACAGATCTGGAAACCGATGCCTGCGCGGAAAGCCTCGCGCTCTGCGATGAAGCATTGATGCAGGAGCTTTTGGAATATGGCGAATTACAGCCGGAAACCATTGCACAGGCAATCGCCGGACGGCAGGTGTTCCCCTGTTGGTTCGGCTCTGCGCTGAAAAGCGAGGGCGTGGCAGAATTCCTCGCACTCCTTGACCGCTTCACGCGCTCCCGTCCGGTACTGGAGGAATTTGCCGCAAAGGTCTACAAAATCAGCGAGGACGAACAGGGGCGCAGACTGACGCACCTGAAAATTACCGGCGGTACGCTCCGCGTTCGTGAGGTACTGGAGGGCGTAACAGCGGATGGTACGGCATGGCAGGAGAAGGTCAGCCAGATTCGGCTGTATTCCGGCACAAAATTCCAGCCCGTGGACGACGCACCTGCCGGAACGGTCTGTGCAGTCACGGGGCTGACGCATACCTATGCCGGACAGGGCTTGGGCGCGGCGCAGGATACGGGCAGTCCGGTACTCGAACCCGTACTGCGCTACAGCGTGGTACTGCCGCAGGAAATTGACGTACACACGGCACTTTCCGCATTGCGCAGACTGGAGGAGGAAGATCCGCAGATGCAGGTATCCTACCAGCCGCAATTGCAGGAAATCCACGTTCTGCTCATGGGAGAAATCCAGATGGCAGTGCTGCGCCATGTACTGGCAGAGCGTTTCGGGATTCAGGCAGAATTCTCCCCCGGCGGCGTTGCCTACAAGGAAACGATTGCAAATACCGTGGAGGGGATGGGGCATTATGAACCGCTGCGGCATTATGCGGAAGTACGGCTGATTCTGGAACCTTTGCCGCTTGGCAGCGGACTGAAGCTGACAAGTATCTGCCGTGAGGACGAACTCGACAGGAATTGGCAGCGGTTGATTCTCACGCATTTACAGGAAAAATCCCATCTTGGTGTGCTGACCGGCGCGCCGCTGACGGATGTGAAAATCTCTCTTGCCGCCGGACGTGCCCACAAAAAGCACACCGAGGGCGGCGATTTCCGGCAGGCGACCTATCGCGCTGTCCGGCAAGGGCTGATGCAGGCGGAGAGCGTACTGCTTGAGCCGTGGTATCAGTTCCGTCTGGAGGTGCCGGCAGAATGTGTGGGCAGAGCCATCACGGACTTACAGCTGATGAACGGCAATTTTGACGCGCCGGAAACGTTCGGGGAATTGTCCGTACTGCGCGGAACTGCGCCGGCGGCGGCAATGATGACATATCAGGGCACAGTGATGGAATACACGCGCGGCAGGGGAAGGCTCTCCTGTACTTCGGCAGGCTACGCGCCCTGTGCGAATGCAGAAGCGGTAATTGCAGCCATCGGCTATCAGCCGGAGGCAGACACGGAGAATTCACCGGATTCCGTATTCTGTGCGCATGGCGCAGGGTTTCTGGTCAAGTGGGATGATGTGCACAATTACATGCACACGGAAAGCTGTCTGCATCCGGAAACGGAGGAATACACCGCACCCGTACGCCAGACGGAACGGACAAAGTACACCGGCAGTGCGGCACAGGATGCAGAACTGATGCAGATTTTCGAGCAGACCTATGGTGCGATCAAGCGCGAGGAGCGACATGCCATGCACACGCCGAAGCAGCCGCCCAAGCCCTCACGCAAGCCCGTACCGATTCCAAAGGGACCGGAATACCTGCTTGTGGACGGGTACAATATCATTTTTGCATGGGACGAGCTGAAGGCGATTGCACAGGGCAGTCTGGAATCGGCAAGACAGCGGCTCATTGACATTCTGAGCAATTATCAGGGGTTCCGCAAATGCCGGATGATCGTGGTATTTGACGCATACCGCGTCAAGGGGGGCAAGGAGCACGTCACGCAGGAGCATGGTGTGAGCATTGTCTACACAAAGGAAGCGGAAACGGCAGATATGTACATTGAGCGCGTCACCCACCAGCTCTGCAAGGATGCGCGTGTCCGCGTAGCGACTTCGGACGGGCTGGAACAGATCATCATCCTCGGAAACGGCGCATGTCGTGTATCCGCGGAAGAATTCCGCCGCGAGATCACACAGACGGAAGAAGAAATCCGCGAGATGATACGCAGGAAGTGAGGGCATCTTTCTGTATAACATAAAAGCTCCGGTCTGTCGAAAAACTATCCTCTTATGCCGGAGGCAATGGAAAAGTTTTTGGTCGAGCTTTTTTCAAAAAGCTCGTGGGTGTCCAGAGGGCAACGCCCTCTGGTCGCGCACC
>SVNO01000041.1 GCA_015066845.1 Ruminococcus sp. | reverse complement strand
ATCCAATGTACCGTATGCCGGATGCGTCAGGTAGATGGTTTCGCCGGATGCACTGAGCTTGAACGGAACGTGATGCTCGGATGCGTCCGTGCTTGCCAGTCCGTCATCACAGCAAACCATCAGGTAGCCGCCTGCCGGAACGACTGTACCCTCAGGAAAAACGTACTTGAACAGATTTTTCTTGCCGTCCGCAAGTCCATAGCCGGAAATATCGACAGCCTCACCGCTGCCGTTATACAGCTCCAGCCAATCCGGCTCTCTGCCGTCCGCATCCGACCAGCTTTTCTTGTTGGACGCGCAGACCTCGTTAATGACAAGCTTGGTGAAATCCTGCGGCTTGTACTTGCCCAATAACATCGCCTTGAGCAATGCAAGGTCAAAGCCGTCAATGCGGTTGTCCGCAGTCAGGTCAGCGTTAACGGAAACATCGCTGTCCCTCTGAAGCAGAAAGCGCGAGAGCTTGACTACATCGGAAACGCTTACATTTTCGCTGTTATCCGCGTCACCGAGCAGTGTGATGCGGCTCATGGTGACATCGCCTTCCGCAGCCAGTGCCGGCAGACCTGTGCAGAGCAGGACAGCCGCAGACATGGCAGCACAGAGTTTCATTTTGTTCATGACCATTCCTCCTTTAATATGATACCCTCTCTTGCCGTACCATTGGTACGGTCTTTCATTCTAATCATAGCATATTTTCACAAAAAATGCAAGTAAAATGTGAAAAACTCAATATAAAAAGGAATGCGTATGGAAATTTCAGTCTGTCAAAGAACTCATGTTCCCAAAATAATGCGAGCCTCTGCCGATTGGCAGGGGCTCGTTTTGCAACTATTCTCATGCAAGCAGCATTCTCTTCAAAGCTGCCAGATCAAATCCATCCACAATACCATCCTTGCAAAGTTCCGCGTTCTTTGCCTGTGCAGACGTGAGTTTTGCTTTGCCAAAGAGGTATTTCTGGAGCAGCACTGCATCGGCAACATTCACCGCACCATCCGCATCCGCATCGCCTGCAAGCGGTTCGGGCGTGGTGAAGGGAATCTCAAAATAGCCGTTTGTTTCACTCGAATAGCACCACAGACTGCCGTCCGTGCGAATGAAATAGGCATACACTGTTTCACCATATCCGGCATAATCATTGTCTACAAACTGTGCCACGTCAGTAATACCGGTCTTGACACCGCGGCAGTCAATGGTCAGCACGTTGTCCAGCGACAGATGGTAGTCATGCCCGATGGACGGGTCACTCATCATCTTGCCATCCTCCGTGTACCAGACCGAGAAATTTGCAGCGTCCAGATAATGCACCACCTCTTCTTCCAGCTGATTCTCGCACAGCGTCACTTCCTTGTGCGTACTCGGCAGCTTCGCTTTGCCGTCCATGGTGATGTAGATAATGGCAGGATAGGAATATTCCTCATACCTGTAATAGCCCACAGCCTGCACATTTTCCGCAATCTGTACGGCTGCCGGTGCTTCACCCTTTTCAGCAGTAATCTCCCAGAGGATCTGGTTCTTGTCCACAAAATACCTGCCCTGTGAGGAAACAACATCGGTAATGCCCATCGGGAATACCTCCCAGCGGTAACCGCCTTCCTCCTGCGGCATGTATGCCCTTGCCATGACCTCGCCATCAGTACTGAAAAAGTACTGTCCCACCTTGGAATCCGATGTGCCAAAGCCGGAATAGAGGTAGTCCGCATAGAATTCGCCGTTTTCCTCACGAATCGCATACGCAGCACTGTTGCCTGCAACGCAGACTCCGTTCTTTGCATAGTCAAATTCCAGATCACTTTGCAAAGGCTTGCCATCGACCGTGACTGAACCGTCCTGATACAGCACGATATCACGGTGATCGTTTCTTCCGGTTTCATTATAAATATACGCATAGTGGAAGGACTCCACATTTTCCGCTTCCAGCTGCAATGCGCCGTCATTCAGGGAATACATGGTTCCGTCCTTCAGCAGTGCCGTGCCAATGCCGCCGCCATGGTGAATGGCATCGAGAATTTCGGGAGCTTCCGTTGTTTCCCCAAGCGGAATGGCTTCGGGTGTGAAGTCCTCCACGGTAATCTTGCCCGTGAATTCCTCATTGCCGTAAATGGAGAGCGTGAATGTGGTTTCGCCGACCTCCTTGCCGTAAAAAATGCTGTTGGAGGACGGTGACTGCACTGTGCCGTAGGTGTCCAGACAGGCAATATCGGTATCTCCGATCGTCAGCATGAGGTCTTTCGTGCTGAACAATCCCTCCGGAAATACGCCGCCCTTTGCGGCAAAGCCTTTCTGCACGGTGACATCCTCCACACGCATGATGGAGAGCAGCTCCGAATCAGAAAACGGCGTACACTCCTGCATCCGGCAGAAACTCAGCTCCATATCACGCAAAAAGTCGATGGAACTGAGCGTTACATTGTACATCTGTATGGAATCGATCTGCGGCACTTGCAGAAGGGACTGTGCAGCCATATCTGTGAGCGTACCCTCCTCCAGTATGAGCGAGTTGAGCGACTCCATTCCAGCCATCCAGCTCAGGTCATCAAAGCCGCACGGATTCATCCGCAGACTCAGCACACTGCGGAATTCCTCCTCCGTGACTACACCGTCCTTGTTGTCATCGCAGCCGTAGGAATCGAGCAGCAGGGCATAGATGGCTTCGTCCACATCCACGGGAACGGCAGTTTCTGCGGATGCCGGAAATGCGGTCAGACTTGTGAGCAGTGCGAGTGCGGATGTAATTGCAGTAATTTTCTTCATGGTATTCTCCTCCGGTATCTTTTTGCTTTATTATAGCACAATCATAAAGCGTTGTCAATATTTACCGGAGGAGCTTGCGTTTCACCATGGCAAGGTCGAATGCGTCAATCACGCCGTCCGCGCACATATCCGCATTCTGCGGCGCAGTCAGACTTCCCTTACCGAACAGGTATTGCTGCAGCAGGATGGTATCGAGAACGGAGAATGTTCCGTCCGCATTGCAGTCACCCTTGATCTCGCTGCGTTCACGAATGACTGCGCCGTTTTCTGTGACGATGTACTGCTTGCTGATCGTGGAATTCTCTAAATCCCACTCCCGACCGACTCTCCATGTCACATCCACCGTGCCGTCGGAAACTGCCTCGTACACATAGACCATTTGGGAGGTACTGCCGGAAACTGCGGGCTGGGCATCCAGTCTCACACAGGGAATCTCCGCGATCTGCACAAGCTCCGCTGTGCCGTTCTGCTCCATGTTCAGCGTACTGCCCGTGCTGAAATTGATATCACCGCAGTACACAACATACTTTCCCTGCACGGACACTGTGCCGTTTTTCTCCAGAAAATCGCCGTATTCCGTGATGCAGTCCGGCACAAGGGCACGAAAATCGGTCTGGGTGATGCTGCCGTCCGTGCCGACAGCAAAATCAAAGCTTGTGTCGATGCGGCTTGTATTCTGGTAGAAGCGGTGCAGATCCACAGTGAATGCACCGTCCGCAACGGGCTTGTAGACCACAATCTCGAATTTGTCATTCGCCGCGGATTTCTCGATGACACCGTGGTACACCTGTTTCATCACATCGGTGGTCGGCACGACCTCGTAGGAATAGGCAGTATTGGAGGTTTCGCGGAACATCACATACAGCAAGCCGTTCTCAATATGCACAGCTCCGTACTTGTTCCAGAACTCCAGCGCAATATCATAATCAGCGGGGAAATACACCGGAAAGCCGTACCCCGGCGCGTAACGGATCACGCTGCCTTCCACGGTCAGGGGGATTTCCTCGGTTTCGTTGAGTGTGATGACCACATCTCCGTCATTGATTGCGGACACGAGGGAAAATGCCTGCACATCGTCCGCTGTCAGACTGCTCGACACAGTCATCTGCCTGCCGCAGTAGGCAACGGAGCTGTTGGATGTGGTAACTTCCGTGCCCAGCAGCCTGTCCGTATATTCCGAATTCAGGCAGAAATAGGACGATATCTTATGATTGCTGTAGACCGTGGTGAAGTAGCGGTCATAGCTGCCCGGCAGTTCGCCGTTGACGTAGGAATAATAATTCCTGTCCACCGCACAGGGCGTATCGTCAATGGCAGTCTTTCCGTCACTGCTGCCCTCATAGCTGACCGTGATTGCGCCCTTTTCCACATCTGCGACATAGGCATGTTTATTCTTGTACTCGATCATGGCGGTGAGTTCCTCATCCCCCACACATTCCTGTATCGTTTCTTCCAGTACGATCACATATCTGCCGTCCTTCTCAGGCGTGAACACATAGCCGTAGTCCACAGCGGCGACGGCACATCCGGCTTCGGAGCTGACGATCAGGTCAGTGTCCCCCATCAGGCTGTGCGGCATGAAGTAGACACTGCCCTCCTCAATGCGGTAAAAGTCCGGATGTTCTGCGATCATTGCCTGGTATTCCTTGGAATTTTCCGGATACACTGATTCGTAGGCAGACACCGCCGCCGGCATCGGAAGTGCCAGCAGTGCGGCGGCGGCAATGGATATCATTCGTTTCATAGTAAATCCTCCTTATTGTTATGTAAGGCTTTCAAGTACAGCATTTCATGGTGCAGCTGCAGGAGGCTGCTTCCGGAATTCCTGCTGTTTCACGGCAGGAATGGCTTGCTGCGGCAGTTTTTGCTTGATGGGAACTTGACGGGGAAATGGAAAATCGGGGTGTCGTTTACGAAGCCTGATCCGATTCGGCTCTGTTGGAGTTCAGCAGCAGACGTTTCATGATTGCAAGGTCGAATCCGTCCACATGATCATCCCGATTCAGATCTGCTGCCTGCCAGTTTGTGAGAGTCTCCTGACCAAACAGTAATTTCTGCACAAAGATGATGTCGGTAACACTGAACTTATCATCGGAGTCTATGTCACCCATAACAGGGGGAGTAGTCCCACCAAAATGAATCTTCGCTCGCAACAGATACTCATCATCAATTTTGATGGCGTTCCATTCTTCTTCAGTGCCGGCATAGTAGACATTTTCCAAGCGGTAACAATAAGTAAATCCACCATCTATCTCTGTCAGACTTTTGGGAATCGTGACATCGGTTAAGTATTGACAGCCGTAAAATGCACCATAACCGATTTCTGTGAGACCTTCCGGGAGTGTGATCGAGGTCAAATTTATGCAGAGCGAAAATGCTGAACTTCCAATGGTCGTAACACCTTCCGGAATTGTGATCGAGGTCAAGCTTTCGCAATGAGCAAATGCATCACGTTCAATGGTCGTAAGTGTTGCAGGGAGCGTGACGGAGGCTAAGTTTTTACACTCATAGAATGTGTCATTCTCAATTTTTGTGATGCCCTCAGGGAGCGCGATGGAGGTTAAGCTTTCACAGCCATAAAATGCACGATATTCAATACTTGTCACTGTGTCAGGAATGTTGATGGAGGTTAAGCTTTTACACCCTTCAAATGCACTGAATCCAATACTCTCAACTGTTTCAGGGAGCGTAATGGCAGTTAAGCTTTTACACCCTGCAAATACGTTGGATTCAATCCTCGTAATACTCCCGTGAATCGTCACAGTGGTCAGGTTTTCACACCTTTGAAATGCACTATTTTCGATACTCCGGATACCTTCAGGAATTGCAATCGAGGTTAAGCCCTGACAATTAAAAAATGCATCGACACCAATCCATGCCATACTGTCGGGAAGCGTGATGGCAGTTAAGTGATCATTATCATAAAATGCACCAAAAGCTAACGATTCTACACCGTCAGGAACCACATATTCTGTTTCGGGTTTGTTGACAGGATATCGTATCAGCGTTTCTTTACTCTTGTCGAACAATACACCGTCTGTACTTGCATACTCGGTGTTTCCAGCCTCAACATTGATTGCTGACAAGTTGTTGCATCCCTGAAATGCATTATATTCTATAAATTCCACGCTGGCAGGAATCACATATTCCGTTCCCTCTTTATTATCAGGATATTTGACAAGCTTTGTTTTATCCTTAGTATACAGTACACCATCCACGCTTATATACTCTGCATTATCCGGATCCACATGGAGCGCTGTTAAGCTGCTGCAGCCGGTAAATGCATAATAACTAATATCCGAAACACTTGCAGGGATCGTAACAGAGGTGACATTTCTATAATTGTAAAAAACGCCCCATACGATATTGGTTACACCCTCTTCAATCACAATACTTTTGATATCATTTTTGTAATCTTCCCATGGAATGCTATACTCATACATCTCTCCCTCACCACTGATGGTAAGCGTACCTTCACTGTCGAGCGTCCATGTGAGATTATATTTGTATTCACCGGACGCAACGATCGACTCTTCCGCACCTGCCGCAATGGCAAATTGCTCCGTCACACTCTCCGGCAGAATGCCGATGCTTCCCGCAAACAGCATTGCTCCTGCCGTCATCATAACCTTCATTCTCTTCATTTTTTTCATTCAAACTGTCCTTTCTAACTGTATTTACCCGATTTCCCCATCAAGCCCATCAAGCAAAAACTGCCGCAGCATATCCGGCAAAAAGTCCAAAATGCACAAAGCATTTTCCTGCAGGACTGATCCGTAGTGATGCGAAAGCATGATTATGTTTGTTTCATCACCCCCTAATTTGTGAACTGCCCCTGTATCAGAAGCTCCATTTTGGCAAGGTCCTTGTACTGGGAATTCATCAGGCAGACATGGCAGCCGTCATCCCACAGCAAGGTGCAGACGGATTCGTCATTCTCCTCATAGATGATGATGACGGGCTTTCCGGCGATCTCATACGTTCGCCACAAACGCGTCGGACTGATCGAAACATCGAAATAGTCATAGCGGAACTGCTGCACCATGTAGTGCTGACCGTCCGTGTCCTCGATGAAATAATTCATGGAACGGAAATCATACTCGCCGTTGACCTCCTCTGTACGCGTCACGGTGAAGCCCTCCGCGGCAAAGCCATGTACACGCTCCTCCACGGGCGTATCCTCCGCGCGGACATAGCGGACATTGCGGAATTGTCCGGCGGGGGCGGATTCATCCACCTCGAAATGCCCCGCTGCTGCGGCGGTCGTGGTGGTTTCGGGAGTGGTTTCTGTCGTGGTCGTTGTGGTATCGGGTGTGGTTTCGGGTTCGGTCTGCACCGCCGATGTTTCCGGCGTGTCAGTCACTTCGATGGCTGGCGCGGTCTGTGTTTCCGGTGTGTCGGTCTGTGCAGGCTGCTCGGTTTCCGTTGCTTCCGTCGGCGCGTCTGTCAGCTCCGTGCTCGTCTGGAATGTGGTTTCCACGACATTTACAATGGTTTCCGTGCTCGTCTGCGCCGTGGTGGGAGGCTGTGTGTGTGTGCCCTGTACGGGGGCAGTGGTCGGCGGTTCGGTGATGCTGTCGGTATGGGGAAATTCTCTGTTGTCCGGAGGAATCTCCGGAATTTCTGTGGGCTGTCCGTTGGTTCTGAGAATGAACAGGAAGATGCCCAGATAGGCAGCAACGCAGACTGCATAGCCGCCAGCCCTCCAGAATCTTTGCGTATTGGTGTGCTGCTTACGGCAGACAGCAAGCTCTGTGGCGACGTCGTTCAAGACAGCTCCCTGCATTTCTGCCTGTTTCGCGGCAAGATATTTCTGGTAGGTTCTGCGGAATATCTTGTCCATATCCCATTGTGCGGGATACTGTTCCATGATATTCTGCGCAGTGACTGCATCCGTCCGATGCAGTACGTTAATCATATTTCGATACTCCATAAAAGTCACCTCGCTATTGGAATTTTTCTTCATTGGTCAATAATCGGCGTAATTTCTTCAGTGCACGGTTCAAACGCACTCTGACAGCAATGGGAGTCATGTGTACCTGTCTTGCAATATCCGCAGATTTTCTGCGGTAGAAATATTTCAGTATCAGGATGGTAGCATCCGGTTCGCCCAGCTCCTGTATTTTTTCATACAGAAGCTGATGCTCCATAGAGACTTCTATTTCCTGCTCGACATTTTCCTCGGAGGGGATTTCGGAAAGTTCTGCGTGGGTGTCCGTGCGTCCGTTCACAGAATGCAGTCTGCGGACATAATCAACCGCCTTATTCTTTGCGACCGTACCGATATATGCCTGCAATGAGCCATCGCCGATTTCCTCAAAATGGAGGAACACCTGCAAAAAGACATCACTGATGCATTCCTCGGCATCCTCAGCCGTGCCGGAAGTACGCAGATGATTCCACACGATTGTATACACATAGCTCTGATATTGCTGAAAAAGTGCTTTGAAACCATCCTCCTGAGAGACGCTGACCAGCTCTCGCAGTTCACGCTCCGTCATATGGTTTCTCCTTTTTCAAAAGTTTCCATGCATATTGGGGCTTCCAGAGCCTGTTCACATGCAATCTCATACGATTCTTTGTATTCGTTTTATGTGAACATTCTCTATTCTATACAAACGAAGGGGAATGGAAAAGTGTTACACTTTTTCTATAATTTTATGATAGCACGAAGAAGCGGGATTGTCAATGAATGGAAGAAGGATATTTTTCACACGCTTCAACGCCCGTTCCTCCATATGTACGCATACAAAAAAAGCCACCGTTTTGATGGCTTTAGTTGATAGAAAAATATGGCAACACCGCAAAATAGCAGGTGCGTCAGCCTTGCTCTTTAATCAGCATCAAAAACGACCATCACCCTGAACGTTCTTCCTGCCATTTCCGCCGAAATGCTTCCGCCGAGCATCTCCGTGAACTGCTTGGCAATGGCAAGTCCCAGACCGGTGTTGCCCTTGGTACGGGAAATATCGGTTGTGTAGAATTCATCAAAAATGCGTGTCACATCCAGATTCGGCGTGGAAAGAATGTTTTCAAATACGATCCGGATTTGTCCGGTATTCTGCACTGTCACTGTCAGATCACCCTCTCCATGCTTGAGGGCATTGCTGATGAGATTATCAAAAATCCGCAGGAGCATGTTCTGGTTGGATGGAATCAGCAGTCTGTGTGTGGTGCATTCGAACCGTATCTGCCGTCCGCGGTCACAATAATCATCGTAGTAATGGACAATGGATTCTTCCAGCACGGAAACGAGATTCAGCTCCGTCTTTTCAGGCTGTTTTCCGCTGGAGATGATTTGCGAAAACTCAAAGAATGAGCCGATCAGTTCTTCAAGACGAATAAGCCGCTTCTCGACAATGGCGAGCTCACGGCTTTTTTCTTCCTCCGGAAGATTGGTATGCTGAATCATGTTGATATACCCCATCGCAGAGGTCAGGGGTGTCCGCAGGTCGTGGGAAATGTTGGTCATCATCTGTTCGAGGGCGTGGCTTTTCTGCGCATAGACCGCCCGAATCTCCCGTATTTCTTTCAGCAGCGTATTGATGCGGTTGATCAGTGCATCCGCTGTGCCGTTGCCGGAATGGATGAGGATGTTGGTGTCCTCATCCTTGATTCTGGCAAGCTGTTTTTCGATGTGACGCATCTCTCGTTTTTGCAGGATACAAAGCAGCAGCAGGACAGCCGCAGCGATGCTCAATACAATGACAGCGACTGTCATGTGAACGCCTCCTTAGTCAAGTTCTCGTTTTGTGAAGCTGATATATCCGATCAGGAATGAAAGAACGATTACCGCTGCACTAATCAGATAACAGTTTCTCCGGTATTCATCCGTACATTCCAGTGCAAGTCTTGCCATCATGGTGTTGATGTCATAATCCAGCAGCTTT
Source organism: Ruminococcus sp. (assembly GCA_015066845.1). Classification (GTDB taxonomy): domain Bacteria; phylum Bacillota; class Clostridia; order Oscillospirales; family Ruminococcaceae; genus UBA3855. The sequence continues at coordinate 12,865 of SVNO01000041.1, read as the reverse complement.
TCGGCAAGTTTTTGTGTATTCTCTATCGTATACAGGGATACGGACACAGAAGAATAAACCAGCGGTGTGATGATGGTCACAGCATTGAACGCCGCCCCTTTGCGGAACAGGAATGCAAGACCGATCAGCAGAGAAATAATGGCAAGCATCAGCGGCAGCTGACTGAACAGGGATGCAGAAAAATCAGACAGTGCGGAGCTGTATTCGCTGCCGTTTACCATGCGGTTGATAAAGTAGAACGCATAATTCGAAAAGAGATATGCAGCCGCAGTGTAAAGCAGGGCAAACACATATTTTGAGAGGAAGTATTTAGCCTTGCTGATTGCTGAGGTAATGGTGTTCTTGATGGTATGTTCGCTGAATTCCGCAATGATGATGCCAAATACAGGGAGGATGGAAAGAAAATAAAAATTGAAATTCATGGTAACCGCACCGATGTCCATCTTCACATCCTCCGGAACAAAAGACGGTCCGCCAAAGCTAATACCGCCGAAATCCTTTGCGGCAATGTTGATCAGATAGATCACAGTAATCACGATCCAGAAAATATAGAAGCTCTTTGATTTTGTAATGCGGTACAGATCCGCTTTCATCATATTTGTCATTTCGATTCCTCCCCGACAAGCTGCTTGAAATAGTCCTCCAGTGAAACGCCCGATTCATACAGTCCCAGCAGGCGCACATCCTGCTGTACCAGTGTACGGCTGACGGCATCGGGTTTGGCATTTTCCTCATAAATGCGGATCTCACCATTGTCAATCACTTTGTAATTGGTAATGTGCAGGATGCTTTCCAGTACGGTGGCAGCCTTTTTGGTGTCGTCCGTCTTTACCACAAGACAGCGGCTGCATTCGAGATCAAGTTCCTGCTTGGTGACTTCCTTGAGGACTTTGCCCTGTTCAATGAAGAGGAATCTGTTTGCGACTGCATACAGCTCCGAAAGGATATGGCTGGAGATGATGAACGTCACGCCGCGCTCCTGATTCAATTTATGGAAAGTATCACGCAGCTGGCTGATACCGATAGGATCGAGTCCGTTGATGGGTTCATCGAGGATGATCAGATCGGGATTGTCGAGCATCGCAAAGGCAATGCCGAGTCTTTGCTTCATGCCGAGGGAGAAATTGCGGAATTTCTTGTTTCTTGCATCCTGAAGCTGTACCAGCTCCAACGCATCGTCGATCTGCTTCAGATCTGTGATTCCTTTCTGTATACAGTAATACCGCAGATTCTGGTAGGCGGTCATATTACCGAAGAATGCCGGATTTTCGATCAGACAGCCGATCTTCCGCTTGTCTGCGGCTTTGGCATTCTGCCCGAAGAGGGAATATTCTCCCTCCGATGCCTCCGTCAGACCTGTCACGATCTTCATGATGGTGGTCTTGCCCGCCCCGTTTCTGCCGATCAGACCGTAAATATCTCCACGATTGACTGCCATGTCCGCATGGTCAAGGGCGGTAAAGCCTTTGTATTGCTTTGTGAGCTGCTTGGTTTGCAGTACGATTTCACGCATGGATGTAACCTCCTGTAGTTTTGTTTCATACTAATCCTCCAAACTCCAATAGAATATTGGAGTTTGGAGGGCGGCTGGCTACGCCATCCGCCGATTTGAACGCAAAGCGTTCAAATCCCGTCTCATGCAATCCCTAACGCCGACTTCGTCGGCTAAACTCTGATAGACTTTGTCTATCAGAGTTAAAGGGATTAGTATCAGCTGATAGTTTCATTATAACAGAAGATTCTAAAAAAACACTTAACGCAAATCTTAAAAAAGTCTTATTTTTTCAGGCGATAACCAATGCCCCAGACCGTTTCGATATACTCCGCATCGGGATTGCATTCTTTAAGCTTCTTCCGCAGCTTGCTGATATGGACATTGAGCGTGTTGTCATCAGCGGAATTTTCATAGTCCCACACCGTATCATAAATCAGGCTTTTGGTGCAGGTGCGGTTCGGATTTTCCAGAAGCAGCTGCAAAAGGGCAAATTCATGCTTGGAAAGCTCCATTTCTGTTCCATTACAGGTCACGGAAAATGCGGTCTTGTCCATCACGATGTCTTTATAGGTAAGATGACCGGATGCGGCAGGTTCTGCGCTGTTGCGCATTCTGGCGGCAATTCTTGCAAGAAGCTCCTCATTATGAAAGGGCTTTGTGATATAATCATCCGCCCCAAGTGCGAACAGATCGACCTTTTTGTTGACATCATGAATGGCACTGGTGACGATGACGGGGACATTGTGCTTTTCTTTAAGTTCACGGATGATGTCCTCGCCGCTTCTGCCGGGGAGCATGAGATCGAGGAGAATCAGGCTGATCTCCCTGCTGTGTGCCAGAATGCCCTCCGTACCGGAGTAGGCACTGACTGTCCGGTAGCCGTTCTGCGTGAGCAGAATGCGGAGCATATCATTGATTTCAGCATCATCCTCTATGATCAGGATCGTTTTCATGGCGGTATCTCCTTTTATCTTTTGCTGTACTTCCTTTATCATTTATAGTATGGCTTGCTAAGGGAATGGTCTGTTTTCCCCTTATTATGGTCAGAGGAGCAGCGGTCACCCTGTTTCGTGATGTTGTGGGATTCTTTCTTTGATTATAGCACAAAAAACCGGATAATACAAGGGGGAATGCAGGATTGTGCATCCGGGAATCACACCGGAAGAAATATTTGATGCTATTCGGGCATGAATGGTATGCTGCAATAGGATTTGACTGCGGCTGTGGGGGAAGTTACGGGGATAACCCCTGAAAAAAGCGACGGCTTAAAGAGATTTCGCGCACTGCGGTGCGCGACCAGAGGGCGTTGCCCTCTGGACACCCACGAGCTTTTTGAAAAAAGCTCGACCAAAAACTTTTCCATTGCCTCCGGCATAAGAGGATCGTTTTTCGACAAACAGAAATCCCCCTGAAAACAGGGGGATTTCCTACATATCCGGTTGCGGAGCTTCCTCGCAGTCTATCTCACAAGGTGTGAGAGTGTTCTCATGTTGAACTATCCGGAGCATCGGGCAGCAGGCTGCTTCTTCTTCAATGGGAAGATATTTTACATAAACTACCGACATACTTATTGTATCACAGGGAAATACATTTGTCAAGAGAAATTATCTGATGCCGTACTTTTCAATGATATAGTCCATATCCTTGTCGCCTCTGCCGGACAGACAAATCAGGATGGAACCACGCTCCATCTGCTTTGCCAGACGCATACCAAAAGCAACTGCATGGGAGCTTTCAATGGCAGGGATGATGCCCTCCATACGGGAGAGCTTGTAGAATGCGTCAATCGTTTCCTCGTCATCGACCACATCATACTTGACTCTGCCAATGTCGCGCAGGTATGCATGTTCCGGACCGGAGGACGGATAGTCCAGACCGCTTGCCACGGAATATACCGGCGCAGGTTCGCCGTTTTCATCCTTGAGCATGATGCTGTTGAAGCCGTGCATGATGCCCTCCGTGCCATATTTCAGGCTTGCCGCATGGTCGCCGAGTGCCTCGCCTCTGCCCAGCGGCTCAATGCCGTAAATATCCACAGGATCGTTGAGGAAGCCGGAGAACATGCCCATTGCATTGGAACCGCCGCCCACACAGGCTACCACGGCATCCGGCAGCTCACCCGTCATTTCGAGGAACTGTTCTCTTGCCTCAATGCCGACAACGCTCTGGAAATCGCGCACCATCATCGGGAACGGATGCGGGCCGAGTACGGAACCGATGCAGTAAATGGCATCCTTGTATTCTTTGCAGTATGCGTCAAAGGCTGCGTCCACCGCTTCCTTGAGCGTCTGGAGTCCATGGGTTACTTCCACAACATTTGCACCGAGAATCTTCATTCTTGCCACGTTCGGGGCCTGCTTTTTAATGTCCACACTGCCCATATAAATGTCGCATTCCAGACCAAAATATGCCGCAGCCGTTGCCAGTGCTACGCCATGCTGACCAGCACCGGTTTCAGCAATGACCTTTTTCTTGCCCATATACTTTGCAAGCAGAGCCTCGCCCATGCAGTGGTTGAGCTTGTGTGCGCCGGTGTGGTTGAGGTCCTCGCGCTTAACATAGAGCTGTACATTGCCCAGAGAGCCGGACAGACGCTCCAGATGGGAAACCGGAGTCGGTCTGCCCTGGAATTCCTTGCGGATACGGCGCAGGTCGCCGATGAATTTGCTGGATTTTGCGATGGTGAAGTACGCTTCTGTAATTTCAGCCATTGCACGTTTCAGCTCATCGGATACATACGCACCGCCGTATCTGCCGAAAAATCCGTTCATATCCGGATGGCTTTTCAGGTAATTGTCGAATTCGTAACCATTGTGTTTCATAAAAATACCTCCATAAAAATTTTTAATTCTTGGGTTTCGTTCATACAGCATGACGGCATCGCCATCGTTTTGTCAACAGTACCATTGCTCTGCCCTCCATCGTACTTCTGTCGGGCAAACAAAAAACGCCCATGACAGAAAAAGACTCATCTGTCAAGGACGAATAAGAACTATCCGTGGTGCCACCTTGATTCGCAGCAAAAGCCGCGCACTTTGCAGGATACCAACATATCCCCGACAACTAACGTATGCCAGCACGTCACAGAATACTCAGCATAACAGCCTTTGACTGTGCCCTCAGCGGTCCATTTGATCATCTGGGGTTCATCCGGCTCTCAGCTATCCGGACTCTCTGTAGAATCATAATGACCTTTATCTCCGCGTCAACGGTTTGGATTTACTATTTACAGTATAGCACTGAAAAGGGAATTTGTCAAGGACTTTTTGAAATTTTTCGGTGAAATGCGTGGTTTGTGCAGAGAAAGGGGCTATTTTTCGGGGATTTCGCTGTACACCCCGTTACCCGAACCCCTTTCTGACAAGCTGAATCCCCCTGAAATCAGGGGGATTCCATACATTATGCCGCCATGAGGTGTCGTTTCATCATCGCAAGGTCGAAGCCGTTGAGTACGCCGTTGCCGTCCATATCGCCTGCCTGCCAGTTCGGCAGTGTTGTGTCCGGTACGGCAAGCAGCCATTTCTGGAACAGAATCACGTCCAGTACACTGAATGCACCATCCGCGTTCAAATCCATTTCCGGCTTTTCTGACGGAGGCTCGGACTTGGTTGTTGTGGTAGCTGCGGTCGTTGTGGTGGTAGTCGTTGTGGTTGTTGTAGTCGTCATCGTTGTGGTAGTCGCTGTGGTTTCCGTTGCTGCATTCCACTTCTGGCAGCTGCTTCCGGTCGGGCCCCACTGCTGAATATTTGCGCCCATTTCCTTGGATGCGCCGCCGACTTCCACAAGACAGGTGTCCTTGGAGGTGTGGCTGAGAATGCTGTATGTGCCGTCCAGATTCTTCGTGAAGCGGAACAGCTGTGCGCTGTCCTTGTTGGAATATGCTGCAAGGTCAATGTTTGCACCATCCTCACTGCCGCGGGATTTCAGCGCAAAATCGGGATTCTGATAGGAGCGAATCCAGTAGTAATTACCGGAGCCAAATGCCTTGAGCGTCCATTTCTGGCAGTCCGCGCCATTGGCTTCCCACTGCTGTACATTGGAATTTTCTTCCATCAAGCCGCCGATGACTTCCATCATCATGCCGGAATTTACATTTTCAAATGCATAGATATACTTCACATCCATCGCACAGCCGGGGTCTGTGACGGATTCGAGGATCCAGTCCTGACAATTCACGCCGTTGACTTCCCACTGCTGTACATTTGCGCCGGATTCCTTCGATGCAGCATTCACCTCAACAGCAGAATTGCCTTCGCTGATTCTTGTGCGGATTTTGTAGCTGCCATCGCCATTGGGTGTGAACATGAACTGCTGATTTGTACCGCCATTGTGCTTGTACAGTGCGATATTTGCGCCGTTATCCGCTTTCCTTCCGGAAACATCCAGTACGAATGTGCCGCCGTCACCCACTGCGGATGCGATGTAATAATATCCGTCACCGGCAGAGAACAGCTTCCAGATGTCGTGGATGTCCGTGCCATTGCTGCCCCACTGCTGTACATTTGCACCGTTTTCTGCCGCTGCACCTGCTACCTGCATGTACAGACCGGAATTGACATTCTTGATGCGGAATGCTGCACCCTCGGCAAAGCTTGCCGCGGACGGGCCGCTGGGCAGCTCTACATAACCGGAATTCGGAACACCCTTTTTGCCGTAGCGCAGGTACATCCAGTTGCCGCTGCCGTTCTGTGCGCCGCTGTAGTTGACGCAGTAGGTCTTGGCTGCGGATGCTTCAAGTTTGGTGTAGGTGTAATTCCTGGACGGCCGCCATGCACTCGGCTTGGAGTAGCTCGGATTGTTGGCTGTACCCTGTCCCTGTACGGTTCTCGTGCAGTCCTTGAAGATGGAGCCGGTTTCTGCATATGCGCCTGCATAAGCGATGGTATTCCAGTCGCAGATCACATTGCCGCCGTTTTCATAAACGCAGTTTTCTGCGAAAATATCGCATCCGCTGTGCACGGTATAGCCCATGCTGAACTTGTTGACATAGTTGTTCAGGGAGTGGAAATATCCCCAACGCATCAGACCGGGGCCTCTGGTGTTCGTGTCGTTGAAACGGTTGCCGATGATGGACATACGGGGGAATCCGTCATACTTGTTCTTGCTGTTCTCATCATCGGACGGATAGCCGAGAATCAGTCCGTATTTGTGACCGCCGAATGAGCAGTCGGAAACAGTGCAGTAATCTGCATCATAGCAGCAGGCAAGGAACTTATCCTCATCCACCTGACCGGTCTTGGGTGCATAGCCGTAATTGCTGTGTCCGGTAAAGGTCACATGGTCCACCCAGATATTCTGACCGGAACCGAAATAGCAGACGATGGAGTCGTTGTTGTTCGATTCTGCGTCATGCTGCATATCGAAATTCTTGATGATGATATTGTCGCCCACGCCCTTGCCGGAACTGGTGCAGAACTGGACGTTGAACAGGGTATGTGCCGGATAGCTGCCGATGATGGTCTTGTTGCTGCGGACATAAATTCTGCCGGCAGTGCACATATAACGCACACCGTTCATGTTCAGCTCCGTCACGCTGATATTCTTATTGACAATGATCGTATAGGGAGTGTCGGATTCTGCGTATTTTTTCAAATCCGCAAAGGTGGAAACCTCCACCACCTCGCCGAACAGACCGCCGATGTCTGCCGCCTTGATATTGCCGGTATTGTCATCCATGCAATAGCCTGCAAAGCCCTGCAAGCCCTCTGCATTGAGCAGCCAGAGCTGGTTGTCCGCGCCGGTATATTCTGCAAGCGTCATACCGGAAGTACCCTGTGTCAGGGCAAGTGCGGTGTTCTCGTAGTTGACGATCTTGTAGTACAGTCCATTGCCCAGACGGTCATTTTTCACGGGGACAACATACCAGTGTTGGGATTTTGCCGATTCACTGCCGTAGAGAATGACACTCGTGCCAGCGGAAACCTTGTAATTCTGCGGTGTAAGCAGTCTGCCGGACTGCTGGTTGATAAGCTTGAAGAATGTGCCCTTTGTGTCCGCACCCACGCGGTCAAACCGCCATGTCGGGGAAAGGTCATTGCCCAGAGCCTTAACGGACAGGGATGCACCGTCCGTTGTGCCGTTTGCGGTCAGTACCTTGGAATTATCCTTGACCGCAATTGTCATCAGCTGCGGCGGATAGTCCACAGATGCAGCTGATACCGGAAGTGCTGTGGTGGAGAACATGGGCAGAAGCCATGCAAAAAGCAGAACCAGTACAAGGATTGCTGCTTGTCGGCGGATGGAAATTTGTTTCATAATCTGAACCTCCTGTAGAAATTGGATCGCATTCGGAAGAGCCGTTACACGGCTGCTTGATTCTATCTTAATTATACAGGAAAGTGCAGGAAAGTACAATCACATTTCCGACCTGAAATGTTGCAGATTTCACCCTGTACAATTTCGCGCAGCTTGACAAATAAAGGGGAATCCTGTATAATTAGGGGGTGTTGTTAGGCTTAGTATCAACACGACCCAGTAGTTTGTAAAAGCTAAAACTTGATGAGACTTCTTAACTTGAACAGATAGCAAGAGCTGCCCCCTCCGCCGCCGTTCGGCGGCACCTCCCCCGCGAAGCGGGGGAGGGATATGCGGGGGTTGCGCTGAACAGCCCGTCCCCTCTGCTTCACTTTGTTCAGCATCTCCCCGCCCCGCGGGGAGTCACCCGAATCCCGCATTTTCATTCAAGATTTAGATTTTACATAGTACTAAGCAGATACAGAACTCCCCCAAAAACAGAAAGGATGAACAGAATGAAACGAAAGCTCTTTGCCGCAATGGCAGTCAGTGCGTTTTTTGCCGGAATGACGGCAATTCCGGCATATGCAGCCGGTGAAATGATACAGAATCCCGATGGTACAGCCTCCTTTGTTGTGGATGGCATTGTGCAGACCGGCGCGATCGTATCCCTCAAGGATTACAACCTCGGCGATGTCGGCGGTGACGACTGCGTGGACAGTCTGGATGCAGCACAGGTGCTCTATTCCACCGCACTTGCCGGTGCAGGCGGAAATTCCGCAGCGGACATTCTCGCAGAAAACAGCGATTTCCTGCCGGATGCCGCAGCAGCCGTGCAGTATGCCGATGTCAATGCAGACAGCCGGATCGACGCGATGGATGCCGCAGACATCCTCCTCTATGCCGCTGAAGCCGGCACGGAGCTTGCCCCCCTGCCCCTTGGTGCGGAGCAGTATTTTGCTGACGCACAGGGAAAACTGCGTCAGGGACTCATCACCGACGACAGCGGTATCTACTTTGCAGGGGAGGATTACCGCCTTTGCAGAGGATGGATTTCCGTGAAAGGACAGCGGTATTATTTCGGCAGAACTGCTTCTGCACTGACTGGATGGCAGCTGATTGGCGGTAAACGGTATTATTTCGGCGATAACGGCGCAATGGCAGTGGGCTGGCAGGAAATCGACAGCGAACGGTATTATTTCACCGCAGAGGGCAGTCCCCTTATCAGCTGGCAGACGCTCGGCGGCGAACGGTACTATTTCAACGCACAGGGAATGCTCCGGACCGGATGGCAGCAGATTGGCACACATCGCTATTATTTTGCAGAGGATGGCGTGATGCAGTCGGGCTGGCTGACGCTGGAGGGCAGGACATACTACCTCAACGAGGAGGGAAAGCTCCTGACGGGCTGGCGTGAAATTGACGGAAACAAGTACTATTTCAATGCAAGCGGCATCATGTACACCGGACTTGTGACGATGGAGGATGGGAAATACTACTTCGGCACGGACGGCATTCTGCGCACGGGTGTGCAGGTCATTGACGGAAACACCTGCTATTTTGATGAAACCGGAAAGCTGCGCACAGGTTGGATTACGATAGACGGCGACACCTATTATTATGATGAAACCGGCAATCCCTATACCGGCTGGCTGGAAACGGACAAGGGGAATTATTATTTCCGGACGGATGGCACAATGCTGACGGGCTTTACGGATTTGGGCAGCGGCATGGTCTATTTTGAGCCGGACGGCAGGTATTATGGCAAATGCAAGGACATCACCGCTGCAAAGACCACGATACTGGAAAATGCAGAGCTGAATCCCCATGACAGCTACATCATCTGGAACAGACAGGTATCACCGGAAAAGCAGTACATGAAGATAACGCTCAAGGACAAGGATGTTGCAATTCTGGAGCAGTTTGCGCAGGAGCATTTCACAGAGGACATGACCATGGCGCAGAAGCTCTGGATCACGCAGCAGTGGATCCACAAGAAGGTGGACTATGCCTATGCCGGAAGCAAGTGGAATTCGATTGCGAACCTGAGCTATGTAGAGGCAATTTTTGTCAACCGCATGGGACAGTGCGTACAGTACAATGGTGCGATGGCAGCAATGATGATTTGGTTCGGCTATGATGTGTACATGGTCAAGGGCTGGACGGATACCGGCAACCAGCATTTCTGGACGGAGGTTGTGATCGACGGCAAAACCTACCTGATGGAATGCGGAAACTATGGAAAGAACGGCAACTGGCATGATTTTCTGGAGCCGTTGGATTAAAGGAGATACCCTTTGCCCCCTTAGATTCTCTAAGGGGGCTTTTTCTCAATAGCAATGACGCTCTGCGCCATGAGCTCTTTTATACTGCCGTCTTTGTCATAAACCGCAGCACCCCGTTCTCCGCCGATACCTCCACGCAGTCGCCGCTGTGCAGCTCGCCGCGCAGCCACATGCGTGAGAGAGGGTTTTCCACCTCGCGAATGATGAAACGGCGGATGGGACGTGCACCGTACTGCGCCGTATCCCGACACGCCGCCGCCGCACTGACGGCATCCTCCGTGACTGTCAGCGTAATGCCAAGCTGTCCGGCGCGTTCGGCAACCTCTGCCAACTGTAACCTTGCAATACCAGTCAGACTTTCCATGGAAAGCGGCGAAAATGTCAGAATCTCATCCATCCGGTTAATCAGCTCCGGCGGCAGGAACCGGCGCAGACTTTCCGGTGCTGCACCAAGCTCCGGTGCATCCTCCCGCTGCAGAAAACCAACGCTTTTCGCCGTTTCATGCATTCCGGCATTCGAGGTCAGGAAAATCATGCAGCTGCGCAGGCTGATTTTTCTGCCCGAACCATCCGTCAATACCCCATCCTCCAGCATTTGCAGGAGCAGATGCAGCACATCCGGATGCGCCTTTTCCACCTCGTCAAACAGCACCACACTGCAAGGATGCCGCCGCAAATGCTCGCAAAACTGCGTTTCTTCCTCAAATCCGGCATAACCGGGCGGCGCACCGATGAGCCGTGCCGCGGCATGCTGCTCCGTATATTCCGACATATCCACCGTCAGCAAAGCGTCCTCCGAACCATGCAGACAACGCGCAAGCGCACGGACAAGTCCCGTCTTTCCGACACCCGTCGGGCCGAGCAGGAGAAATGTCCCCACAGGTCTGCAAATATCGCGCAATCCGCTGCCGGCACGGCACACCGCGTCCGACAGCCGGTCGATAATCGCATCATGCCCGATAATTTCCTGCCGCAGCTGTGTACGCAGATGCAGCAGCCGTTCCTGCTGTGCGCCGGTCATCTGCTGAATGGGAATGCCCGTGCGGATGGCAGCTACCGCGGCAACATCCTCCGGCGTGACATGCACTTTGCCGTGGGCAGGGCGCATGGCAGCGCGTGAACATGCCTCATCAAGCAGGTCGATCGCCTTGTCGGGGAAGCTCTTGCCGCTGAGATATTGCTGTGCAAGGCGCACACATGCTGCAAGTACCGCGTCCGGAATGGTGACATGATGGTATGCCGCGTAGCTTTCACGCAGTCCATGCAGAATGTGCAGTGCTTCTTCCGGCGAAGGTTCGCGGATTTCCACCGACTGAAACCGCCTTGCCAGTGCGCCGTCCTTTTCAATGGATTTGTGGTATTCCGGCGGTGTGGTTGCCCCGATGATGCGCAAATCCCCCCTTGCAAGCTGGGGTTTGAGCATATTGGCAGCGTCAATTGCCCCCTCTGCCGCACCTGCGCCGACAATCGTGTGCAGCTCATCAATAAAGAGGATAATTTTCCCGTTTGCCGTCACTTCATCCACACAGGCGCGCAGTCGTTCTTCAAAATCGCCGCGGTATTTCGCACCGGCAAGCAGGCTGCCGAGGTCGAGGGAGAAAATGCACATATTCCGCAGCTGTACCGGCACTTCCCCACGCGCGAAGCGTTCAGCAACGCCCTGTACGATTGCAGTTTTCCCCACGCCGGGATCGCCCACAAGACAGGGGTTGTTCTTGCTGCGCCGTGCAAGAATCTGGAGAATGCGGCTGATTTCCTCCTCCCGTCCGATGAGGGGGTCGTGGGAATCCTGCGCAGTCAGGAGCTTGCCGTAGCGGAACAGATGGGGCATTTCCCGTGCGGTGGGCAAAGCCTGCTGCTTGCGGCTGGCAGTTCTGCCATGGCAGGCATCCATCAGCTCCTCCAGATCGGCAGACATGCTTTCCAACAGCTGCACAGCGGCACAGTTTTCATCCTTGAGGAGGGCAAGCAGCAGCCATTGTGTATCGGTCTGCGTCTGTTTGCCTGCATCTGCAAGGGACTGTGCATTCCGGAACATCCGGTGCAGGGCAGGTGTCATGCAGCGATAGCCGGGGGAGGTACGGTTCCCTTTCCCGACCATCTGAATCATATGCTGACGGAGCATCGGCTCTGTAATACCGGCGGCGGTGAGGATCTGTGCGGCAGCATTGGGCTGCTGGTGGAGCAGTCCGAGCAGGTAGTGTTCCGTGCCGACATAGGTATGCCCCATCTCTCCGGCAAGGTACATAGCCGCGTCCAATGCGAGCACGGCACTTTCTGAAAAGCGGTCAATATCGTAGTGTTCACTGTTTTTGGGCAATGCGCTGCGCCTCCTTTTGCAATATCGTATCAGACAGCACCGCTGGCGGTCTTTGTGCGGTGCTGCCTACTTCACATAGTATAGCACAGTCTGTGCAAAATATCTGTCTGATTCTGGAAACGTCAAAAAAAATCCGCACACAACGGCGCGAATGTCATACGATGTAATATGGAACGGCTCAAAAGAGCAAAAACGTTCCAAATACGATATTTTTCAAGGAGTGCTTGACTTATGAACTGTGGATGCTTTGATGGTAACAACAACAACTGCTGCTGGATCATTATCCTGATTATCCTGTTCTTCCTGTTCTGCGGCTGCGGCGGCAATTCCTCCTGCGGCAATTCCTGCGGCAATTCCTGCTGCTAATCTCCCCCTCACACAAAGACTGCCGTGCGTTTGCACGGCAGTCAGCTTGTAGAAAAAGTCTTTTTCTGGGGTTAGCACCCCTGTAACTGCCCCCACCCCAACCCCTCCCCCAACGGGGGAGGGGCTATTTTTCGGGGACTTCGCTGTACAGCCCGTCCCCTCTGC
>SVNO01000040.1 GCA_015066845.1 Ruminococcus sp. | reverse complement strand
CAGCACTGAAGCCCAAAAAGCGTGGACGCAGCATTGGTGAAAAAAGAATACTGACACCGGAACAGGAAAAGGAAATCCAGAAGATCTTAGTGGATAAAGATCCGATGCAGCTGCTCCTCCAGTTCTGCGATTCTCGCGTTGGCTTGATCCAATTTCATTGTCAGAGTATCAATGGACTGCTGCTGTGCCTTAACTATTTCGAGAAGTACTTCGATTGCCGTCATGCTTTTTCACCACTGTTTTTTCTTTAGTATAGCACATTTATTGACGCTTGTAAATTGACAGAATCACAGCTTTTTTACAGTGGAATTCTGTTTTCAACTTTGTGGAAGTTTGGGGAGGACTGAATAGTTACGTCAAAATTAGCTTGTGTCCTTGATTTATTCACATTTTTCTGCTATACTTAAAAAAGTCAAAATACACCAGAATTCAGGAGGTAAGAAATGAGAAAAAGAGTATTGGCATTTGCATTGGCAGGCTGTGCCTGCATTCCGACAGTGTGGACTTGCGTGGAAACCGCAGAATCGGCATCCGCATATACGCTGATTGCATACATCATGGATGTTACCGTCAAAAAGGATGTCATTGCAGTTGGTGAAAGCGTACAGCTTGAGCTTGTGTGGAGCAATGGTGCAACACAGGAGGTATTCTATTCTTCAAGTGACGAAAGCGTTTTGCAGGTAGATCAGGACGGTGTTGTTACGGGTATCAGCGACGGAACAGCAGAAATCTCTGTCAGAAGGGGTTCGGATGAAACGTGCAAGACCATCACAATGTCTGTTTCAAGTGATGTCAGAATCAGCAGCTATTACAACACATCCGAACTGACACTTGGTATGAAGCTTTATGAATATGATACGCTCCATTACGATGAACAGAATATCGGGTCGGTAGCCAATATTGTCAATGATGAGGGCAGCTATGACCTTGCATTTATCAGTGAAAAGGATTATGTTTTGCCCTTTGATGCGGAGGTAGTCGGTTTTGATGGGCTTACGATCTATCTTGCACCGGAGTATGAAAATGTGAGATACGTTGATGGAAGAACGCTTACTACGGGAGATGTTATTGACACAAGCTGTCATCTGCTGTGCTATGATTATCATATCAATCGCTGTGTATTCCCTGTTTTCCTGCCTGCATATTATGAAAAGTATATCGGCAAAGGCACAATTCGAGTTGTAGCTGTTGATCACGAGCAAAAGACCATCGAGCTTGAAGCAGTGGCAGAAACTGAAACCATTCCGGCAGGCGATGCCAATGCGGATGGAACGTTCAGCGTGACAGATGTGGTGCTGTTCCAAAAATGGATATGTGCTGCACCAGAAGTGCAGATCACAAACTGGGAGGCAGTGGATTTCTGTGCAGATGGCAAGCTTGATGCGTTCGATCTTGCGATCATGAAACGGATGCTGGTGCAGGGAGAGTAAACGGAGCAGATGACGAAAATGGTCGGATTTTGTACTGAAATCCATGTCATCTATTTTGTCACACCTTGACAGCGGGGAGCCCCCGCCGGCAGACGCATTTGAAAGCTTCTCTTTTTAGAGGAGCTTTCTTTTTCGCGGAACGGTGCGGTGTACCGCATGACGCTTGCTGCGCAGAGCGTCATCGCTATTGCAAGTTTTGAAATAGGAAAGTGAATGATCCAAATCAGTTCACCTTGCCATTATGTAAAAGCTCCCGAATCATCGGGGGCTTTTTTTGCTGCCCTGACGCCAGCTTTGTCTATCAGAGTTTAGCCGGCGGAGGGGGCATCTCTTGCTATCTGTTCGAGTTAAGAAGCATCATCAAGTTTTAGCTTTTGCAAACTATTTGTACGAAACAACAAGGAGCATTCATGGAAAGCCTGATAACTTCACCGCATAGCCGTCCGGAAATGCAGGGGTGAAGCTGGGTTGCGGAGAGATGAAAATTTCCAGAAATCGGTACAGGAGATAGTGGATGATTTCTCAAAATCGGGAAACAATAATGCTATCAATCAACAGGAGGAAAAATCCATGAACGAAAACAGATTCTATATTTGCGAGCATTGCGGCAATATTGTCGGAATGATTCACGATGCAGGCAAATCTCTTCGCTGCTGCGGAGAGAAGATGAAACAGCTTGCACCGTCATCTGACGCAAGTGCCGAAAAGCACACACCCATTGTAAAAGTGGAGGGTAATACCGTCAAGGTCAATGTCGGTGCGATTTCCCATCCCATGACGGAGGAGCATGGCATCACATGGGTGTATCTCCAGACAGACCGAGGCGGTCAGAGAAAATGTCTGAAACAGGGCGGTGAGCCTGTTGTCAGCTTTGCACTGCTGGAGGAAAAGCCTGTCGCAGTGTATGCCTACTGCAATCTCCATGGTATGTGGAAAACGGAGATCTGATCGTATCACATAATTTCAGCCGGAATGGAAACAATAATTCCATCCGGCTGATTGTTTTTGCAATCCCGTAAAAATGAAAGGAGATCAGAAGTATGTCAATGATCAATAAGGAAATTTCCGATTTCAGCGTAATGGCATTCCACAAGGGCGAATGCAGAACTGTCACCAAGAAGGATGTGCTGGGTAAATGGAGCGTGTTCTTCTTCTATCCTGCGGATTTCACTTTTGTGTGTCCCACAGAGCTTGAGGATCTTGCGGACAAGTATGCAGATTTTCAGGGTGCAGGCTGCGAGATCTACTCCGTTTCGACTGATACGCACTTTGTCCACAAAGCGTGGTATGATGTATCCGAGCGCATCAAGAAGATCAACTATGTGATGCTTGCAGACCCCACACACGCACTGTCCAGAGATTTTGAGGTGTATATTGAATCCGATGGTCTTGCTGAGCGCGGCAGCTTTATCGTCAACCCTGAGGGTAAGATTGTAGCCTATGAGGTAAGCTCCGGCAGTGTGGGCAGAAATGCGGATGAGCTGTTCCGCAAGCTGCAGGCTTGTCAGTTTGTTGCTGCACACGGTGATCAGGTTTGTCCGGCGAAATGGCAGCCCGGTGCGGAAACGCTGAAACCCAGTCTTGATCTGGTAGGTCAGTTGTAATGCGTAATGAGAAACTCTATGACGCTGTGATTGTCGGCGGCGGCCCTGCAGGGCTGACTGCCGCCCTGTATCTTGCACGAGCGAGATACAGGGTACTTGTCATTGAAAAGGAACAATTCGGCGGTCAGATTACCATCACATCCGAGGTGGTCAATTACCCCGGCGTGGGACTTGCAAGCGGTGCGGAGCTGACGGAAACCATGCGAAAACAGGCGGAGGACTTCGGGGCAGAATTCCTGCTGGCAGAGGTCACGAGCCTTGTGCCGGAGGGAGATATCAAAACCGTGCATACTTCAAAAGGCGAGGTGCAGTGTTTCGGTATCATCGTCGCAACGGGTGCACATCCGAGGATGATCGGCTTTGCGGGTGAAGCGGAATTCCGTGGACATGGTGTTGCCTATTGTGCGACCTGTGACGGCGAATTTTTCACGGGCAAGGAAATATTTGTCGTGGGCGGCGGTTTTGCAGCAGCGGAGGAAAGCGTATTTCTGACAAAATATGGAAAACATGTCACCATCCTTGTCCGTGAGGAGGATTTCACCTGCGCCAAGGCGGTTGCCGATGAAGCGAGAAATCACCCGAAAATTTCCGTACTGTATGAAACCGAGGTGGAATCAGTTTCGGGTGATACTGCCCTGAAAACCATCCGTTACCGTAATAATAAAACGGGCGAGGTGACGGAATATCATGCCGAGGACGGCGATACCTTCGGTGTGTTCGTGTTCGCAGGCTATGAGCCGGAAACTTCGCTGATTCAGGATATTGTCAAGCTCAATGAATACGGTTATGTCATCACGGACAGCAACTGCAAGACCAATATCGAAGGTCTGTACGCCGCAGGTGACATCTGTGAGAAGAATCTGCGGCAGGTGGTCACAGCGGTCAGTGACGGTGCAATTGCGGCAACGGAACTGGAAAAATACGCCGCTGCCATGCAGAAGAAAACGGGTAGCATTCCGGAAATTCCGAAACGGGCAAAAGCGGAGAAACCGACAGAGGAATATCATCATTCCGACAGCGATTTCTTTTCGGCAGAAGTATCTGCACAGCTCGATTCTGTTTTTGCAAAAATGGAACGCAGTCTTGTGCTGAAGCTGTATCTCGATGAACAGCCGCTTTCCGCAGAGCTGAAAGAGTATATGGAAGCGATGGCAGAGCGCACGGACAAGCTTTCCGTACAGCTTGCGGAAAATGCGGAATCAGAGGAATTCCGTCCCTGTGTGCGCATCTGTAAAGAGGACGGCACGGAAACAGGGCTTGCGTTCCATGGCGTACCGGGCGGGCATGAGTTTACGTCCTTTGTGCTGGGACTGTATCATGCTGCAGGTTCTGGACAGCCGATTGACGAACATGACAAAGCGGATATTGCACGCATCACAAAGCCCATGGAAATACAGGTGCTTGTGACGCTTTCCTGCACGATGTGTCCTGAGCTTGTGATGGCAGTGCAGAGAATCGCAGCGGAAAATCCGAACGTGACAGCCGAGGTCTACGATGTGAATCATTTCACAAAACTGCGGGAACAGTATCGGATCATGAGCGTACCGTGTCTTGTGGTGGATGGAGAGGCGGTTTCGTTTGGTAAAAAGAATCTGCGGCAGGTGTTAGAGCTGATTGTTTAAGGCAATACCGCACAAAGGGCGGTGCGTCAGCTATGCTGTAGATGCCCCGCCTCTGTCGCAATACTGCAAAATATTTCTTAAACCACTTGACATTTCTTTCCATCTATGGTATAATAAACCTTGGTTCGGGACTTCCTATCCCGAATACTAATTATGAAGAACTCTACTACACCGCTGCCCTCTCCCTTTCTTTCGGGGAGAGGGTTTGGTGTTTTGTGAAATCGGCAAGGGAGAATGATAATCATGACCGACATCAGCTGTTTACTGGCAGGATTGGCGCAGCTGTCAACACCTGTCATTTTGCTCATACTATGGCGAAAAACAAATGCGCGCATATTGCCTGCATTTGCTGCGTTTGCAGTCTGCATCCCCGTTTTCATGATTGCCGGCTTTATCCGTATGGGATTCAGCCACGATAATCCTTGGATATACTATTGGCAGCAGGGATTGCTCTATGGTATTTTTGAAGAAGGCGCAAAGTTCCTGATGTTTCGCTTTCTGCTTGAATCCTACGACAACCGGAAAGACGCAGTTACCTATGGTATCGGTCATGCTTCGTATGAAAGCCTCGGTGCAGGGCTTTCCTGCCTTGGACTGATTGGCGCGGAGAATGTTCACCCCGCCATCTTCTGGATAAATCTATGGGGAGCAATTGAGGGCGCAGCGTTTGCAATTGGAGCGACCGTCCTGATTTTCTATGGCATTCAAATGGGAAAATCAAAGAAAATTCTCCCCGTTGTCATACTGCTCCATACTATTCTCAATGCATCCAAGGGCATTTTCATCGAATCCTTTGCCATAGTATTCTGCACACTGCTGACTGTGGCTGTATGCTATGTCGCCTACCGCTGCTATCAGAACTTGTGGGACGAACTTGAAATAGAATAATGCTGCATGTGGTATAAGCAATCAGGCCAGGACGAACGATACAATGATTACAGATTGCTACGATATTGAAACAGAGCCGATAATTCGTCTTGAGGATTTTTACGGTGAACCGAAACACATCACGGACACTTGTCTGATTATCTTCTCCATTGAGATACAGCAGCATTTGTTAGCACAATACGAATGCAAACAAATCGGTGGATGACGCAGTCAGCCGCCCCCCAAAAACCAATTGTCTATTTGGGGTTTGGGGAATAGTATCAAAATTGCATTTTCTCGGTATACTCCATCATAAAACGGAAATACTACTCCTGAAAAGGAGGTTGATTCTATGTTCAAACATGAAAAAATGCTGTTCCATCCCGTTTCTGTGGAAAAACCAAATCCGCAGTATGCGGCACTTTTGCAGGAGCAATTGGGCGGTGCAAACGGCGAGCTGAAAGCCGCTATGCAGTATATGTCCCAGAGCTTCCGCATCAAAGACCCTGAAATCAAGGACTTATTCCTTGATATTGCCGCCGAGGAGCTTGGGCATATGGAAATGGTGGCGCAGACCATCCATCTGCTCAACGGACATGATGTGGACGCTGCCGCAGTACCGGCAGGCGAAATCCAGACCCATGTGCTGATGGGGCTGAATCCCGGACTTGTCAATGCATCGGGCTATTCATGGACGGGGGATTATGTTTCGGTGACGGGGGATTTGTGTGCCGACCTGCTTTCCAATATCGCTTCGGAACAGAGGGCAAAGGTCGTGTATGAGTACCTCTACCGGCAGATTGCGGACAAGAAAGTGCGTGAAACCATTGACTTTCTGCTCAACCGTGAGGAAGCGCACAATGCCATGTTCCGCGAGGCGTTCAATAAGGTGCAGAACAGCGGTTCTAACCGTGATTTCGGTACAACCAAGGCGGCAAGGATGTATTTCAGCATGTCCGAGCCCTCCCCTGCCGGTACGCCGTTTCCGCACAAAGATGTCAGACCGCCGTCATTCAGCTGACAGGAGAAACATCCATGAACGAAAAGCCGGCTGCGCTCTATGCCTGCTGCAATCTCCACGGTATGCAGAAAACCGAGATTCAGGGAGAACTGCGGATTGCGGATGCAATAAGAAAGGAAAATCATGGGTGACTCTTTTGTTTCCGGCTGTTCCCCCTGTACTTCGTCCCCGTTATCAGACAAAGCACCGGTATTCTGAGGGTAATTTCACAGCACAGAAATGTAGCAGGATAGGACAGAAGAACCGTACCCAGAAACAACACTGCGGTGTTGTCCGGTGCAATCCTGCTGAGCAGAAATTGGAACAAAACCACCCAGATGAAATGGTATTGATAGAACAAAAATGACCGCCGCTGCATATAATCCGCAATTTTCCCCTGCGTATTCCAATGCCCCTTTGCAAAGCCGAGAAGTCCCAGTATCATCATCCATTCTGCCGCGTCACTGACAAGGCTGTTGAGCAGAACATGCTCCGTTTCCATCCAAAGAAAGAGCACGGTATTCAAAGCGGCGGCTGTCAGTCCGATGCCGCACAGCAGCCTGTCACGCTGTTGGAGTGCATCGGTAACCGTTTCCTCCGAAAAGACATAGTAACCGAGCAGAAAGAGGTAGCCATATTCCGCAAGGCTTTTTCCGCCGATGGAGAGCAGTTCACTGAGCAGCGGCAGAGGCAAGCCAAGGAGGAGTACCGTGCGCAGTGAAATTGGCTTTTGGGGCTTGGGAATGTATCGTTTCACCAGAGCAATCACGCCCGTACCTGCAAATGAAATGACGAAAAGGTAGAGCAAAAACCAGAACTGCCCGAAAGAAAAGCCGCCGTCCGCGCCGGTCAAATCCGTGTATTTTGTAAAAAATATGGCATAATGCCGGAAGAATCCGTCGTGATAGGAGCTATGGAATGTATCCGCAATATAGGTCATCACCGGCATGAGCAGCAGCGTTCCGGAGAGCAGCGGCACGAGCAATTTCTGCACACGTTCAAGCAGGTATGCCCTGTTTGTGCGTTTGTCCAGTGCAGATCTGGTGCTGATACCGGATATGACAAAGAGCAGCGGCATAAAAAAGGGGCTGAAAAATACCACGATACTGCTGATCATACGATTGCTTTCAAAGAAAATATAATTCGGTTCACCCCATGCATTCCAAGCCATCGCCGCGTGGTAGGGAATCAGCAGCAATAGGATGCGCCACCGCAGTTGGTCAATCTCATGTTTCCGCCTCATTTGTATCCTCTCCCCTCCTACAGCGCGGATCGCTGTTTGTAGTTTTATTATATCATAGGAATGCTATTGTGTCAAATGAATCACCCCCAAAAACAGCACCGGACAAATCATGCGGTGCTGTTCGTTTTATCGCAGCAGTCCGCGCTTCATCAGCGCGAGGTCAAAGGCATCGGAAACCCCAAACACTCCCCCACTGCGCAGTTGACTTATTCACCAATATCTGTTATACTATAACCAAAGAATCAGGGGGGAAACTCTATGGAACTTACAACAGAACGACTGCACCTCGTACCACTGGGAACGGCGCATTTTATCACGGCGCATCGCTATGCCTCAGATCCTGAAAATACACGGCTGATGCTGTTTCTGCCGACAGCGGATGAGGCGGATTCCATGCAGTACCTTGCAGAACGCGAAGCACAGTGGCAGACGCAGCCGCAGATGATTTTTGAATTCGCCATCCTGCTCGATGGTGTGCACATCGGCTCGGTCAGTCTGGACAGGCTCGAACCGCCCTGCACGGGGGAGCTTGGGTGGATCGTGGACAAGCACTATTGGGGGCATGGCTATGCCGTGGAGGCTGCCCGTGCAATGCTGCCGCTTGCCGCATCCCTTGGCATGGAACGGCTCATCGCCCACTGCGACAGCGAAAACCATGCATCACGGCGCGTAATGGAAAAGCTCGGCATGAAGCTTGCCGGTATTTCCGGCGGACGAAAAAACCGCAGCTCCGGAGAGCTGCGGCAGGAATGCCTGTATGTATTGGAATTATCACCGCATATCGCGCTTTCTCCCAACTGTCACGGAAAGAAGAATACATAGGGCAATGCAAAGCACTGCGCCAAAGATGGCTTTCCCATATTCCGTGGCTGAATCAGTGAGGTGCAGGCTGCGCAGACTGCCGCAGGGGAAGTACCGCGCGGATTCTATCTGGAAATTCAGCGCACCGGCGATGGCATCGAGGAGCATGTAGAACAAGCTGCTTGCCGCGGTGCAGTAAACGACGGGCACAATAATGGCAACAATGCGGCTCTGCGTGAGCAGTGCAAGGACTGCGCCGAACATGCCGTAGGCAGTTGACAGCAGAAGATACACGCCGCAGTAGCGCAGCAGCAGTACAAAGCTGCTGCAAGTGACGGTTTCATGCGTCAGGAACATGACAATGCGTAAGACAAACGCACCGAGTACAATGAGGATCGCATTGAACACAAACAGGAGCACCAAGCTGCTTACAGCATAATGCCACTTTTTGGCAACGCCTGCCAGATTCTTCTGATAGCCCGAAACCACATGTCCCGTGGCATGGATGCCAATGCACACGGAAGTGACAAGCATGACGATATTTCCCATCATGCAGGCATTGAACAGCTCCGCGTAATCGGTCAGGACACCGCCGTCAAGCGTTAAAGGCGCACCGTAGAACTCCTGCTGAAATCTCTGGGAGAGTGAGGAATCCCCCACAAGAATGCCCATAACACCGCCTGCAAGGGCGAACAGAGCGCAATAGGCGAGAAAAAGTATCCAGACTGCCGGATTTTTCCACATACGGTACCATTCCATACGAAATACCCGAATCATGTGCGCACACCTCCCCCCGTCACGGAAAAATAGAATTCCTCCACCGAGGTCTGCGACAGCTGAATGCCGGCTACGGGCACATCCGCAAGCACAAGGCGGCGGTTGATTTCGCAGATGTCCTCCTGCCGTTCAAAGACGTGGAGCGTGGTTTCATCCACCATTTGAACATTCCGGATGTCCATTTGTTCGAGTACGTTCCTTGCCGCTTCGGGCTGTGCAGTGGTGATGCAGATGCGGTCGCGGCAGCGTTCTGTCAGTTCCTCCTGCGTCAGCTCCATGAGCAGCTGACCGGCATTGATGATGCCGTAACAGGTCGCAATTCTCGAAAGCTCGGACAGGATGTGACTGGAAATGAGGATGGTCATCCCCTTTTCCGTGCGAAGATTTTGCAGGATACTGCGCATATCGGCAATGCCCTGCGGGTCGAGTCCGTTGGTCGGTTCATCGAGGACAAGCAGTTCCGGCTCGCCGACAAGGGCAAGGGCAATGCCCAGACGCTGACGCATACCGAGGGAAAAGCTGCCCGCACGTTTGTCGGCAGCTTGGGAAAGTCCGACAAGCTCCAGTAATTCATCGCAGTATTTCGGAATTTGTTTCACGCCGTATGCAAGGCATTTGAGCCGGAGATTATCCTTTGCTGTCATGCCGGTGTAGATGCCGGGGGCTTCGATGAGTGCGCCGACACGGGAGAACACATTCTCCTTTTGCAGTGCACTGCCCGTCCTGCCGAACAGGGTGATTTCACCCGAAGTCGGATGTGCCATGCCGGTAATCATCCGCATGAAGGTGGTTTTTCCGGAGCCGTTTTTCCCGATAAATCCATAAATTTCGCCTTTTTTCAGGTGCATGTTCACCTTGTCACATGCCTTGAGTCTGCCGTATTCTTTTGTCAGGTTCCTGGTGGTCAGAAGATCGTCCATGGAAATGAGAAGCACTCCTTTCTTGTTTGACAAAATTCGGGTTTTGTGGTATGATGAAAGCAGTGCGCAAAACGATTCTCGAAATCGTGCGCACAGGAGGATACTGTATGGAAACACGCGTTGCCATTATCGGCATTATCGTAGAAAATAACGAATCCGTTGCCGCACTCAACGCCATTCTGCATGAATACGGCGGCTATATCATCGGGCGGATGGGCATCCCCTACCACGCGCGCGGTGTCAATATTATCAGCGTTGCTGTGGACGCACCGCAGACAATAATCAGTGCACTGTCCGGAAAAATCGGCAGATTAGCCGGTATTTCCGCGAAAACAGTGTATTCCAATGTCACGGGGACTCGTGACTGACGGGTGCCTCAAGCTTACAGAATTCCATACGCAGATAGTCCCCCTCCTGTAGAGTGATGGTCTTTGTTTCTCCAGCGTACAGGTGGAGCTGCGCATTGAAAATGCCCTTCTGCACGAATTCAAAATCCGCGCCATAGGTCGCGCTTCCCGCGTACTGGTCGCTTGTGCCAGTGATGGTATAAGTACCAGCCGGCATATCCCTGCCTGCGCAGAACATGCCATCACTGACAAAGGGATTCAGGCGGCTCGGAATGCCTGCGTCCGCATTGTACATTTTTCCATCCGTCACCTCGACAAACTGCCCCTCGTGCACACGGATGATGAGGCTGGAACTCACCCAACCGCCGAATGCGCGGTCATCGTCATCAAGTGCACTGGAATTGTAAACGCTCACATGGAAGAACGGCGGCAGCTCTTCCGGTTCAGGCATGATTGTTCCATCGGAATACAGGGCATATTCCCCAGCCGGAATATCCACGCCCACCTCGTACAAGCCACTTTCCAAAATGCCTTCTTCCGTCGGTTCTTCCGGAATCGTCTGCACGGGAAGCTCCGTCTGGGATTCCACATAAGTTTCCGCGCAGGATTCTACCGGCTGCGGCTCTGCTTCGGGGAGTGACGGCAAAAAATTTCCGAGAATGCCGCAGACGGATGCAAGCAGGAGAATGCCGCCGAAAACGGCAGCGGTGATGACAAGTGCGCGGTTTTCTTCCATTGCGCCGCAGTTCGGGCATTGTACACCCTCATCCCAGGTAGCATTACATTGTTTACAGATGTATTTTCCCATTGCGTTCTCCTTTCCGGTTATCATTATTCCCATTATACCACATTTTTCCGGCACTGTCAACGCACGAAACCAATCAGGAGGTTATTATGGAAATTATCCGATGCAGTATGCAGGAGCTTGACGAAGCGACTGCATTTTATACCGAAGTGACGGCATATCTGACCGCACACATCAATTACCCGAAGTGGACGCATGGCGTGTATCCGGCGCGTGAGAGCATCCGCGCGGCGATTGCAAATGGGGTACAGTACCTATGCAGGGACGGCGGCGCAGTAGTCGGCGGCTTCATCCTCAACAACGACCCCAGTGGAGCCTATGAGCGCGGCAGCTGGAGCATGGAGCTTGCGGAGGGGGATTACATGGTCGTGCATTCCCTCGCCGTTGTGCCGTCCGCCTACGGGCGAGGCATTGCGCAGTATATGGTGGAATTCTGCCTGCAAACGGCAAAGGACGAGGGCTATCCGGCAGTACGGCTGGATGTTGTACCGCAGAATCTTCCGGCGAAAAAACTGTACGAAAAAATGGGCTTCACCTTTGCAGGGGAATTTGATTTACTGCGGAATATCCCCGAAATTCCGACATTTCTTCTCTACGAAAGGGTGCTGTAATGACAAATGAAAGCAAAACCCTGTTCATTCCGCTGTATGGAAAAGCGGCAATGAGCAGGGAGGGAATTTTCAAGGATAAAACGGCAGAACGCATTGTGGAGCAGCTGCCGCAGGAAATGGCGCATGTCGATACATCGCGCAGACTCGCCATTTTTATGGCAATGCGCGCGGCACTCTATGACGATGCAGTGCTGCATTCCGTGGCAGAGGATTTGACCATGCCCCGTATCATCGTGCACCTTGGCTGCGGACTCGACAGCCGCTGCGAGCGCGTGGGCAGCAAGGCAAAATGCTGGTATGATGTGGATTTCCCCGAAGTCATTGCCGTGCGCCGGCAGTTTTATCAGGAATCCGCGCATTACCGGATGCTTGCGTCCTCTATCACGGATGTTTCGTGGATGGATGCCATTGACTACCACGGAGAAGCCATGCTGTTTCTCATGGAGGGCGTTTCTATGTACCTCTCCTTTTCCGACATGCAGTCGCTCATGCAGGAAATTTCCCGAAAATTCGGCTTTTGTGATTTCCTGTTCGATGCGTACACGACCTTCGGGGCGAAATGCTCCATGCTCAAAAATCCCGTGAACAAGGTCGGGGCGAAGATTGATTTTGCAATGGATGACCCACGCATTCTGGAAACGCCGCAGATTGTGTTTTCTTCCGAATGGGATATGGTGAATCAAAAAATTGTCGCTATTCTGCCGAAATCCGACCAGAGGAAATTTGCGGTGATGGGAAGACTCTACAAAAAATTCTACCGCATGTTCCACTACACCATCAATCCCGATGCAGAAATTGTGCAAGCTCCCTGATTTCTGAGAGCACCTGCACATCCTCCATCGCCGGCATTTCGTCCGTGTGATGGCTGCAAATGAGGGGGAAGATCTCCCGTGCGTTCATATAATGCAGCAGCCGGACGGCGGTTGCATAGGCAATTTCCGGATTGCCCTCCCCTCCCCCGACAAGGAGCACTGCCCCATGTTTCGGCTTTTTTACAGGATAGCCACCGTTTTTCTGCATTCCGTAATAATAGGTCTGCAAGCGGCTTGCCACGTCCAGAAGCCGTCCGGTCAGCTCGGAAAAATACAGGGGCGAGGCAATGACAATATTATCACAGGTTTCAATGGCTTTATATATTTCCTGCATTGTATCCGGTATCACACAGATACCGGATTCTTTGCATCTGCGGCAGTCGATGCAGGGGGAAATATTGTCATAGTAGGCAGAAAATTCGAGGATTTCACTGTCCAGATATTGCCGGAGATATTGCAAAAGACTTGCAGTATCGCCGTTTTTTCGAGGTGAGCCGTTGAGGATGAGGGTTTGCATGGTATTCCCTTTCTGAAAATGCCCCGCATAAATGCGGGGCAGTCATGTTATTACTTGATATCAGCGTGATATTCCTGAAGTGATTTTACGGCAATATCAGCATTTTCCTTAATTGCACGGATACCCTCCGCACTTGCCTTGGCAGCAGCCATGGTAGTGATATAGGGAACACGGTGCTTGATGGCAGCCTTACGGATGTAGCTGTCATCGTCCACACTCTCCTTGCCGGCAGGGGTGTTGACCATCAGCTGAATTTCGCCGTTTGCGATCTGGTCAGCGATATTCGGTCTGCCTTCGGACATCTTGTAGATACGCTCAACCGGAATGCCTGCTTCCTTGATCAGCTGGTAGCAGCCCTTGGTTGCGATAATCTTGAAGCCCAGCTCGTGGAATGCCTGTGCAACTTCAACCAGCTCCGGCTTGTCCAGGTTGCATACGCTCAGGAGCACTGTGCCCTCGAACGGCAGCTTGGTCTGTGTTGCTTCCTGTGCCTTGTAATATGCCTCGCCGAAGGACTCAGAAAGGCCGAGTACTTCACCAGTGGAACGCATTTCCGGACCGAGTACCGGGTCAACTTCCTGGAACATATTGAACGGGAACACCGCTTCCTTGACACCGTAGTGCTTGATTTCACGGTCACGCAGGTCAGCCACAGGAGAGGGCTTGCCTGTCAGGTGCGCGGTCATGATTTCAGTTGCGATCTTAACCATGTTGATGCTGCACACCTTGGATACCAGCGGCACGGTTCTGGATGCTCTCGGATTTGCTTCGAGTACATATACGGTATCGCCTTCAATTGCGTACTGCATGTTCATCAGACCGCATACGCCCATTTCCACAGCGATTCTCTTGGTGTAATCCTTGATGGTTGCAATCTGCTTTTCGGACAGATTCTTGGAGGGCAGGATACATGCGGAGTCACCGGAGTGAACACCTGCAAGCTCGATATGCTCCATGACTGCCGGAACAAAGCAATTTGTACCATCGGAAATTGCGTCTGCTTCGCACTCAGTTGCATGGTTGAGGAAACGGTCAATCAGAATCGGACGGTCGGGTGTGACACCAACAGCAGCGGCCATGTACACGCGCATCATCTCATCGTCATGCACGATTTCCATACCTCTGCCGCCCAGAACGTAGGACGGACGAACCATAACCGGATAACCGATATTGTTTGCAATTTCCAGAGCCTCATCCACATTGACAGCCATGCCAGCCTCCGGCATCGGAATGCCCAGCTTGTCCATCATTGCGCGGAAATGATCTCTGTCCTCTGCAAGGTCGATGGTTTCGGGGGAAGTGCCCAGAATATTGACACCGTTCTTCTTCAGGTCTGCTGCCAGATTCAGCGGAGTCTGACCGCCGAACTGTGCGATCACGCCAACGGGCTTTTCCTTTTCGTGGATGCTCAGTACATCCTCCAGCGTCAGCGGCTCGAAATAGAGCTTGTCGGAGGTATCATAGTCGGTGGAAACGGTTTCGGGGTTGCAGTTGACGATAATCGGTTCGAAGCCCATTTTCTTCAATGCGAGGGATGCATGAACGCAGCAGTAGTCGAATTCGATACCCTGACCGATTCTGTTCGGGCCGCCGCCGAGAATCATAATCTTCGGCTTTTCGGTATTGACAGGGCTTTTATCCTCTGCAAGGTGATAGGTGGAGTAGTAGTACGCAGAATCCTGTGTGCTGCTGACATGTACACCTTCCCAAGCCTGACGGATGCCGTATTCATAACGCTTTTCGCGGATTGCGTCCTCAGAAACTTCGAGGAGCTGGCTGAGGTATCTGTCGCTGAAGCCGTCAAGCTTTGCCTGACGCAGAACTTCCTCTGCCGGAACGCTGCCCTTCATGCCCAGAAGCATTTCTTCTTCCTGCACGATTTCGAGCATCTGTTCAAGGAACCAGTGCTTGATTTTGGTCAGCTGGAAAATTTCCTCTACGGTTGCACCCTTGCGCAGTGCCTCGTAGATGATGAACTGACGTTCACTGGACGGGAAGCGCAGCTGATGGAGCAGCTCTTCCTTGGTCTGCTCATGGAAATTCTTCGCAAAGCCCAGACCATATCTGCCAGTTTCAAGGCTTCTGATCGCCTTCTGGAATGCTTCCTTGTAGGTCTTGCCGATGCTCATAACCTCGCCCACAGCTCTCATCTGTGTACCAAGCTTATCCTGTGCGCCCTTGAACTTCTCAAAAGCCCATCTTGCGAACTTAATTACTACATAGTCGCCGGAGGGAACGTACTTGTCGAGTGTGCCGTACTTGCCGCAGGGAATTTCCTTGAGAGTCAGACCACATGCGAGCATTGCGGAAACCAGAGCGATCGGGAAACCGGTTGCCTTGGAAGCCAGTGCGGAGGAACGGGAAGTTCTGGGGTTGATTTCGATGACAACGATTCTGTCAGTTTCGGGGTCATGTGCAAACTGGCAATTACAGCCGCCGATTACTTCGATGGCTTCAACGATCTTATAGGACTGTTCCTGCAGCTTCTTCTGTGTTTCCTCAGAGATAGTCAGCATGGGAGCAGAACAGAAGGAGTCACCTGTGTGTACGCCGATGGGGTCGATATTTTCGATGAAGCAGACAGTGATGATGTTGTTTTCAGCGTCGCGGACAACTTCGAGTTCGAGTTCTTCCCAACCGCTGATGCATTCTTCAACGAGAACCTGACCAACAAGGCTTGCCTGCAGACCTCTTGCGCAGACGATTTTCAGTTCATCGACATTGTAAACCATACCGCCGCCTGCGCCGCCCATGGTATAAGCAGGACGGAGAACAACGGGGTACTTGAGCTTTTCAGCAATCTTGACAGCTTCGTCAACGGAGTAAGCAACCTCGCTGCGTGCCATTTCGATACCGAGCTTGTCCATTGTCTTTTTGAACTCAATACGGTCCTCACCGCGCTCGATGGCATCCACCTGAACGCCGATGACCTTGACATTATATTGATCCAGAACGCCAGCCTCTGCAAGCTCAGAGCAGAGGTTCAGACCGGACTGACCGCCGAGGTTCGGCAGAAGTGCATCCGGACGTTCCTTTTCGATGATCTGTGTCAGACGAGCCAGATTCAGCGGTTCTACATAAGTGATATCCGCAACATCCGGATCCGTCATAATAGTAGCCGGATTGGAATTGACCAGTACAATTTCATATCCCAGAGAACGCAGAGCCTTACAAGCCTGAGTGCCGGAATAGTCGAACTCACATGCCTGACCGATAATGATCGGACCGGAGCCAATAATCATAATCTTGTTGATATCTTGTTTTTTTGGCATATTCTTCTCCATAACCCGTGCAGAGCAAACACGTTTTTATTTACCGGATTCCTGTGATTTTCAAGCATTTTCCGCATTTGGGCAAAAAAATTTTGTCTGCATCGCAGAAAAACGGCATAACTCTTTCCTTGTATTATACCACAAATCCACTGTGATTTCAAGATGTTCAGAAAAAAAAATCCGACTTTTTTTCTCTTTTTTCCGGTTTTTTTCTGAAATCGTGATTTTACACAAAAAAGGAAATTTCAACACTGAAAAACTGTGAGGTAATGGGAGATGGCATACAAGGGCTATTGTACGAGGGCTTCACCTGCGCACTTCGTTTTGGGGGAACTCCCCCATCCTCACAAAAATGCAGCCCACCATCGGTGGGCTGCACTTTACTATTCTTACAGCAAGGACTGATACAGTGCCGTGATATCCTCCACGGATGTGTCCTTCGGGTTGCCCGGACGGCAGGCATCCGCATAGGCGGATTCTGCGAGGAACGGAACATCCTCCGGCTTTACAATTTCCTTGAGGTCTGCCGGAATGCCCACATCCTGCGACAGCTGCTTAACTGCATCCACCGCTGCCTTGCGGTATTCCTCCACGCTCATGTTCTCTGTGCCCTCAACGCCCATCGCAGCGGCAATGTACTTGTACTTATCGCCCGTTGCTTCTGCATTGTATTCCATCACGGTCGGCAGAATAATCGCATTTGCTACGCCATGCGGTGTGTCATATACTGCGCCCAGCGGATGTGCCATGGAATGCACAATGCCCAGACCTACATTGGAAAAGCCCATGCCGGCAATGTACTGACCAAGTGCCATGCCCTCCCTGCCCTCAGGCGTATTGGCAACTGCACCTCGCAGAGATGCTGCGATGATTTCAATTGCCTTGAGATGGAACATATCCGTCATTGTCCATGCGGCCTTGGTTGTGAAGCCTTCGATTGCATGTGTCAGTGCATCCATACCCGTTGCTGCCGTCAGTCCGGCAGGCATGGTAGCCATCATGTCAGGGTCAACAAATGCCACGATCGGAATGTCGTGGGTGTCCACGCATACCATTTTGCGGTTCTTTTCTTCGTCAGTAATCACATAGTTAATGGTAACTTCCGCTGCTGTGCCGGCAGTTGTAGGAACTGCAAGAATCGGAACGCAGGGATTCTTGGTCGGTGCTACACCCTCCAGACTTCTGACATCCGCAAATTCCGGATTTGTGATGATGATGCCGACTGCCTTTGCAGTATCCATTGCAGAGCCGCCGCCCACTGCAATGATGCAGTCCGCACCGGATGCCTTGAATGCCTCAACGCCGTCCTGTACATTCTTAATGGACGGATTCGGCTTGATTTCGGAAAAAACTGCATAGGGAATGCTGTTTGCGTCCAGCAGGTCTGTGACCTTTGCCGTTACGCCGAAACGAATCAGGTCGGGGTCAGAGCAAACAAATGCTTTCTGGAAGCCTCTGCTGCGTACTTCTGTGACGATCTCGGCAATTGCGCCTGCGCCGTGATAGGATGTGCCGTTCAATACAATTCTCTGTGCCATGGGTATGACTTCCTTTCTATCATAAATTAGTTATATTATAGCATATTCTTTCAAGAAAGACAATGAAATTTGTGTGAAATGTTCGAGACTGCACCACATAAAGAACGCCTGCGGCTCAGCGCGGTATTGCCTTAGTGCAATACATCCGACCAATCCGGAGTTTCACCGCTGCCCCCAATGGCTGCATAGCGGAGAATCGCGCTTGCGTCCTTGGCATCAAGTGCAGTACCATCCTGTTCGCCGCAGTTTGTGGAGTATTCATTCACATCAGCAAGGAAATAGGATAGACGGGGATTGGCTTGGTTCAGCACGGGATTGCCGCCTGCGCCCTTTGCTGCGGCAAAGGTGAGGATGGCAGCGGCATCTGCGGCATCCGTTTCTCCATCGAGATTTGCGTCACCGCCCTCGGCAACGACAATGTTCAGGTTTTTCAGCTCCGGCACAAAATCGACATAGGTCAGCTCCGGATCGTCACTGCTGAGAAATGTCTGTCCACAGGGATTTTCCTCTGTAATATCGGAGAGGAAGGAAACGCTGTACTCCCCTGACTGCGTACCGGCAGCAAGGTGCAGATCCACATCGAACAGGCTGTATTCATCCGAACGGCTGCCGAGAAAATGCGTTTCACCGGTCGCAGAGCCGAGCCAGAGAAAACGACATCCGTCATTGCCTTCGCTGAAATCCATATTCATACCGGAGCTGCCGGACGCATAAAAACCATTTTTGTTGACAAAGCCAAAGCAGTAGGGTTTGAGCTGTGTGGAAAATTCCTGTCCATCCTGCGTCGTATAGGTGACTTTTTCCTCAGTGTAAATCTGCGTGGGGTTGTGGTAGCTTTCCGGTATCAACTGCAATGCCGGATCGCTGATGGCAAGCTCACCCTCGACAATGACCATATCCGGCTTTTCCGACTCGATGAACATGCTCATATGCAGTGTTGCACCTGCTTTTGCGGCAAGGGGTGATACATAGATGGTGTTGCCCTCGACAAGATAGCCGCAGTCCGCCGTTTCCGTGCCGCGCAGAGAAAAGGCAACCTCGTCCTTACTCTGGTAGGCGGCATGGACGGGCAGGGCGGTGCATGTGAGCATTGCTGCGATTGCAGCTGCAATTGTTTTTTTCATGGTAATTCTCCTTATATTATCTGGTAAATCAGTGGTGCGGATGCGAGCGGTTCGGGGGAGATCACAGTACAAGCGGCAATCCTTGCGGCAGCCTGCCGGCAAAGCTCCTGCGATGCGCCATGGACGGTGAACAGGGGTTGTCCCTCCTGCACGGCATCCCCGACAAAGGCATGAAGCTCCACACCTGCGCCATAATCAATGGTATCCTGTCCTGCTGTACGTCCTGCGCCGAGCGTCAGGCAGGCAAGCCCGACTTCTTCACTTTGGATGGATGAGATATAGCCGTTTTTCTGTGCATATGCCGTGAATTGCTCCGCAGACTGCGGCAGTCGGGACACATCCTGCGTCACCAGTGCATCGCCGCCCTGTGCAGCAATCATGGCTGAGAATTTCTCCAGTGCCGCGCCGGATTCCAGTGCATGTTCTGCCATGCGCCGGCATGTTTCCACATCCCCCTTTCCACTAAGGGAAAGCATATGGGCAGCAAGGGTAAGCGACAGGTCGGAAAGTGCATTTCTGACCTCGCCGCGCAGAATGCGGATGACTTCCTGCACCTCAAGGGCATTGCCCACATTCGCACCGAGGGGGGCGTTCATGTCCGTGAGCACGGCACGGCACTGTTTTCCGGCACGTCTGCCGACCTCCACCATTGCCTGTGCAAGCTCCTGTGCTTCCTGCGGTGTTTTCATAAATGCGCCGTGTCCGAATTTCACATCCAGCAGAATGCAGTCCGCGCCCAGTGCAAGCTTTTTGCTCATGATGCTCGAACAAATCAGCGGAATGCTGTCCACGGTTGCAGTGAGATTGCGCAGCGCGTACATTTTCTTATCCGCCGGCACAAGGTTGCCGCTTTGCGCGATGACGCAGCAGCCGATTTCCTTGGTAATGCGCAGGAATTCCTCCATGGGCAAGTCTGTGCGGAAA
Organism: Ruminococcus sp.; assembly: GCA_015066845.1. Classification (GTDB taxonomy): domain Bacteria; phylum Bacillota; class Clostridia; order Oscillospirales; family Ruminococcaceae; genus UBA3855. The sequence goes on along the minus strand of SVNO01000040.1, from coordinate 2,425 downwards.
CCGGGGATGCTTTCGAGCTTGTCGATCGTACCGCCGGTAAAGCCCAATCCTCTGCCGGACATTTTGGGTACACATCCGCCGCAGGCTGCCACGATGGGCGCAAGCAAAAGCGTGGTCTTATCGCCGATACCGCCGGTGCTGTGTTTGTCAACGGTCACGCTGCCGATGGACGAAAGCGTCAGGCATTCGCCGGAATCGCGCATGGCGAGCGTCAGCGCGGCGGTTTCCTGCGCGGTCATGCCCTGACAGCAGACTGCCATGAGCCATGCAGACATCATATAATCGGGAATTTCACCGGCACAGAAACCAGCAGTAATCCACTGGATTTCCGCATTGGTGAGCTGTTCGTTCCGTCTGGTTTTCTGAATCAGGTCATACATTTGCATATGCATACCACCTTTCATGATTTCCTTCAGCAATACCGCACAGTGGTATTGTCTTTCTTCTATCATACAATATTTTTACGGATTTGGCAAGTACCTGTACAAAAAGAAATATCCCTGCGCAGATCGCCGCAGTACTGATTGAATAGGAGTTCGTGGACAAAGCCCCGAACTATCGCCCCTTTCCTTTCGTGGAAGCGGAGGTTGCTGGAAAATATTTCGAAAAAAAGAGGATTCACATTGCAGCACTGTATAAAATTCCCACTCCCGTCCATGCTATGGTCGAGGTGATTATCATGAAAAAATTTGAACTTGCAGTGGTACTTGGATTGATGGCAGCAATTTTCTGCGGCAATATGGCAGAATTTGCCGGTCATGTTTCCGGTCTGGAGGATTCCGTACTGCGCCTGCACATTCTGGCAAATTCCGATTCCGAGGAGGACCAGATGCTCAAACTGAAAGTCCGTGACGCGCTCCTTGCAGAGTCGGACGCGCTGTTTGCCGGCTGCAATTCGCCGGAGGACATCCGTGCACGCGCCGTGGAAGTGCAGGAAAGCGTCCGGCTGCTGGCACAGGCAGTGGTGGAAGAACACGGCAGTGACGCGCAGGTCAGGGTGCAGCTGGTGGAAATGGACTTTGACGCGCGGCAGTACGAGGAAATTACCATGCCAGCCGGAACGTATGATGCATTGCGCATTCTCATCGGAGAGGGTGCAGGCAAAAACTGGTGGTGCGTAATGTATCCGCCCCTGTGCATTCCGGCAGGCGCGGAAGTGACGGCGGACACGGACAATACGGCATTGTTCTTCGATCCGGAAACCCTTTCGATTCTGGAGGATGCGCCGCGTTATGCGGTCAAATTCCGCTGTCTGGAGGTCTGGGAGGAAATGCAGGACACACTGGAACACCCTGCTGCCCCACAATTCCGTCCGCGACCGCAGCACACAGAAATTTCTGCCAGATATGCATAAAAGTTCACACAACACTCACATTTCTACGGTAGAATAAGGATAATGGGCAGCACCGCACAAAGACCGTCTGCGGCTGCGCACATCATCTTTGCCGCATCTTTTCCGTCATCTTGTCCAACGAGCGTCAGCGAGTGCTGGCAGTCGCTTGTGCATAGCTGATGCACTGTCCTTGGTGCGGTATTGCCAATTTGAAAATCCACCGGAAGAAAGGTTGATTCTATGAAGCATTCCATCGGGCGACTGTTCGGCGCGGCAGCCGCATTTGCCGTACTGACAACAGGATGCGGTGCAGCGGACGATACACCTGCATCCACAACCGCGCAGAGCTCCTCTGTCACATCGCAGCAGGAAACAACGGCGACGGTGCAGGAATCCGCACCGGAAACCACAACGAAAGCCACAACAGCGCAGACTGTACAGCACAGTACTGCGGAGCTTGTCTTTTCGCCGGACTCCCTCTTTTCCGACCGCGACCGTTCGGGCGAATATCCCCAGCCATCGGCAGTCATTACCTGCACGGGCACATCCGCGGCAGTTGAGGGCAGCGGCGCGGCGGTACAGGACAGCATCGTAACCATCACGCAGGAGGGTGTGTACCGAATCACGGGAACACTTGAAAATGGGCAGATTCTTGTCAATGCGGATGGAAAGGTGCAGCTTGTACTGGACAATGCCGACCTGACCTGTGCCGATTCTGCCGCCATTTATGTTCAGCAGGCAAAGAAATGCTTCCTGACGCTTGCAGCACATTCGGAAAACCGGATTTCCGATGGCGCAAGCCGCACAAATCCGGAAACACAGCCGGATGCTGCGATTTTCAGCGAGGACAGCCTGACCATCAATGGCAGCGGTGCGCTCCACGTTTCCGGCTGCTGCAACGAGGGCATCACCTGCCGTGATGATATTGTCATTACGGGCGGAACGCTCACTGTCAACGCGGTCGGCAATGGCATTGAGGGCAAGGATTATGTTGCCTGTGCGGATGGCACGATCAAGGTTACTTCCGGTGCGGACGGCATCCGTTCCACCAATGCCGAGTCCATGGGCTTTGTCTATATCGGCGGCGGCACC
>SVNO01000039.1 GCA_015066845.1 Ruminococcus sp. | reverse complement strand
GTGGAAGCATTGCCAACATTAATTGAAAAGATTCTGGGTATGGAGGACACGGTGATATTGCCTATCACAGAAGATACCAAACCTGTACAACATGTCACAAATAAAGAAGAAACGGAGGATGAATAAGATGGGCTTTTTCTCAGATTTAAAAGAGGATTTATCTCAGGCAGTAAATGAACTTATGCCGGAAGAAGAACTAAAGAAAGAATTGGAAGCCTTAGAAGAAGCAGAGGCAGTAGAGGAGGCAGAAAAGCAGCAGGTTGATGACGATGCAGTGACAGAAGAGGAACTCGCAGCATTTGATGCCATGCTTGAAAATCTGGATGCACTTACCGCTTCGGAAGAAGTAGAGGCAGCAGAAGAAGTAAAAGAGAACGAAGAAGAGACTGTGGATGCAGCGGAGGACGGCATTCAGGCAGAAACGCAGTTCTATGCGGATGGCGGTACATTGCAGCTGACCGCAGGCGGCGGCAGTGCCAATGCAGAGGTGAAATCTTCCGAGCCATTCCGCAGAGGATGGGGCGAATGGGATACGGCACAGGAAAGCACCGAAAACAGCGTGAGCAAAAAGGCTCTCAAAGCCGGTTCGCTGCTCTGGATTGCACAGGGCGATTTCACACTTGACGCTGCTGACGATGGACTGCATTCCAACGGCAGCGTCCGGATTTCCGGCGGCACACTGGATATTCTCGCAGGCAGTGACGGCATTCATGCGGATGAGCGCGTGGAAATTTCGGATGGTACTGTCACCATCAGCAAATCCTATGAGGGAATCGAGGGCGCAGGCATTCTCATTTCCGGCGGTACAACTGCAATAACTGCCGTTGATGACGGCATCAATGCCAGTGACGGCACAGCACAGGGCGGTATGGGGACATACTCCTCTGGCGTATCCCTCACCATTTCCGGCGGCAGCGTTTCTATCAATGCCGAGGGGGATGGCTTAGATTCCAACGGTGATATGCTCATCAGCGGCGGCACAGTGCTTATTGATGGCACGACCAACGGCGGCAACGGGGCAATGGATGGAAACGGCAGTATGCAGTGCACGGGCGGCTTGCTCATTGCAGCCGGCAGTGCAGGCATGGCTGAATATCCGGACGGCACACAATGCACCGCCGTCATCACCACGGACACTGTGCAGGCAGGCGGCACGGAACTTTGCATTCTTGACGAAACCGGAAAAACGCTGCTTTCTCATACCCCTGCAAAATCCTACCAATCCGTCATTATAAGCAGTCCGGATTTCAAGGAGGGCACAACGCTCACCATCACCATCGGCGGCACGGACATTGGAACGCTCACGTTCTCCGACACCGTCGCATTCCTCGGCAATGACGCATCCATGATGGGCGGCGGTCAATTCCCCGGTGGTCAATTCCATGGCGGCAGAGGGGAACGTCCGGAGATGCCCACGGATGAAAATGGCAATCCTGCAATGCCGGAGGGGATAGAATTTCCGGACAGGATGGAGATGCCCACGGATGAAAACGGCAATCCTGCAATGCCGGAGGGGATGGAATTTCCGGACAGGATGGAGATGCCCACGGATGAAAACGGGAATCCTGCAATGCCGGAGGGGATGGAGTTTCCGGACAGGATGGAGATGCCCACGGATGAAAACGGCAATCCTGCAATGCCGGAACGTCACGAACCGCGTTGGTAATACAAGGCAATACTGTGCACATCATCTTTGCACAGTATTGCCGCAAAAAATGCTGCACCGGTGTCGGTGCAGCATTCATTATTATACCATCAATTTTCAATCATACTGTCAGGATGTGCAAACAGGAAGCCCTGTGAGAAATCCACCTTACAATTGCAGAGAATCCCCTGAATTGCGTTGTTTTCCACAAATTCCGCAATGACCTTCTTGCGGTTTTTTTTGCACCACATCGACACCATTTCCAGAAGCTGCCGGCTGTCGCTGTCCTCGCAGATGCGGCGGATGATGCCGCCGTCCACTTTCAGATAATCAAGATCAAGACGAATCACGTTAATCAGGTTTGAGAAGCCGCTGCCGAAATCATCCAGTGCAATCTTGCCGCCGTAGGAATGAATCCGCGCTGCAAATGCTTTCATTGCTTCATAATCCGTAATATTCTCATCCTCCACGACCTCGAATACAAAGTTTTCCGGATGGCGTGAGTTCTGCATATTTGTGTAAATCAGCTCCGTCATGCGCGGGTCGATAATGTCGTGCATGGTCAGGTTCATTGTCACCTGCTTGTTTCTTTCCTCAATATAATTCATGACCTTTGCGATCATCTGGTACGAAAGCTGACCATAGAGTCCGTAATCCTTTGATACGGAGAGGAATTCCCCAGGCATGTAAATCCTGCCGTTCTTGTCACGAATGCGCATGAGTGACTCATACATCGTAATCCTGCCCTCGGCATTGTTATGAATGCCCTGATAGTGCGGAATCACGCCGCTATTGGCAATGGCATCGTGAATCACCTGCATCATATGCATGTCATGGTGATTCTTGCTTTCCATGCCCAGCGACTTGTCATATACCAGAAAATGCAGGTCACTTCTATGGTGCAGCTCGCTCTGTGCGATCTTGACACTGCGCAGGAGATTGGGGCATTCCATTGCCAGACTGAAATCAAATACCGGCATAATACGGTAGTATTCCGCCTGCGTCAAATGCTCCCAGAGGCGATGCATGAGCTTTTCAAACTGCGGTGCAGTCACATCGTCATTCGCAGATACCATCAGCTCGCCCTGGTCGGACAGGTAGTACCAGCACCGGTAATCCTTCAGGAATTCCTGCATCCTCTCCAACACCTTCCATGTCAGACGGTCGTAGGCACGATAGCCTGCATAGGCAATCATCTGGCTGCAATTGCGCGGGAAAATCAGGCAGAGCTTGTTGACCTTGTGCACCTGCATATCGTAGAACAGCTTGGAAAAACGTCCGAGCCGCTGTTTATGTGTGTCATACAGACGGGATTTCATTTCCTGTCGGAAGTGCGTGTCCTGTCCATCCTCATCCACTGCTGTCATCGTGAGAAATTCAATCAGATGTTCGTTGTCATGGAACAACGTGTGGGTTATACTGAGGTTGGAAGTATCCAGACGCTGCGTCTGTTCCGTTGTCGCAAGGGCGGATACTACAAATGTACAGTTGCCGAAACGATTATGTGCGCCGTCATAGAAGAACTCACCGCCGAGAAATGCGCCCGAAGCCGTTGTGCTGATAAGGGGACTCATCTCCCATTCGGAACAATTCTGGAGAATCGCCGCGCGGAGCGTACAGCTGTAGGCGAAAATCGTTTCGCACGGCTGGGTATGCATTCCGCGGTACATGCGGTTCACCTCATCCACCACAAGACTGGGACTGATGAAACCCAATGCGACTTCTTCGCCCTGCTCGATTTCATCCATCACCATCACCGCATCACGCTGATTGTCACCGCCGCCGAATGCCATCGGCCATGCACAGCATTCCAGTTTCTTGCGGATTATCGGGAAAATGCGGATGGTGTCGAGGTTTTCCTTTCTGATGCTGCCGCCGCCGTAACGCGCCAGCAGCTGCGTGGGAGTAGAACCGTTTACTGAATAAATCAGATTTCGTTCACAGCCGTCTATCTTGCGGTAGCTGCTGATTTTTTCCATACCCAGTGCATAGCTTTCATAACAATGCATCCGCGGTGAGGAGATCACTGCTGCGGACAAATAACCGGAACCGCAGAATTCACGCGAAAGGGTGAAATCACTGTCCGTTTCCGAGATTTCTCCCTGCTCGCTGTATTCAAGCTGCTGGTCGTTTGCCACGCCGCCGATAATGCGTAAATCCGGACAACAGCGGTCAATGGTTTCTGCAAATTTACATGCCTGATAGTATTTCTGCGGCAGAAATACCAGAAGCTGTCCCTTGCGGCCGCGCAGATTCAGCGCGGAAATCACCTGCATGGCAAGCTCCTCACCGGAAACCGGCTGCTTTTCTGCATTGCCGTCCGCTTCCTCAAAACAGGAAAGACTCACACTGTCAACATCGCACTGCTCATCGGCTGAAAATGCCGTGATAGAAATCATGCAGACATCTGTCCGGCGCGTACCGTTGAAAATCACTGCCGGGCTGCTGCATCCGATGAACTGTGCGTTTGGTAAAAGCAGCTTCAATTCCTCCAGAAGTCCACGCATTCCCTGCGCATTGTGCACGGCGGTGTGGATCCGCACAAGCATCGGCGCATTGCAGGAGATAACGTTTCCTTCAAGAAAATCTCCAAACTGCGGCACTGTCTTGAAAATGTGATTACAGGTCCTCATGTTTCCACCTCCATAATGGTATCGGAAAATTGCCGAATCGTCAGGTATCTGCCAGCTGTCCTGTCATGTTCCAAGTTGTCCTGGGCAACACCGCACAAAGACCGCCTGACGGCTCAATACGTCATCTGCTTGCATCTTTTCCGTCAGCCTGCACAATTCTTCCTTGTGATACATGGAGTATCACTGCGTCATCATTGTACAATCTGACGAAAAATCTGCTGCGCATCTGACGCACTGTCCTTTGTGCGGTGTTGCCCTATAGCCGTTTTCGCAGATTTACTGCGGTTTCAGTCATTTCTTTAGAATTCACTTAAACGTTTTCGTAACGTCCTATATACAGTATACCACATATTTCCAGAAATTGCAAGGGGGGATTGTGAATTTTGTCCGCTATTTATAAAAAGGTGTTGTATTATTTGTTAAAAATGTATAAACCATTCCAGTGCACTGTGCACCCATGCGGCGGCAGTATTTTCGGTAGAATAGTTCCCGTTTTCGAGGAAATTCGCTGCACCGACAAAGACAATGGCAGAATTGGCATTGCTCTCGCTGCGCGCATAGCCCATGACATTGAGCGTTTTCCCCTCATAGGTCAGCGGGTCGTCCTCCGGACCGCCGCAAGGCTCGCCGACTGCGGTTGCAGCTGTTTGCAGCATCACATCCTGCTTGACAGTACTGAAGTGGTCCTGATAAACAAAGTGGAAGCTGCGCGCGTCATTGAAATAGGCAGTGCCGCCCTCCAATGCTTCGTTGTAGAGGGGCATATCGTCCGGACGTGCGATGAAATTCGTCTGCACATCGTACTTGTCCCCATTCTGTGTACGGGAATTGTCGGTTTCATAAATTCTGTCATAGTCCACGCTCATGCAGTACGGTTCGAGGAACTGCGCGAGGTATTTATAGCGTGTTTCTGCCTCATTTGCAGGCAAAAAGAGCAGCAGATGCCCACCGCTGGACATGTAGAGATTGAGCGCATCCATCTCCTCTTTTGTCAGGTCGGCAGACGGTGCATGGAGCACTGCTGCGTCCACATCCGCGGTCAGGTCAGCAAAGCCGCCCTCCGTCCATGTATAGCCATCCTCGGTCAGCTGTGCGCGGAATTCGCTGAGCTGCGCGGCATCGGTCGTTTCGCAGTCCGTGATGTAGCAGAGATTTCTGGAAAGCGTCACCGGTTCCGTGGTTTCCGGTGCGGTCGTGCCAGAGCTGTCCACGGGGGCTTCCTTACAGCCGGTACATACACCGGTAAGCAGCAGGCAGGCGCAGAAAAGCGCGGTCATTCGTTTCATACATAAACTCCTTTTCGGAATGGATTTCCCTTTCATGATGGCACAGAAAAATGCCGTTACATCTATATTATACCATAGTTCGGGGAAAAAAGCAAGACGGAAGAACGGGACAAGCACCTATGCAAAACGCATAAAATGCTCCATCGGAATTTGTACAATATTGCCCGTCCTGTGGAAAATGCGTCATTTGCGCCGACAAATCTTGACAATTTCCGTTTGAGGGTATACAATAAGTAAGGTAAAATGAAGATAATGAAGATCATGAGGAGAAAAAGCTATGCAGGATAAAACGAGGGAATTATTCCAGAACGCGCCTGTTCCAAAGGCGGTATTGACAAACATTATCCCGTCCATTGTGAGCATGATCATGGTACTGCTCTACAATCTGGCGGACACCTATTTCATCGGGCAGACAAAGAACGCGCTGATGGTCGCGGCGGTTTCTGTCGCAACACCGGCATTTCTGCTGTTTATGGCAGTGGGTATGCTGTTCGGCATCGGCGGCACTTCCCTGATTTCCCGTACACTGGGCGAAGGGGATGAGCGCAGGGCAAGACGCATTTCGTCATTCTGTTTCTGGACGGGGCTGTGCATTGGTCTGGTATCCATGGCAGGCATCATCCTGCTGAGCCGTCCGGTCTGTATGCTCATCGGCGCGAGTGAACATACCGTAGGGTATGCGTCACAATATCTGTCCATTGTGGCAACCGGCATTCCGGCACTGATTCTGAGCAATGCATTCAGCAACATCATCCGCGCCGAGGGAAAACCCTTTATTGCGATGCTTGGCATGATTGCCGGCAATCTGGTGAACATTGTCTTTGACCCGATTTTCATCCTCGTTCTGGGTTGGAATGTGGCAGGTGCAGCAATTGCCACGGTACTGGGCAATCTGGTGTCCATGGTCATTTATCTCACCCATCTGCTCTCCAAACGCTCCACACTGTCGATTCATCCGAAGCACTACCGCATCCGGAAGGGCATTGCAGCTGGTGTATGTGCCATCGGCATTCCGGCATCCCTCAACAGTGTGCTGATGAGCTTTTCCAATATTCTCATCAACAATCTAATGCAGCCCCACGGGGACATGGCAGTGGCAGGACTTGGCGTTGCAATGAAAGTCAACATGATCGTGGTCATGCTGCTCATCGGACTTGGCACGGGCATTCAGCCGCTTCTGGGATTTTGTTTCGGTGCAGGCAAGCGCAGACGGTACATGGCAGTACTGAAGTTTTCGCTGTGTCTGGCACTTGGTCTGAGTGCGGTCATGACGGTCATCTGCTACGCATTTGCAGGGCCGCTGGTCACGGCATTTCTGGACGATGCGGACGCATTTGAATATGGAATGCGTTTTGCAAGAATCTACATTTATTCCGGTCCGATCCTGGGGGTATTGTTCATACTGATGAATGCCATCCAATCGACCGGTGCAGCCCTCCCCTCCCTGATTCTTTCCCTGAGTCGTCAGGGTATCCTGTTCATTCCGACCATCCTGATTCTGAACACGTTCAACGATGCAAGCATCCTTTCCATGGCACAGCCCATCACGGATTATCTGGCTACAATGGTTGCGGTGATTTTGTTCATTGTGACGTATCGGAAGTATCTGATGCGGATGGGGGAAGCTGCGGAATAAGAAAAACCGCCGTACAGCACAAAACTGTACGGCGGTTCAATTTTTTCAGGGGTCAGAGTCTGTAACTGCCCTCAAAAACGTTCTTGGGCAATGCCGCACAAAGAACAGTGCATCGCTGCAGGCGGTCTTAATCCATCTGCATCCCCGACCGGCAGTGAATGTAAAATTCCTCCTGACTGGGCTGCCATTTCTTTTCTTTGGGCGGAAATTGTGCGTCAAATGCGGCAACTGCCTGCTCGTCCGCACAGGGGGCACTGGCACTGCTCTCATGGAAGTACCATCTTCTGCCGTCAAGTGCACCGGCTTTCAGTTCCTTGACAAGCATTGCCATGGGCACATAACCGCCATCCAGACAGATATTGTGTCTGTGGCAGCTGACAAAGCCGCGGCGTACATAATTGGTGGGATTGCCGAAAATGACAATGGCTTCATAGCCAAGCTCCCGTGCTTTCTCAAAGGAATGCTCCAGCAGCAGCTTGCCATAGCCCTGACGCTGATAATCCGGATGAATGCAGACAGGTCCGAATGACAGGATCTCTTTCGTTTCACCGGCTTCGTCCACAAGACGGGACTTTGTGTACATCACATTGCCGATCAGTTCGCCGTTAAGCTCCAGCACAAAGGCAAGCTCCGGTACAAAATCCGGATGGGAACGCATGACATGCACGAAATAATGCTCGTCACAGCCCTGTACATACTGATTCCAGAATGCCTCACGGGTGAGATGCTCTACTGCACGGTAGTCAGCGGATGATTCGTTGCGGATAATGATATTGTTGTTCATGATAATTACCTCCGAAGATTATTTTTGATTCTACAAAATCCTATGGGAGGTCTTTGGGGATTCTATCACCGACCTCCCGTCAGGATACAATCTCCTTTTTGTTGAATTGTTTCAAACACTTCTCTCCTTATTCATCAGATTTGAGTCTTTTATTCGCCGCAATTGTCAGAAGCAGGACGATGATGTCATCCACCGGCCCCGGTACGAGGTCAATGGGCGATATGATGTATGCGGCAACTGCAATAAGCACCACAATTTTGGCAAAACCATTCATAACAGCACTCCCTTTCTGCGGTATCTCAGGCTCTAATTGTAGTATAGCATAGTCTTGTGGGAATGTCAAGCAAAAACAGCTTTTCTGCACACAAATCAATTTTTCTTTATCGAAGCTTACCCAAACTGCCCTGCCTCCCAAAGGGAGGGGGATTCAGGGGCGGTGCTGCGCACCGCCGCCGCCAAAGGCTATCGTCTTTTGAAACCAATTTTTTGAAAATTGATTTGCATAGCTTTTCTGTGCTGTTATTCGGGCAGCACCGCAAACTCCTGTGCCTTTTTCTGCCGCTTGACATCCACCATGATGTCCACAAGCGTACCGTCCGCGGTGTATTCCTCGGAAAAGAGCTTGCCCTCCTCACGCAAAAGCTGCAGGAATCCGCCCTCGGAATAGGGAATGCACAGCTTCATGCGCTTTGCCGTCTGCGGCAGTCCGTGGACGATCGCTGTCAGCAGGTGGTCAAGTCCATCCCCGTGCTTTGCGCTAATCCAGACATTCTCAAAGTCGCTCTGCTTGGGAATGTCCACCAAATCCGCCTTGTTCAGCACATGAATCTGCGGAATTTCCGCACAGCCAAGGTCGTTGAGAAGTTCCTGTGTAATGCGCATTCTCTCCTGCACATCCGGCTCGGACGCGTCAAGGACATGCAGGATCAGATCTGCCTGTGCAGTTTCCTCCAGTGTGGAACGGAATGCCTCCACAAGATGGTGGGGAAGTCTGCGGATGAGTCCGACCGTATCGGACAGGAGTACTGTTCTGCCGTCGGGCAGCTCCAGTGCCCTTGCGGTAACATCAAGCGTTGCAAAGAGCTTGTTTTCCGCAAGAACGCCGGCATCCGTGAGCATGTTGAACAGCGTGGATTTTCCGGCATTGGTATAGCCGACAATGGCGGCGGTCAGAACGCCGTCCTTCTTTCTGCGGCTGCCGATGAATTTCCGGTGCTGCTCCATTTCACGCAGTTCCTTTTCCAGCTGCGCTACACGGCTGCGGATGTGCCGGCGGTCGGTTTCGAGCTTGGTTTCACCAGGGCCTCTTGTACCGATACCGCCGCCGAGTCGGGACAATGCCGTGCCCATACCGGTCAGCCGCGTCATGCGGTATTTGTACTGTGCAAGCGATACCTGCACCTTACCCTCACGGGTTCTGGCACGTCCTGCGAAAATATCCAGAATCAGCATGGTTCTGTCAATGACCTTGCAGTCGGCGGCGTCGGAGATATTGCGCATCTGCATACCGGTCAGCTCCAAATCGAAAATGAGCATATCCGCTTCAAGAAGCTTCACCTGCTCTGCAATTTCCTCTAACTTGCCTGCACCAATGCAGGTTGCCGCTTCCGGTGCAGGGCGGCTCTGGATTGCCGTGGCAGCGACCTCGCAGCCTGCGGTATCCGCAAGCTCTGCAAGCTCCTCCATCGACTGCTGTGCGTCATATTCCCCCGTATCAATCCCGACAAGGATGACGCGGGGCTTCTTTTCCTGTTCAATTTCATGCATATACTATTCCTCCCAGTTCCGGCTGCGGTGTTTTTCATGGCGGCGATAGGCTCTCCGGTTTTCCTCGCATCTGCTGACGGGGAGGCAAAGTCCCCAGTCGCCGCGCTTCTTTTTATCAAGTGCCCGTCTGGCTTTCTTGCTCATTTTGGCATAGGGTACAAATTTAGAAGGTTTGCTCATTTCTTCCACGGTGCCTCCTCGCTGCCTGCCTTAAAATTGTAGATGGGCTTGAGGATGTCCACAATATCCGCCGTGGGTGCGATGTTTTCCGTGATGGACGACATATCCTTGTACGCCATCGGGCATTCATCAAGCGTGTCACGGCTGACGGAAGTCGTGTAAATGCCCTCCATCTGCCGGCGGTACTCTGCCATCGAGCACTGTTCCTTTGCCTGTCCCCTTGACATGATTCTGCCTGCGCCGTGGGGTGCGGAGCAGTTCCAGTCGGGATTGCCCTTGCCCGTGCAGAGCAGAGAGCCGTCGCGCATGTTAATGGGAATCAGGAGCTTTTCTCCCTCCTGCGCAGAAACTGCGCCTTTCCGGAGAATGCCGTGCGTAAGGTCGATATAATTGTGGATGGTGGCAAATTGTTCCTGCACATGCCAGTGCATTTCCTTGACGATCTCGCGGAGCATGGCACGGCGATTGAGGCTTGCAAATTCCTGCACGATCTGCATATCATGCAGATATTGCGAAAACAGCTCCCCTTCGCAGTAGGCAAGGTGTTTGGGGACATTGGTGTGCTTGGTATGTTTCAGTGCCTTGATTGCGCCGGAAATTTCCCGTTGTCTGCCCTCTTGTTTCAGCTGTGCAATCAGTGCAGCAACGTCAGCGTCACTGGATTTGTTCAGCCGGCGGTACGCCTCCTCCTGATACCAGCCTGCAACCTCCACGCCGAGATGGCGCGAGCCGGAATGGATAACGAGGTACAGCGTTCCGTCACTGCCGCGTTCCACTTCAATGAAATGGTTGCCGCCGCCGAGTGTGCCGATACTGCAAAGAGCGCGGCTTTCGTTGATGTGGTCGAAGCAATACAGGGATAAAAGGTCGATATTCTGCGCAAACTGGTGTGGCTTTTCGCGCACGGCAAAGCCGGCAGGGATTTTTTCGCGGATGATTTTGTCCAAACGCTGCGGTTCAATGTGGGTTTCCTTGAGGACTGCAATTTCCATACCGCAGCCAATATCCACCCCCACAAGATTGGGGACGATCTTATCCGTGATGGTCATGGTCGTGCCGATGGTACATCCCTTTCCGGCATGGACATCGGGCATAATGCGAATGGACGCGCCCTGTGCAAAGGGCTGACTGCAAAGTTCGGTGATTTGTGAGATGGCGGTAGGGTCAACAATATCGGCATAGACTTTTGCTGCTGCATACGCGCCGTTGATTTCAAACATAGTGTTCTCCTTTTCTGCCGAACCTGCCTGTACGGATGGCGGATTTGCCCGTGAACGGACGCAAAAAGGCACTTCTGTCAAAACAGAAGTGCCCTGAATCCGTGCGGTAAGATACTATAACCTGCAAAAATTATGCGCAGGCTCCTCCATCCGAAAGGCATACGGCTGTCTTGTTCTTATGGTTGTGTGATTCTGTTGTAATGGTTCTGAAATCATGACTGAACATACCGTTCACCTTCCTTTCTGTAAAATACGGAGATACCGTTTGGGGTATGACCTGTTGACATTATAGCATAGTTTATTTCGTTTGTCAAGGGTGAAAATGGAATTTTTTTGCAGATGATGGGAAAAGGCATTTTTTCGGGGACTTCGTCCTCTGCCTCCTTTTCGGATAACAGCATCTGCAATTCTTCATATTCCCCTTGCATTTTTCTGCAAACTATGTTATAATCTAAGCAGAGAGAATTGACAGAAACCACTCCCCCTATCACTGAAAGGAGGTTTCTGTATGATGAAACGTTTTTTTGCCGGACTCACTGCACTGCTTCTGTGCGCGTCCTGTTCCGGCTACACTGCCCATGCGCAAGGCACGAAGGATGGCATTTCCCTTGCCATCGACCGTATTACCCTGACGATGGACGAGCTTGCGGCACTTGATCACACCGTTCCCGTCCATGTCCGTGTAACGGAAAATTCTGGCTTCGATGCAGCAGAATTTGGCATTCATGTAGATGAACGATGCCGTTTTGACAAGGATATCAAATGGCTCGATTTCGATGACGGCTATGCAAGCTCCAACGGTGCAATACTCTGGCGTGCGCTTGCCAATCATGAGGACTGGAACCAGACAGGTACTATTCTGCGCCTGAATCTGGAGATTCCGCAGGACGCACAGGTCGGCGATGTATTCCCCGTCACCTACTGCGACAAGCTCTACCGCAGCCACCTCTGGAGCAGCATTTCCAGCGACAAGAATTATACCGACGCCGGACAGCTCAGCTGGACGAACGGCTATGTCGAAATCATCGAAACGCCGGAAAAAAGCAGCTTTTCGCTCGGCAAGGATGATTGGAGCTTCTGCAATTCGGTGGAAAATTTCAAAGCCACCGGCTACACCATCAACAACAGTTTCTACCAACGCCTGTCCGCCTCGCTGTCCGGTCCGGAACGCACCCGTGTCCTTTCCGCGCTTTCCAAGCCGTGGGGCGGTGCCTGCTACGGGATGGCTGTCACTTCCATGCTGGCATATGATGGGCAAATGATTCCGGCACAGTGGCAGGTCGGCGCGCATTCCCTGCATGACCTCAACGCGCCCCCGTCCGATGAGATCCAATCGCTCATCCACTATTATTATGCACTGCAAAAGACCGATATTATTCAGCAGACCATGACGGAATTTGCCTATCTGAAAACGGAAGCGGAGAAACTGGAAATTCTCGATGACTGCCTGTCCGATGGTTCGCCCACGCTGCTGACCTATCTCGACTACGAATGGGGTGCACATGCGGTTGTGGCATATGACGTTGTTTCGGGGCATTTCGTCCACAGCGGCAATGCCTACGACCGGAAAGTACTGGTTTACGATTCCAATCATCCGGAGCTTCTGGATGAATACTGCCTGTACTTCAGCACAGCCACGGGTGAATGGGCACTGCCCGGCTATGGGCTGCATTCTTCCGGCAGCTTTCTGGGCATGGTAACGGATGACCTGATGCTGCTCAATTATGCAGGCTATCTTGACGGCACGGATTACATACCCCCAACGCCGTACATTTCCCTGCTCACCTCTGCTCCCTTGGACGGCAGCTATACGATTTCCATTACTGACCAAAACGGCAATGTCCTCAGTCAGCCGCAAATCCATACCAAACCGGCGGACGGCGGCATCAAGGCGTATGCGTCCCTTACCGGTGCACAGGGCGTGCAGGAAATCAGCTTTGCCCTGCCGGAAGCGCAGCGCAGTTACGCACTGGAGCTTGCACAGCCGCAGGCATTGGAGCTGACGATGAATTATGAGGACTGCCTGCTCATGCTGACCGCGGATTCTGCCAATGGTGCGGCATTTTCCCCCGATGGTGCAGTGCAGCTGCATGGTGCACAGGATGGCTACAGCCTGTTGTTTTCCTCCGATACGCTCTGTGACGCGCAGGAATGGTATCTGCATATCGAGGGGCAGGACGCATCCACAGCGGAGCTGACGTGCACGGATGGCGGATTCCTGCTGACGGCGGACAACCTGACGCGTATTTCCGTGGATGCGGAACATTCCGGCATTCTGGGATTTTCCACGGATGCGCAGACAGTATTCCTCAGCCGTGCAGAGAACGGTGCACTGACAGCGGCAGTGGATACGGACGGTGACGGCAGCTATGAAACCTGCCTCGCGGACAGTACGCATCTGCTGACAGGGGATGTGACGCTTGACGGTACACTGACGATGACGGATGTCATTCTGCTTTCGCAGAATTTGTACTGCGGTGAAAAGCTGAACACTGCCCAGACCGCATTTTCGGACATGGACGGTGACGGCACGATTACGGCAGCAGACCAGCTCCGGATGCTGCATTCACTGTTGGGTGTGCAATAAATTGTATGGGGAGAACGCGGTGCGTTCTCCCCTCAGCTTGTCGAAAAAGTCTTTTTCTGGGGTTAGCCTCCCTGTAACTGCCCCCACCCCAACCCCTCCCCCAACGGGGGAGGGGCTATATTTCGGGGACTTCGTCCCCGAACCCCTTTTGCGGAGCTATCGCTCTGCGTTTGATTTTAGGTTTTTCGACAGACTGTGGGGAGAACGCGGTGCGTTCTCCCCTTTTTCTGCACAAATTGTCACATATTTCTCCTTCTCACACTATGCATTCCGCTAAATTTTGGGAATCTTATCGACAAAGAGAACCATTCTGTGCTATAATGAAGCTACGGCACAGCCCGACATTTCTGAAAGGAGATTTTACCCATGGAAACCACGGAAACACGACCTGCACCGGATGTACAGACATGCAAAGCCCAGCTGCGTACCGGTGCAAATGCAAGCGGTCTGGCATTGCTTCTTTTCTATCTGCTCGTATTCGGTTTATCATCCGCGCTTGCAACGATATTGCAACAATTCGGCGACATCAGCGAGGGCTTTTTCGGTGCGCTGTATGGCTTTCTCGCCTACACACTGCAATACCCCGTTATCGTCCCCCTCGTCCTGCTGGCATTTCACATAGCCGGCGGCAAAAAGCTCGGACTGCGGCTGCGTGACGCATTCCAGAAGCCCGCTGTCCCCTTGAAAACCATGTTCCGGTGGATTGTCATTGGTCTTGGTATTACTTACGCATCCGTCTTCATCAGCCGTATGTTCTGGATGATGCTGCAAAGTCTGTTCAATCTGGACATGGTAGCACAGAGCATGGGAGCTGCACCGCACTGGCTTTCAATGGTGACAAATCTTGTGGCAATGATTCTCTACGCGCCAATCTTCGAGGAGCTGATGTTCCGCGGCGCAATCCTGCGCAGCGTGGAAAAGGGCGGTGAACTGGCGGCAGCCATCCTGTGCGGCATCCTGTTCGGACTCTGGCACACCAATTTCGACCAGACGATCTACACCGCTGTCATGGGCTTTGTTGCGGCAACGCTCTATTTCAGAACGCGCACACTGCTTGCGCCCATGCTCATGCATGGCTTTATGAACACCATCGGTGCAGTGCAGTCGCTGTTCATCAACGATTTCGACCCCTATGAGATGATGAAGCTCGAAAGCGATGAGGCAGCAATGGAATACCTTGCAGAAAACGGCTTGAATATCGTCTTTCTGCTCCTCTCCTCCGGCATTACGATGGGACTGATGGGCATAGGTATCATCCTGCTGATTATGGAGCTTATCAACAACAAGGAACTGTTCCGGTTCAAGCCCAGCGAATCCGGCATTTCCACCAGCGAATCTCTGAAAACCTGCCTGACATCTCCCCTTTTGCTGCTTGCCTGTGCTGCGTTGCTTGCAATGACGGTACTTCGTGCGATGGGGATATCGATATTATAAGGGAAAATGCAATGAAAAAGGACGGCGATCTGCCGTCCTTTCAGCTTGTCGAAAAAGTCTTTTTCTGGGGTTAGCACCCCTGTAACTGCCCCCACAGCCGCAGTTAAATCCTATTGCGGCATACCGTCGCCCTCAAGCAGCATCCTGACTCAGGCTCAGGCACCCAGCCCCTCCCCCAACGGGGGAGGGGCTATTTTTCGGGGACTTCGCTGTACAGCCCGTCCCCTCTGCTTCACTTCGTTCAGCATCTCCCCACCCCGTGGGGAGTCACCCGAACCCCTTTTGCGGAGCTATCGCTCCGCGTTTATTTTTAGGTTTTTTGACAGACTGAAAGGACGGCGATTCGCCGTCCTTTCTTTATTGATGATTCTCCGCTTATCCTACACATTTCAGCGAAACATTTGAAATATAATACGTTCCCGTTCCATAGCCGCAGTCAAAGCCTGCTTTCAGAATATTGCAGTCCTCTTTCGCCGTGAATGTATAGGTGAATGTCTTGTCCGATGTGCCCACATTTTCCTTATTCCACACAAATGTATCATAAGGCTCTGCATTTCTCTGTACAAATGCCGAGATCTGACCGTTGGAATCACCGCGTACTGTGTAGGTGAAGCAGTATTTCTTGCCGCGCTCCAGTGTTACCGGCGTGAACAATGGCTGTACACCCCATGTGTTGACGCTCGTTGATGTGACGTTGACTTTCAGTACGCCGTCATCACTTGCAGTGAGTGTGCCTGCACCGCCCACGTCATCCGTGTACAGCTTCCACAGGCTCATGTCGCCGACAAGATTTCCGTCAGCCGGTACGACAATGCCGCTGCCGTTGCCCGTGTATTTGTCCAGATATTGCAGCGCGTACCGTGCACGGTTCTTGTAGAAATTATGCAGCATCTGAATGCTCATGTCATACTGACTGGCAAGCCTTTCGCCCCAGCTGCCCTGGAATCGCTTGAAGGTCGTGCAGGTCGCATCCTTGCGCTGTGCCTTGTAGCTGTCGATCAGGGGCTTGACTCTGGTTTCATAATCAAACGAGGTTTCTACATGGCGGCGGTAGTTGGCATCAAATTCTGCCTTGAATGTATCATTCTCCAGCAGCTTGAAGAACAGTGCACCGATGTTCTTCCATGTGCGGTCCTTGCTCATATTGCCGAATGCGTCAAAAGCATGGGAAGTCTTTGCATCATTGTACAAGCCGGCAGCATATTCCGTATCGAATACCATGTACCGCCACTTGCCGTCACCGTAGGGATTGCCCTCCACAGGTTCGTTGACGCGCCACATATGCCAGTTGTTCGTGCCGAATTCATTGCACCAGTCCCAATTGCAGATGTAGTTTTCCAGCGTAATATAGTCCATAAAGCTCTGCATATCAATGGTGTCACAGACTCTCTGGTAGTTATCAGGATCGCGCATATCTGCGGAAATTGCCCAGTCATAGAAATCAATGTAGGACTGTCCGACTATCATGTCACCCTCAATTTCGCCGACCTTGATGGTGGTGACATTATTCTTGTCAATGCCGTAGTGGGATTGTATATAGTCGTCCTCCAGACGCTCCTTGAGCGTGTAGAAGCCCCAGAATTCGCCGTCAATGAACAGAATGCACTCCTCCGAAGCCTGACAGGACAGAGCCATGTCCGCTGCAAGTTCCTGTGCAATATCATCACGCATCTGTGCGTCGCTGCCATCATTGCCATGGTTGCGGATGGTTACTTTATCAAATTCCGCAATCGGCTCGCCGTTGATATCGGTCAGACCGTCAAAGAATGCATAGTCCATCTTGGAATTGCCGTAATCACTTCTTGCATACAGGCGGATGCTCTTTTGCTGGTTGCTGCGTGATGCATTTCCAGTAATACGGATGCCCACATTGCCCTCATAGGCAAGTGCGCCCTGTTCAAATACCTGTACAGCCGCCGGTCGCTCCCATTCCTTACCGCTTTGGTTGTAGTTGGTGGGATTTCTGGTATCCCATGCATCCATGGCTGCGTCAAATCCTGCGCTGTTGCGCCAGTCATAATATGCCTTGCCGACAACATAAATACCGATTTGCTCATCAAAGAGATTTGCAGGGTCAGTCACGAGGGATACGACCTTCATATCCTGATAGTACGCAGCCGTTTTGCCCACATAATAGCTCTTTGTCAGCACGTCGCTGCAATTGCCCTGTGCGTCCGTGCAGACTGCGCGGATGACGTGTCCCTTGTCCACCTTAAAATTCGGGTCAGCATCCTCATACAGGGTAATATCCTTACCGGCACTGTGTACATTCGGCTCACTGGTATTGTCATAAATGCGCAGGTCGTTTTCATAATTCCGTGCCGTTGCAGAAGTGCGCGGGTCAGTGCCATCGGTGGTGTAACGAATGGTGCAGCCCTCCGGTGCGGTGATGGACAGCTGGAATTCAGATGCATAGAAACCGCTTTCCACGGAAAATTCCGGTGCAGCTACAACGACAACGCGCTGTGCGGTATTGTTGCTGGCATTGGGTGTCGGGGTCAGATTACTCAATGTGCCGGAAGCATCCTCGCACCTGCCATAGGAAATGTCCGTTTCCGCTGCCGGCACTTCCAGTACATCCAATGTACCGTATGCCGGATGCGTCAGGTAGATGGTTTCGCCGGATGCACTGAGCTTGAACGGAACGTGATGCTCGGATGCGTCCGTGCTTGCCAGTCCGTCATCACAGCAAACCATCAGGTAACCGCCTGCCGGAATGACTGTACCCTCAGGAAAAACATACTTGAACAGATTTTTCTTGCCGTCCGCAAGTCCATAGCCGGAAATATCGACAGCCTCACCGCTGCCGTTGTACAGCTCCAGCCAGTCCGGCTCTCTGCCGTCCGCATCCGACCAGCTTTTCTTGTTGGACGCGCAGACCTCGTTAATGACAAGCTTGGTGAAATCCTGCGGCTTGTACTTGCCCAATACCATCGCCTTGAGCAATGCAAGGTCAAAGCCGTCAATGCGGTTGTCCGCTGTCAGGTCAGCGTTAACGGAAATATCATTGTCCCTCTGAAGCAGAAAGCGCGAGAGCTTGACCACATCGGAAACGCTTACATTTTCGCTGTTATCCGCGTCACCGAGCAGTGTAATACGGCTCATGGTGACATCGCCTTCCGCAGCCAGTACCGGCAGACCTGTGCAAAGCAGAATTCCGGCAGTCATAGCAGCGCAAAGCTTCATTTTATTCATGACCATTCCTCCTTTAATATGATACCCTCTCTATGCCGCAGGGAATATGCGGCATTCGCATTATAATTATACCATATTTTCACAGAAAAATCAAGAGAATTATGAGAAATGCTGTGAAAACCGCACGGAATTTCACTGTGCTGCTGTCAGAAGTCAGCTGTATTTGACAAATGCAGCAGAACGCGGTATAATATAGGCAATGCAATACGATGCTGTCAGGTGTTCCGGTCTGCCGGAAAGGCTCTTTCGCAGGTCAAATCCCCCGAAAACTGCCGCAGTCCGTGAACGCTGTCATGCATTCTTTGTGCGAAATTACAGGCAGAACCGTACAATTCCCGTGCGGTATCGCCTACAGAAAGGACTGACCACCATGCTGTTTGCCAACTATCATACCCACACTGCGCGATGCCGTCACGCGGACGGCGAGGACAGGGCATACATTGAACAAGCCATCTGCGCCGGAATGCAGGTGCTCGGCTTTGCTGACCATAACCCATGGATTTTCGATGGGGATTATGTATCCCGTTCGCGTATGCTCCCCTCCGACCTTGACGGGTATTTCTCCTCCCTGCTTGACCTGAAACAGGAATATGCACGGGATATTACCATTTACATCGGCTTTGAAACGGAATACCTGCCCGAACACATGGAGCAGCTTGACGCGCTGCTGCAGGGCTATCCGGTGGAGTACATGCTGCTCGGAGAGCATTTCATGGATATCGAGCCATACGGAACATACACGGGGATTCCCTGTAATGACGAGGCAGAATTCCGCCGGTACATCGACCTTTGCATTGAGGGCATGGAAACCGGACGTTTTGCCGGACTTGCCCATCCGGATCTGTTCCATTTCACCGGTGACGCTTCCGTGTATTACGCGGAATACCGCAGACTTTGCGAGTATCTCAAATCGCGCGGTATTCCCATCGAAATCAATCAGCTCGGACTTGCGGACAAGCGGCACTATACCTCCCCTGCATTTCTGAAAATTGCAAAGGAAGTGGGAAATACCGCCATTATCGGCGTTGACGCGCACACGCCTGCAATGCTCGCGGACGCTGCCATGCACAAAACCTGCCGTGCACTTGCAGAGGAGTACGGACTTGCACTGATCGCAGAGCTGCCGGAGCTTCCGGCAGTGTACCTGTAACGAAAAAAATTTTTCTTTACAATTACAATAAAGTGTGCTATAATTAAGTTGTCGGTATTTTCAGACAACTGTCCGCCACACACGGTCAGTTGTACAATAGCGGCTGTATCGGGGATACGATAGTATTACCGAATATTTCATACCGGAGCATCCGGAGGCTTGGAGGAATTATGATGGAAAAAATCAGAATTGGCATTGCAGGCTACGGCAATCTTGGCAAGGGCGTAGAGCTTGCAATCGGGCAGAATGAGGATATGGAGCTTGTCGGTGTATTCACCAGACGCGATCCGTCATCCGTGAAACTGATGACGCAGGGTGTATCTGCCTATCGTCTGGACGATGCGGCATCCATGCAGGACGCAATTGATGTCATGATTATCTGCGGCGGCAGTGCGACCGACCTGCCGGAACAGACACCGGCACTGGCGAAGCTTTTCAATGTCATTGACAGCTTTGATACACATGCAAGAATTCCGGAGCACTTTGCAAACGTGGACGCAGCAGCAAAGGAAAGCGGACATCTTGCGATGATTTCCCTTGGCTGGGACCCCGGTCTGTTTTCCCTCAACCGTCTGTATGCGGAGTCCATTCTTCCCTGCGGCAAGACCTACACATTCTGGGGCAAGGGTGTCAGTCAGGGACATTCCGATGCGATCCGCAGAGTAGCAGGTGTCAAGCGCGGCATTCAGTACACCGTACCGGTGGAGGCAGCAATGGAGGCAGTACGCAGCGGTGCGCAGCCGGAGCTTTCCACACGCGAAAAGCATGAGAGAGTATGCTTTGTCGTAGCGGAGGATGGTGCAGATTTAGCGGCAATTGAGCAGGAAATCAAGACCATGAAGAATTATTTTGACCAGTACAATACAACGGTCAATTTCATTACAGAGGAAGAATTTGATGCACAGCACACCACCATGCCGCACGGCGGATTTGTCATGCGCAGTGCAAGAACGGGTGCAGGCGAGAAGAATCACCAGATGATTGAATACGCGCTCAAGCTTGATTCCAATCCGGAATTCACCGCAAGCGTACTGGTGGCATATGCAAGAGCACTTTACCGCATGAAGGCAGAGGGCATGACGGGCTGTAAGACAGCATTTGACGTTGCACCGGCATATCTGAGCCGTATGAGTGCGGAGGAACTGCGGAAGCAGATGTTGTAAGGCAATACCGTGTAAAGTACGGTGCGTTGGATTTGCTTTAGATTTTTCGGCAAGACAACGGAAACGATGCGGCGAAGATGATGTGCGCAGCCGCAGGCGGTCTTTGTGCGGTGCTGCCTAAGAGCATAAAACACCTTCGGGCGCAAAAAAACCGAAGGTGTTTTTTTATTTCATACTAATACTATGTAAAATCTAAATCTTAAATGAAAAAGCGGGATTCGGGGGAGGTGCCGCCGAACGGCGGCGGAGGGGGGGCAACTCTTGGTTTCTATTCAAGTGAAAGAGTATCATCCAGTTTTAGCTTTTACAAACTACTAATAACATGTAAAACCTAAATCTTAAATGAAAAAGCGGGATTCGGGGGCGCAGGCTCACAGCCCCTGTCCCCTCTGCTTTACTCCGTTCAGCATCTCCCCGCCCCGCGGGGAGTCACCCACATATCCCTCCCCCGCTTTGCGGGGGAGGTGCCGCCGAACGGCGGCGGAGGGGGCAGCTCTTGCTATCAAGAAGCATCATCAAGTTTTAGCTTTTACAAACTACTAATCCCCCCAATAGACAATCGGGAGTTTGGAGTTGGGGAGTTCTTGACAAGTGGCGGAGGATGTGGTATAATGAAATGAATGCGGGTGTGGCGGAACTGGCAGATGCACGAGATTTTGGCTGTGTTACAACAGTGGACGGATACAATAGGAAATCAGAAAGGTTGTGCAGTTTATGAATTACAATAGAATTCTGTATGATGTTACTGCCATGCTGCTGTTGTTGCAGGTCCAGATGAAGGAATACAGCTATTCTACGGTCATTTCACGTTACTTTTGTGAATGTGGTTACTTAGGTGCGAGAAATCCCGAATATGAGGCGGTCGAAGCACTTGCGATATTGCTTTCATTGGAACGAAACGCTTTGCCGATTTCCTCCGAAATGATGGATGAACTTGAAAGATGTATTCATCGCATTGATGCCGATTTTATTTCTGCATACATTCCGGATGCGGATAGAAAGCAGTTTGAAGAGGATCTGGCTACTGTCAAATCTGTCATTCGCTGGTATCGGACAACTGATGGGAAACTGACATAGTGAATATTTTTAGGAGTAAATGATGTCCGATCAAATTCTGCATCTCATTTATTTGAGAACTGGTGAGATGCTTTTGAGCAAGAAACATTATTCCCATTGGGAAGAAATCCAAGATGAGTATGAACATTACATGACGGATTTAGCATTCGACTCATGTGAAGATCTGATCAGCTTTTTTGAATTGGACTTCGGCGATGAATTACGGTGGCCTTTTTCAAAAAATGAATTGTTCGATTTCATGAAATCGGATGAAATTGTGATTGCAACTTAAACAAAATATGCGGGTGTGGCGGAACTGGCAGACGCACGAGATTTTGGGTGCGTCATTACAGTGGAGGAATAAATGGAAAAGTATTTTCAGATCGGGCAGATCAGTGCTGGATGGATTCGTGGAAAACTCACTGATGGTAAATCGACAGTTTATTTCTGTAATAGTTATATTACAAACTTTCTTGACGATTTTATGCTTGCACTTCTGACTATATTGAATGAATATCCAGCTGATGAACACAAAGAAGTATTTCGCACAGTAGAGGAACCGACTGCTTCTATATGGAAAGTTGCTGTCGTGCCGGATAATCTCATCACTATTCACATTGATTCTTTTTCTTCAATGGAGTGCGTAGAACTTATTCGCAGCGAACTTCTCTGTTTTCCAAAAGCATCTTTTCTACAGGATTTCATTGCGGAAATGGAGCGCATCTTAAACAAATTCGGACTATACGGCTATCGCATGGAATGGGACAGTGAGTTCCCTTTGAGTCTGTTTCTGAAACTGAAAAGCGTTTATGAAAAAACTGATGTGATGTCCGTATCTGAAATTTCTGAAATGGAGAATCAGGGGGTTTCAGCAAGCTGCACTTCCTTGGAAAAGGAATGTAAAATGCTGCAGAATTGTTTGTAAATTAAATATGCGGGTGTGGCGGAACTGGCAGACGCACGAGATTTAGGTTCTCGCGCCGCAAGGTGTGCAGGTTCGATTCCTGTCACCCGCACCAGACATTTAGCCTTCAAAATACTTGAAGGCTAAATCCATAGATAGGGGGTTATCG
>SVNO01000002.1 GCA_015066845.1 Ruminococcus sp. | reverse complement strand
TCCGATCTGGACGGCAAACTGAACCTGAATGCCAAAGCCTTTGAACAGGTATGGTTTCCTTTAAGCAAGGCGGCAATCTACGGCGGAATCTGTCTTGATGACGGATATGCCGCTTCACGCTGGAAAACCGTTGAAATCATCTCTAATATAGGCTCAACCGCTGATATTCTTTATCAGCCTGAAATGGTGTTTTACCCTGACAACACCACCGAAACTATTACCTCTGTTTCGCTGCCTTATCCTGCATTTATTGAGGACAAGCCTTCCGCTGTTCACAGAGGCGGTGGACTTTTCGCTATAAAGAGCGATGATGAGCGAAAGAATTACGGCGCATATATTTTTGCAGGATGGCTTACCGAAAAAGAAAATAACCTGCGCTTTGTGACAAGCACAGGCTATCTCCCTGTGACTGATGAGGCTTTTACAGCGCTTTTTGCCGACACAGGCATTGCCGAAACGGAAAGCTATAAAAACCTTTACGATATGATGAACGGTATGATGGACAACTTCAAGCTGTATTCTCTTCCAGTTTATGACAATGCTTCGGATATTCAGAGCGATTTCGAGCAGAATGTAAAGCTGGTGCTCAAATCCGCACATCACCAGTATGTTGAACGGACTGCAAACGGCGAGGATAAGGAAGATGTACTGAACGAGCTTGTCGCTGCTTCCCTTGAAGAACTGAAAAAGCTTTCAGATAAGGATATGTGAGGGTACAGCGATGAATATACTGAGATACCTTGACATCAAGAGCCTTGTAAAGCAGTTCAAAACGGAAGGCTTGTCAATGCGAAGAAGATTCGCTTTCTATGTTTTTTCAGTCATATGTCTGTTTCTTGCAGTAATCATCATTCTGCTGAACCTGTTCGGTATTCTCAATCCCACCAACAGACAGATCATGAATGACCTTAACGCACAGCTTTCTGCTTGTTCGGACAGTATCGAGAGTGACTGTGATGAGCTTGCAGCTTGTGCGATATCCTTTTCGGGACAGCTTTCAGATTCAATCCAGAACTATCTGACTGAGAATCATATCAGCTTTGATGGGCTGGAAAATAATTCTGAAGCACTGGATGCCTTACAGAACAGGCTTTATGACTCGGTCTACCTGAATATGCAGGTTGCCCCCGCAAGCGGTGCATTCTGCATTCTTGATACCACAGCAAATAATCATTCCGATGCTCCGCTTTACAGCGGAATCTATCTGAAATACATCAACCTTTACTCCGAAAACACTGTAAACAATGATTTCTCCATTTACAGAGGCTCATTTTCAACAGGAAAAAGCAGGGGCATCAATTTCCACAGCGGATGGAAAAATGAAAGCAGTACCGATTTTTTTGAACACTGCAGCGAAATCTTTTCAGACGGAACGCACTATGTTTTAAGTCCTGCCGTCCCCATCCCCGATACATGGGAAAGAGCGAGATATATTTACGTTCCTATTCGGGATCACAATGACAATATCATCGGCGTGTGCGGTTTTGAAATCAACGACCTTTTATTTCAGCTGTCATACAAAACCGAGGACGGGCGTTGGGGAGATGTAACCTCCGGCCTGCTTGATGAAAGCGATGGAATATATTCAGGGCAATTCAGTTCTGGTCGCTATAATACCGAAAATGCGCTGAATATCAAAAGCAAAAACGGCTCACAGCGTTTTGATTTCGGCAGCGAAAAATGTGTGGGACTGACAAACGAAATTGTGCTTGGCAACGAAACCTTCAGCGTTGCTGTGATGATTCAGAAAACGCAGTATGAAAGCTTTTTGCGCAAAGGACAGATCAATATTCTGCTGGTTTTTCTGATTGCGGCAATTCTCGCCGCCGTCTGCTGTATTTTCATGAGCAAGAAGTATGTTTCTCCCATTCTGAAAAAGATAGAGCAGGTCAAAGCAAAGGAAGATTACGGCGAGCAGCTCCGTATCCGCGAAATAGACGACCTTTTCGCTTTTCTTGAAGAAAAGGATAATTACTACGAACAGCAGCTCGATGACCTTGAGAACGCAAAGCGATTTGCCGAAGAAGAGGCTCAAAAGGCAAAGGAAGAATACGAAAAAGCATCAAAAAAATATGAGCTTGCCAAAAGTGAAATTGACCGCCTTGCCGAAAAGCACAAAGAGGAGATCGTTCCTGAGGAATATCAATTCTTCGTGGAAAACCTCAGTACGCTTACCCCTGCCGAATACAGGGTATATGAGCTGTATCTTTCAGGTAAAACGGCAAAGCAGATTGCGGAAATTCTGCATATTACGGAAAATACGCTTAAATATCACAACAAGAACATTTACAGCAAGCTGGGTATTTCCTCACGCAAGCAGCTGCTCCGTTTTGCTGCCCTGAAGCAGCACAGGGATGGAAAAGAGGATGGGACATAAATTCAGGGCAAGTATTCGCGTTCTCTGAACCGATGAAAGCTCACAACACATATAATCTTTATGCCGTAAAATGTATCTGTAAAATCAATGCAAGCGGTTATTGTAATCACTGACAGCGGAAACGGAATTCCCGATGATATGGATATTTTCAAGCCGTTCGTAACAGAAAATTCCGCCCGTACAATCGGTCATGGTACAGGGCTTGGACTTTAATCCACATTGATTTGACATATAGTGGGAAGCGTGCTATAATGGGTACAGGACATCATTAATGTCTTCGATATATGAAAGGAATGATCGTATGAAGAAGAAACAAACTGGGCTTGCCTTGGTGTCGGCACTTGCAGTGGGGCTGCTGACCGTTCCGACAGCGGCATTCGAAGCACTTGCGGCTGGATTTGATACGGCAGAAACTGTTACGAAGATCGGCACGATCGATCTGGAATTCCAATCCGGTGACGATGGCATCCATGAACTGTGGTACCGTTTTACTGCCCCTGATGACGGAAGCTACACATTCCAGACCATCGGTGATGTGGATACAACGGGCTATCTCTATACCACCGATATGGAAGAATACGATGCGTATGACGATGACAGCGGAGATTACAACAATTTCCTTTTGAAAAAGGATATGTTCAAGGGCGATGTGGTCTATGTCAAAGCGGAAACCTTTTCCACGGATTTATCCGGCAAAGCTCAACTCCAGATTACGATGGAGGAACTTAGCCCCTACAAGATTTATGGCAACTACAACGCGGACTGGATTCCCTATGAAGATCTGCTCTATTCCATTGAGGAAGACGGCACGATTGCCATTCAAGGTGTCAAATGTACGGCAAAAGAGGTTGTTGTTCCTGCAAAGATCGACGGAAAAACGGTCACAACGATCGGCAGCTCCGCATTCAAAGGCATAGCAAGCGGCTACAGCAGCTATGAGAATACTGCACTGCAATCAGTGACTCTGCCGGATACCATCACATGCATTGAGGACGGGGCATTCCGTGAATGTACCGCACTGCAGTCCATCGAGATTCCGGATTCTGTGACATCCATCGGTGTGACTGACGGATGGTATACCTATGGTGCATTCAATGGTTGTACAGCACTTACCACAGTGAAGCTTCCGGCGAATTTGACTGTGCTGGGGCAGAGTACCTTTTCCGGCTGTACTTCTCTGAGCAGCATCACGCTGCCCGATGGTCTGGAAACCATCTGTGATAGTGCGTTTTATGGCTGTACTTCGCTGGATTCGATTGATATCCCTGCTTCCGTGACCTATGTTGGCAGTTATGCATTCTCCGAGACGGGACTGAAACTGACCGTGGAAAACGGCATCGGGTACTATGATAACTGGATCATAGAGGTCGAGGACAATCCCACTGCCACGGAGCTTGTGATCCAAGACGGTGTCAGGGGTATCCCTGCCGGTGCATTTTCTTATTGGACAAGGCTGGAATCCGTGACAATTCCGGAGAGTGTGAAGCATATTGGCAATGGTGCATTCGGCGATCCGATACCGGAAACCGGTGATGACGGTACAAGCGGTCTGCACTGGCTGCGCAATGTCACTATTGAGGGAAACAATCTGGAAACCATTGGCAATAATGCATTTGCCGGAGATGATGTGCTGGTGAATATTGCACTGCCCGACTCTGTGACGGAGATCGGCAGTCAGGCATTTGCCTATACATCTCTCAATTCCATTGATCTGCCGGCAAATTTGGAAACCCTCGGAGAAAGCGCATTCAGCGGAACAAACATCAGCAGTGTGATTCTGCCGGAAACGGTGACCTATGTCGGAAGAGCAGGTCTTGGCGGCATTCCCTGTGCCGTTATTCCGGCATCGGTGACGGATATTCATACGTTGGCATTCCGTGAATGGTATGCATATGGGGAAGAATCCTGCGAAGTGTATTATCTTGGCACAAAGGAACAGCTTCTCGATGCTGTATTTGTCTATGAAGGCGAAACACTTGATGAAAGCCAGCCGCTGCAATTCGCCAATATTCATTACAACTGCAAGCTCAAAGAGCAGGGCGGCATTACCTATGTGATCGCCGATGGCGAAGCGGTGGTATTCCAGTGTGACCCGTCCGCAGAGAAAGTGTCGATCCTCTCTGAGATCGATGGCGTACCGGTAACTGCCATTGCACCCGGCGCATTCAAGGGCTGCAAACTGATTACCGAACTTGTGATTCCGGAAACGGTGCGTAGCGTTGGTGATGATGCATTCGATCACTGCAGTGCACTGACCTCTTTGACATTTCCGAAAAATATCACACTGCCCCCTGTTGAAGAGGGAAAATATGATATAGAATATCACTATTTCTATGACGAAAGCAACGGCATTGAGGATTTGTTTGATGGCTGTACTTCCCTGATGGAGATACAGTTCGATCCGGAGGATACACAGTATTTCGTATCCGACGGCTGTATCTACTCCAGAAATCCGCAGAAGCTGATCTATGTTCCGGAAACTGCCGGTTCACTGACGATTCTTGACGGAACAACGAGCATTGCAAAGTGTGCAGTCGAAAGCTGCAATCAGATTACAACCTATACCGGCATTCCGGAGAGCGTGACATATATTGGCGAGAGAGCGTTCTATGGAAGCGGCTTGCAGAATATTGTACTGCCGGAAAATATTACGGGCATCGGGACGTATGCATTTGCATCCATGCCGCATCTTGAAAGCGTGGTACTTCCTGAGGGAATGGAGGTCATCCCCAATAATCTGTTCGGCGGCGATATTGCCCTGCGTTCAGTGACCATTCCCTCCACGGTGACACGCATTTCCTCCGAGGCATTCTGGAACTGCCAGAGTTTGTGCGGTATTGTGATTCCGGCTTCGGTCAAGGAAATCTACAATAACGTGTTCCACTACACAGATCCTAACGGCGAATATGCATGGAGCGCGATTCCGCTGCCCAATATCCGCATCTACGGTGAAAGCGGTTCTGCGGCAGAATTCTATGCAGGAGAATATGGGCTGAAATTCATCGAGCTTGGCACGGAGGACATCCGGACAGAACCGTTTGAGATCTTGAATTATGAAAATCTGTCCTATGCATTCAGAGATGACGGTACGATTATGATTATGGGCTGTACGGGGGAAACCATGGAGCTGACCATTCCTGCCGCAATTGATGGCATTGCCGTCACAGCCATTGATGTCAATGCATTCCAAAAGCACCTATCCCTGACAAGTGTCATCATTCCCGACAGTGTGAAATCCATCGGCAATGGCGCATTTGCAGGATGCTCTGGTTTGATGTCGGTAGTACTTCCCGATGGTCTGGAGAAGCTTCCGGGCAGAGTATTTGAGCGATGCTATTCACTGACCGATGTGACACTTCCGGATTCGCTGACCGCCATTGGCAGATCGGCATTTGAATCCTGCTCTTCCCTCACAGCATTGCACATTCCTTCCGGCGTAACTGAAATCGGTGCACGGGCATTCTATGAATGTGATGATCTCACAGAAATCACCATTCCGGAGGGAGTCACAGAAATCGCCGCGAGCACCTTCAGCGAATGCAATGTGCTTGCTGCTGTGACATTACCGGAAACACTCACCGCCATCGGCAGTGATGCGTTCGCCGAATGCGCGTCTCTCACGGATCTGACCATTCCTTCCGGTGTGACCTCCATCGGCACAAGTGCATTTGAAAACTGCAAAAAACTTGTATCCATCGCCATCCCCGTTGGTGTGACTTCAATCGAACAGGATACATTCAACAATTGTTATGGACTCACAGAAGTGATTCTGCCGGAGACACTCACTGCGATTGAAAGCAACGCGTTTAAGGACTGCTCCGGTCTTACGCAGTTTACCATCCCGTCCAGCGTGACCTCCATCGGAGCAAACGCATTCCAGAACTGCTGGAATCTGAAAACGATCGACATTCCTAAGTCCATCACAAGCATTGCAGACTATGCATTCTCGGATTGTGAGGATATTGTGATCTGCTACGGCGGCACAGAAGCCGACTGGAACCGCATTGACATCAGCAGCAGTGCATTCCAAGAAGAGTACGGCACACTGCTCTGTCCCTATACAGTAAAGTTCAATGATGGTACGACGAATGGCGTACACCACAGTACCACGGATCTGTTTGCGTACCAGTATGATTTCGGCCATTCCATCACAATCACAGGTTTTGCCGCTGATGCACAGGTCCCTGCCGAATTTGAAGTACCTGCATTCATTGAAGACACACCGGTGACGGCAATCGGAGCAGAAGCATTTTATAATCAGCCTGACCTGACAGCGATTACCCTGCCGGACAGCATCACGCGTATCGGATACACTGCCTTTGAGAATTGCACAGGATTAACTGCACTGACACTTCCGGACGGTGTGACGAGTATTGGAGCAGGTGCGTTCGACGGCTGTACCAATCTGACATCCGTCAATAATCCGGCAGGTGTGACCGAGATCCAATCAAGGACATTCGCCGACTGCTCCAGTCTGAAAACAGTGACAATTCCGGAGGGTGTGACGCTGATCAGTGCAAATGTATTCACAAACTGCACAAGTCTGACGGAGCTTGTTATCCCGGAGAGCGTCACGAAGATTGAATTCGATACTCTGGTCGGATGCACCGCACTGAAAAAGCTGACAATTCCGGCAAGCATTGAACACCATTCCGGTATGATGGGATATTATGATTTTAACTATCCCAATCTGACCGATATCTACTACGGCGGAACACAGACCGAGTGGGAGGCGTTTGCAGAGGGACTTGAGATTTCTTCACAGGTGACGATTCATTTTGCTGATGGTTCGTCCATTGAACCAGGGCAGACAGACACCACTCCCCCAGAGGAAACAACGACCACAGAAACAACAACTACCATTACTGAATCCATCATGGAAACCACTACATCCATCACAGAGACTACATCGACAAAAAGCACATCTACCACAGAATCTGCTTCTTCAAAGAACACAACTGTCACATCCGATTCGATTGCAACAACAGAAACCACCAAAACAACTGAAACCACGCCAAAGAACACAACTGTCACATCCGATTCGATTGCAACAACGGAAACCGCCAAGACAACCGAAACCACTCCGAAGAACACAACTGCCACATCCGATTCGATTGCAACAACGGAAACCGCCAAGACAACCGAAACTACTCCGAAGAACACAACTGTCACATCCGATTCAAGCGTAACAACGGAAACCACCAAGACAACCGAAACCACTCCCACTGAGCCGGCAGAACTGGTTATGGGAGATGTGAATGCTGACAACGAAGCCGATGCAGTGGATGCCTCCATACTTCTGGTAGCCGCTGCGAAAATTGGTGCAGGCAGTGACAGCGGACTGACAAAGGAACAGGAGAAGGCTGTCGATGTCAATGCCGATGGTGTACTGGATGCGACGGACGCAGCGATCATTCTCACTTATGCGGCGGCAATCGGTTCAGGCAATCTGGATGCCAAGCTTGAGGATTTTTTATAAAGCACAGCTTATCTATCAGGGTTTGGAGGATCAGTGCTGTTATACCGCACAGCTTCTCTAAATTCAAAATGGATGCAGAACCGATTATGAACCTGACCGTCAACGGCATCAATCAACAAACACTCCCTCTGCCAATCTAAGGAGAGGGAGTGTTTTTCTGTTTTTGATTTTGGTTAACAGCTCATTTTTTAGATAACTCCGTTTTCGAGCCTCTTGCCGATCCTGCGATTATGTTCCAACAAGAATCAGCCGTTTCAGTGCAGACAGATCAAATCCGTCAATGCGCTGATCTCTGCAAATATCCGCATTTCTCCAGCATGTGAGCACATCGCTCTTACACAGCAGCCATTTCTGGAGCATCACCACATCGGCAACGCCGACCATGCCGTCCAGATTGCAGTCACCCAGCAGATTGTCATTTTCATAGGGATAATTGATGCTGAACCAGTTGAGATTGTACAGATAGCCGTCACCGCCCTTGAAAACGAAATACACATCATGCACACCAATCGTTTTTTCAATGCTGCATTTCTGAGTTGCCCAGTTCTGCCAGCCGCCCGTACTGCTGACATCCATACTGCCGATCAGCTTTCCGTCGGGAGATCCGAGGTGCACTTCAATTGTGCCGGCATTGCCGTTAGAGCCAACACGGAAATTGATGGATTCCGCACCTCTGCCGAAGTTCACACCCTTGAAGCCGATGTAATCCCCGTTCTCGATGTATGCGACATCCAGTCCGCCCTCGCTGCAATTTTCCGTATCAATGCCGGACTGCACGTTATAGTCCTCCGCTTCGATCACATCACCGGCAGGTGCAATCGTTCCTGTGACAGTGACCTTGCATCTTGCTGTGAACTGTTTGTCACTGTATTCCAGCGTTCTTGCAAGGATTTCAGCCGTACCCTCGGACAATGCGGTCACATTACCCTTGGTATCAACGGATGCCACAAGCGGATTGGAGGAAGTCCAGATCACGACCTTATCCGTAGCATTTGCAGGGGAAACGGTTGCTGTGATGGAGGCGGTATCGCCCGCATTCATGGCAAGCGAGTCATGGTTCAAAGTCAGCCCTGTGACATTGACGGCTGTGCCATTGAGCTTCCATTTCGCCTGAATTCTCTGGTTGTAATCCGGCATGATGAATGTTGAAACCGAACCGTTTGCACTGACGGGAGTTACTTCCATTGCATCAATGCCGACCTGCCAGCCGTCAAAGGTGTAGCCCTCTCTGGTCTTGGCATCAATGGTGACAAGTTCGCCGGGCTTGTAATGGGCAACGATGGACTGTCCCATGCAGTCACCCACATTATTGATGACCAGCACACGCTTTTCGGCTCTGTGGATTCTGACGAGGTGCATATCCCTTCCGCCGACAGCTTCAATTTTCGTTGTGCCTGCCGGATCAATGCGGAACACCAGAAGCTGATCGAGATCGTATCCCTCCAGAATCTTCACACGAACCGTCTTGCTCTGTTCGCCGGCGTTAAATGTGACAGCCGGATCGTCCACAAAGCTGAAATCCTTGTCGAGGCGCGCGTCACCTGCAACGGGTGTTACGTTAAACTGCATTGTGCCGGATGCAGGCTGATTCAGTTTCAGCTCCAGTTCGATTACATCACCGGGCTTTGCAGAGGAATTCAGTGCAGCAAAGCTGACATTGACATCCTCAATCAGACCGAGAGCCCTGTTGCAGCCAACAGCAGTTTTCGGATAAACTGCATATGCACCTCTGTCCACGCCATTGTCACCCGTGCCGATGGCAGGGCTGCCGGCTTTCAGACGGAAATCGCCTGCGGCTGCATTTTCAAACATGGGATCCTTGGCAAGCTCTGTCTTGGAATTGATCTGTGCGTTGAATGCATCCACGGTAATTGCAGGCTGGGACGGATCCATATAGCGGACATATTCTGCCTTTCTGGGAGAATACCAGAGATTATTTCTGAACACATGCGAGCCGCCGCCCTTCAGGTCGATGCCGTGCCATGCGTGGAAACCGTTGATCGTTGTTTCCTTGATGAGAATGCCTACCGTTTCATTGCTGTTGTACATGCTGTTTTCATCTTCGTAGGCGATGTTGTTTCTGACCTCGTTATTCCACGATCTGTCGAGGGAGATGCCGTTTTTCAGATTGTAGGTGACATTGTTGATCCATCTTGCATCCCATGTGGAACCGGTATCCCAGAACGCTGAAAACAGTCCTGTTTCGATTCGCTGTGCAGGGAAATTCATGAAATATTCCGTACTTCCGATCATCCGCTTGTTTTCATCAAGGGGCTTGTTATAGACGATGTTTTCATATGCCCAGTTTCTTGTGCATTCGGATTCGTTGAACATGAAGTATGCCGTATTGTGTGCGACATTTCTGACAGCGGTGAAATCCCTGACGCTGATGTCCAGCCAGATCGTACCGCCGTTCACAGAACCGCCGGAGTAATTAAATGCGAATGCATTGTTTCTGTTGCCGTCTGCTCTGCCGCCCAGCGTGGAGGATTCCGAACCACCTGCACCGGCATTTTTGCCGATCGCACCGATGAACGTATTCTCGGAAATAATGCAGTTCTGTGCATGGTTGTCATAGCTCAGTGTTTCGCCGTAAACACTCTCAAAATAGTTGTTGCGGATCACGTTGTCCGGTCCGGCGATGGGAATTGTCACATCCGGACGGATAACCCCCTGTGCCGTCCATGTCCACGGTGCATTGTAGACGCAGCCGATATTCTTGAACTGGTTGTTGATGACAACATTGCCCCTGCCCATGATGTTGATGGTGCTTCGTGCGTATTTGTAGTCCTCGAATATGAAGCCCTCAATCCAGACATAATCCCGTCCGAACAGGTTGAATACATCGGTCAGCTCATTTTTTCTTGCAGCGATGGAGTATTCAATGCCGGCATTGTCATAATGCTGTACATCCTCTTCTTTCCATCCGGTATCCTGAAGCCACTGTGCCCTTACCGCAGGCGTGATGGTGGAGCCGGTGAAAACATCCTTGTGCTTGATGATAACCTTTCCCATATCGGAGGACGTTTCTGGTCTGAACACGATCATTGCATCCGCTGTGCCGGATTCTTTCGGTCGGATATCCTCCTCAATATAAGTACCTGCGCGCACAAGAACCGTCGTGCCAGCGGTTGCTTCAGATGCGGCTTTCTGAATGGAACGGTAGGGGCTGCCGGATGAACCGTTTCCGGTGTAGTCATTGCCGTTTTCAGCAACATAGAGGAATCGCCTGATTACTTCGTCCGCTTCTGCTTTCGTCACAGGAATGATACCGATATGCAATAAGAATAGCGGTATCATAAACAGACTGAGCAGTCTTGTCCATTGGTATCGTGGTGTTCTGGTTCTTTTCTTCATTTTCAAATCTTCCCTTCTGTTACAATTGAGTGTCGTTCTGCATTTTCCGTATCAGTGATTGCACCTCCTCGTCAGTTACAGAACGTTTTAGGGAGTGTTGACACTAAAATAATACGCAGCTTTTGCCGAAAAGATGTGTTGTTAGGCTTAGTGTCAACACGACCTGATTGCATTTATGTTTCAATTATAGCATATTCATCCGATGCATACAACCTATAATATGCATAAAAGGTGGATTTTTTGCAGGGAGATGCAAGGTGGTCGAGGTTCATTGCAATTATACAGCTTCGCAGGCATAGGTTGTCTGCATGGGCATCATGGAAAACGATGCAATTATCAATGCTGTTAGTGCGGATAATACACGATATTTCGCCATTATTCCGCCTCCTTAGCCATTGAGCAGCATCCGCTTCATTGCGGCAAGATCAAATCCGTCCAGCACATCATCTTCGTGCAGATCACCGGCTTTCCAGTCTGTAAGAGCTGCATTCGGAACAGCCAGCAGCCATTTCTGCATTGTCACGATATCCGTGACATTAAACGTGCCGTCCGCATTGACATCGCCCTTGTCCATTTCCGGCTGTGTCGGTTCTGTGCTGTCGGGTGTGTAGGTATCCCAATCGGGAAGTTCATCAAGCGTAATGACATATTCGCTCTGGTAGGTTTTCTTCAGAATATGGGCTTCCGTATATTCATCGGAGAATACGCCGTTCTTGGTGATGAAATCCTTGTTCCATGTGTTGAACCATGCCCATTTCGTACCGGCTGCAATGACATTGTCAATGTCAAAGACAACGCCGTTTTCGGTCAGGGCGATCATCTTTTTGCCGCCGGAATAGTCCAGAATCTCGGAGAATTTTGCTGCACTTGCGGAATACACATGCTTATCCAGATAGAGATCCTCACCGATAATATCCACATACTCGTCACCCGGATACCAATTCGGATTCTGTCCGTTCCATACCCAAATCAGATTGTGGCAGCCATAAGTATTCGTCAGCTGATCATGCAGGTACTTGTACAATGCCTTGTACGGTTCTGCACCCTTTGCACCCCACCAGAACCAACCGCCGGAGGCTTCATGCAGGGGCCGCCAGAGCACCGGAACGCCTGCTTCTTCCAGACGATTGAGCTGCTTTGCAATGCCCTCAATGTCCTTGTCCAGCAGCGCCTTACCCGCCGGATCCTCCCCGTTCATGATAGCTTCAATGTCGAATGTGGAGTTTCTCGTATAAAAGCCGCCCCACCAGCGCGGATTGCCGTTTTCCTCATCCGTGCCGCTTTTGATGTATTCCCCCGGAGCATTCCAATGCCAGCAGAACGCAATGATACCGTTTTCCTTATGGAAATCAATGGCAACATCCACGGCATTGGAAACCTTTGCACCCATTGCATTTCTGCACGGGGTATAGTCCATCATATCCAGTCCGAGGATCGCAGGCTTTTCGCCGGTGACATCGTAGATCGCCTTAAACTCGTCACTTTTCAAGCCCTCATCTGCCACCTGACCGGACAATACCTGCTTGCCGTAGCCCTCGCACAGATAGGTGAACAATGCCTTTGTTTCCGGTGTGGCATCCGGATCACTCAACACATTGCTGACCTGATATGCCGAATCCGGAATGGCTTCCGATGCCTGTACCTTCAGATAGTCCACTGCAATCCATCCCCATGATTTTGTAATTGCGATCTCATGCGTTCCTGCCTTGAGAATCACCTTGCTCAGAACAGCGTCATTGTATTCTTCAGCCTTTGTCACGAATGTGCCGATGTACTCGCCGTCAATGGAAACCTTGTTTGTCTTGTCACCGCCGTAGCCCATCGAATGGAACAGCAGATCGTATGAACCACCCGACGGAATCTCGACAGTAAATGTCAGAACATCGTCGCTTTCCGAGAATTTGCCGACTACCTGTCCGCCCGATGCACCGGATTCGGAAATGGTTTCAAGTGCACCCGTCATCACTGCGTCCTCCGCTTCGTAAATCTGTCCGTCTGCTGCACCTGTGGGCACAGCTGCCATTTGCAGAAGCAGTGCAAGTGCTGCTGCAAATCCCATCATCTTCATTTTCATCGCATTCCCTCCATAGTTATCTCTTTTTTGGCAGCCATGAAGCTGCCGATAATCCGTAGCGTTGTATTCTGGTTCTATTTTACAGCAGATTTCATTTTTTCGCAGTTGTGACCTCCAATCTGGATATGGAAAATCCCTCCGAGGTCGTACAGGGGATCATCTCGCAGGCACAGAAATGCAGGTGCGATACTACGGTGCTGTCTCCCCTGAATCATTTGCAGAATCTGTGGGGTCTGGATATTTATCCATAATGCGTTGCCGCACCTCGCTGAAGCTGATCGGTGTATAACCAATCCGTTCCACACAGGCGCAGAAGCTCTGCGGAGAATCCGTCCGGTACATCGGGTTATCATGCACATGCCCGAAGATATTCGCATAGGGCATGTTCCGGTTGATGTACAGCGGCTCATGGGAAAGCATCCAGAAGTTGTCGTAAATGATCGGATAGCGGCTGACATGAGCAAATCCGCAGGCAAGATAATCTGACTCGGATGCTGTGTCGTGATTGCCCATGATCAAGTATTTGTGCCCGTTCAGGCGTTGGCAGATGCCCGCAGTTTTTTGCAGTGCATAGGCAGAAAAATCACCCAGTACAAATACGGTGTCCTCCTCTTTGACCGTGCTGTTCCAGTTGCGGATGATGGCTTCATCCATCTCCTGCACACTCTGAAACGGGCGGTTTTCATAACGAAGAATTGCGGCATCTCCAAAATGAGTGTCTGCGATAAGGTAGGTAGTTTCCGGCATGATAAGCTCCTTTCTGTTTTCCCCATTATAGCAAATTTTTGCAGGGGATGCAAGTTTGAAAATGGCTGCTGCAGCAATTGAAAGCTCTTTGTATGGTATTCAGTTGTTTTTCAGAAGCACACGCTTCATCATCGAAAGATCAAACCCATCCAGTCTGTCATCTTCGCAGAAATCCCCTGCCCTCCAGTTTGCAAGATGTGTGTCAGGCACAGCAAGCAGCCATTTCTGGAGCAATACTACATCGACAACATTGAATTCACCGTCCGCATTCACATCACCTCTCAGAAGAAATGTATTTGACTCGACTTTTACGTTTTTGCAATGTTCGCCAATGATGTAGTTTTCGCAATCCCTGATAATATTGTTCTCAATTGTAAAGCCATTCACATTGTCCGCATTGATGACCTCCTGATAGCACGAAGTGAACTGGTTGTCCGTCACACTGATTTCTGCTAACGGAGTATTCTGAACACGTTCACCATTCAGCAGACTTTCAATGGTAATAACATCACCTCTGCCGCCGAAATTACACTCGATAAATGTATTATTACTGATCTGAATATGGTCTGCACCCGTTCCCTCAATGACTTTATCGCTCGGAATGTCTGTGCGGACCTGTAATGTCTGACTGCATGTGCGGTAGAATGTATTTCCGTCGCAGAGTCCGTTATCACTATTCAGCAGAAATCCACGTCCCTTTGTTTCGTGAACATAGTTATTCGTCAGAACATAATTTGCTGAGTGCCTGTTCTTGTTATACGCAGCCATATCCACAGTGACAATATCCGGTAAAGGTTCTGTCAGCGTGATCGTTGCCTTAAATCCATTTCTTGTGATGGATGCAACGGTTGCTTCACAGTCGATGGGATTGAAGTGCAGATCCATAAAACTCAATGTATGCCCCGGTTCAACGATTTTATTCGGGACAGTCCCCTCTAAAACCGTTCTGCTCTCATCAATGCTTTCGATATAAAACATGTTGCTGTGTACATTGAGAATGTCATCACCACAAAAGCTCAGGTCACAGTTATCAATACGGAAATAGCCTCCTGAGTTGGAAACATGAATGCCATCGGCTGTTGTGGAAATTCTGTACTTATCTTCCGCACCGGGACGTAAGCCAATATAGGAATTGATGATCTGATAGTGATTTGAGCCGTATGCAAAGACATATCCCATACCGCAGGCACCATAGATGCTGATATTGTTGTAGGTGATGTTGCTGGATTCTTCCACAGTATTGAAAACCTGTCCGCCGTAAACATAATGACGGAGCAGATAGACTTCATCATTGCGGAAATAATCCAATGCACCGCTGTGTGTGACCTTCAGCACGTTTGGTTTGCCTTCCACTTTTTCAACATTTTTGATACATTCCGTATCCACAGAAGGACTGTATATTTTAAAGCTTCCATGAACCCCTGCCACAAGATCGACAGGATCATACTGCATGAAGCTTAACAGAGGGATATCTGCATCGACTTCATCGAGTTCGGTGAATTCTATTTCAAGCGTATTGTCTGCATCATTTTCATTTTCGATTTTTACAAGAGAGCCAAGCCGCAGTGTATCCCAGTCCCAGTCAACGATCATATTTCTGATTTCGACATTATCACAGGCATATACTTTGAAATAATGCGGCGTGCTGAAAATAAATTCAGCATTATTGGCATCAACCAGCGTATTTTGCAGTCTGTTCAGGTAGATATCTTCCTCCGGACTGAAATGATAGATTCCCTTATCAATCACAAGCTTGGTATTGGGATGCTGCCTGCAATAATCAAAGGCATTCCGCATCGCCTGTGTGTTATCCTCCGCATCAGCGGACAATCCGAACTGTGACGCATTGATGACAGTCAGTGAAGCTTCATCAGGTCTTGCAATGTAGAATACAGAATCATTGACTCCGTGAATTTCGTCCATTACCGTATATTCTTCCAGAGCGTCTGCATTGGAAGCAGTGATTGCAGAGGGTAAAAATGCAATCATAACAGCCGCCGCAAGGATGGTGGATATGAGTTTTGATTTCATATGGGTTCCTCCTTAACTGTTTTTTTCATTATATCACAGATACCCTTGAATTTCAATATGCAGTCCTGATTGAAGGGCTGTATCAATCTGCGGACAGGATACCATCCCTTGACAAACGCCCGATTGATTTGTTATGATAAAAAGGAAAGAGATGCCGGACAGCCGGAGGCGTGAGATGCTTCGGGCGGAGGGCGGAAACCACTGTTATCTGTGATTGCATCAATCAACAAACACTCCCTCTGCCGATCTAAGGAGAGGGAGTGTTTTTCTGTTTTGGATTCAGGTTGACAGCTTTTTTAGATCACTCCGCAGACATACTCTATGTATTAAGATGCCGAAAAGGCTGCTTAGAGCAGGCATAGAGTCCACCCCATCTGATTACTTCCATAGTTTCCGTTTCATCATGCACAAATCAAATGCGTCAATTCTGCCGTCCTCGCACAGGTCGCCGGCTTTCCAGTCAGCCAGTGCAGCATCCGGAACACAGAGCAGCCATTTCTGGAGTGCAATTACATCCGCAACACTGCATTGCCCGTCCGCATTGACATCCCCCTCTATCACTTTGGGTGCCCACTCGGACAACGCATTCATGGACGGAATCCATGCTGGCTTGGATTCGCCCTCTTTCAGCGGAATGCAGGCAACTGCAATTGCAGCTTCCTTGGTATTGGTCAGATGAACAG
The DNA here is from genome assembly GCA_015066845.1 of Ruminococcus sp. GTDB lineage: Bacteria > Bacillota > Clostridia > Oscillospirales > Ruminococcaceae > UBA3855. The sequence goes on along the minus strand of SVNO01000002.1, from coordinate 79,941 downwards.
CAAGCTTTCGGTATTCGCTGTTGTCGCTCTGGTTGGGAACGCTGAGGGATGTCGGCAGCGATTCGGCATTCATCACGGTAAATTTCCCGTCTTCACTGATGATTTCTACCCACATTCTCTCAGAACCAACAGTCACAACCGCACTTCTGCCATCGTCTGCAACTGCAATTTGTCCTTTGGTATGCGCAAACCAGTAAATTTCGCCGTTTTCTTTCAGGGAAATTTCATCCTGCACGATCACGCATTCGTGCTCTTTTATCATTTTCAGACCGCGGACAACACGTTCTGCACCGCTTTGTGCATACGCGGCAGTCAAATCCGTGAGGGCATAGGCTTCGTCCCCTGCACTGAATTCGGTAATCAGACATTCCGCACCCTCTGCCTGGTCAAGCTCCGTGGAGGGATTGATGACAAGCGTATTATGTCCCTCGGCTCTGATGCGATAGGAATACTTGCGATTGTCCAGCTCGTAGTTCTCATTGCCAAGGTCTGTGAAAAATCTTGCGCCGTTCGATTCAAGGTAGAATGTACCCAAATCGTAGTGTCCGTGATACTTATAATTATTTTCACCGGCATGAAGTGCTGTCACGATGCCGCTTTCGTCCCATGTATTTCTAAAGCTCGCATTGGATGCACCGACCTCTCCCCAGTCCGTGGGACTATCCTTGGATGCTTCAGAAGTCTTTTCCTCATCAATCCAGAGAACATCCAGATAATAAAAGCTATCGTTTTCTATTTTCTTAAGACGAGTCAAAGCGTAATCGTACGACTGGTAATACTCTGCCAGCCACAGAAGCACTGCCCATCCCGTATCACGGCTGTCACCATCATCGCCGAAGCTAAAGGATTTCGGGGTATTTGAGCTCATATAGCGGACAAAATCAACAGACTTGCGGACGCCTTCATAATCAGCAAGACCATAGTCGGTTCCGGTGGTGCTGATCAGTGAGGAGGAAAGCAAACCAAGATAATAAGTAGCATAATCCCAGTAACCCAGTCCTTCACTGTATGTGCCGTCCTTTGCGCTGTAGGCACGGCGGACAAAGGAGTAGGATTCCTTGTAGGCATAGTTCAGCACATCGGAAGCAATGTCTTTTGCATCCGCTTCATCGCCGATGGCAAGTGCCGCCATGCTCATACTGCCGTTGCAGACAAGTTTCCAGTTGTCGCCGGGATAGTCCTGATACCACTTGTAGGTACGTTCCCGTGGCTTGTCCTCGTAATCCTCCATCACTTGATTAAGTCCTTTTTCAATCATGTTCTCTCTGAGCAATGCCCTTTGCTCCTCATTCATCCAATGATACAGCCAGTCATAGCCGAGAGCGAACGCCGTTGTCATTTCAGCCGTATCGAGAAAATGTCTGGGATTCCAGTCCTTGAAATGACATGCCGCTTCAAGCTCTGCATAGCACCGCTGCGCATATTGTTCCTCGCCGAAAATATTGTACGCCATTGCAAGGGCGGCAACACGACGCTGGATTCGTTTGGATGTTTCAAGCAGTCGGATGCCATCGGGGATCTCATATTGCGCTACGGGCGCAGTCAGGATTCTGTCGGCTTCACTGCGCAGTTTTTCAAGAAGAACACCTGTGACGGAATCACTCCCGACGCTTTTCTTCAACTTCGCAAACCGTTCCTCAGACATGATGATGCGCGGATGGGCATACATTCCGTTCGCTTCAAGCATATCTCTGAGAACCTGTTCACCGTCAATGAATGTGCCGTATGACTCCGTTTCAGAAGCGTCTGCACTGTTGTTTTCTGCAAATGCATTGACCGGCATGATACCGATGATCATGACCAGTACAAGCAAAATGCTCAATAGCTGTTTTTTCATAGCGATACCTCCTTGGTTGTTTTATCTATATTATACTATTTTTTTCTACATATGTCAATCAATTTCGCCATTGTCCTGTTGTTTTTTGTCAGTTCCGTTCATCGCACGGTAATTCTGAAACGTCAAGCCATCCAAAATCTCTATTCTCCGTATAATTCCCCGAAAACCGCACAGAATAAACCGCAGACATGTCTGCGATCACATCTTTTCCGTATAATGGAAAAGAACGGAATATCGGGAGAATGTATATGATTGAACAGGATACCATCCGCCTGCTGCGCGAGTGCGATGCAGGCATTAAAATGGGCATTTCGTCCATTCGAGATTCCGTGAAATACGTCAAGAATGACGAATTCCGGCGGATTCTCGAACGCAGTCTGGAACAGCATGAGCTGATTGCTGCGGATATGCAGGAATTGCTCGCTGTCTACCATGATGACGGCAAAGAGCCGGCAGCAATGGCAAAGGGCATGGAATGGTTCAAGACCAATATCACGCTTGCAGTGGAGGATTCCGATGCAGCCGTTGCGGATTTTATCACCGAGGGCTGTCACATGGGCGTGAAGTCACTGGCTCGTTATCTGAACCAGTACAAGGCTGCGGATGAGAAGTCCAAGGACATCACCAAGCGGCTCATCCGTGAGGAAGATGAACTGGCTGTTGATATCCGGTTGTATTTGTAATACTAAGAGCCTGTTCACATTAAAATCTCATACGCATCTTTTCGGCAAAATTTCACGCAGTCTGCATAAAATTGATGCTCGAAAACCTGCATATTTATGTTATGTGAACAGGTTCTAAAACGGTTGCATCCGTGGAGATGCGGAATTATTCTCATTTTTCAAAAAATCCCCCTGCCGGACAGCAGGGGGATCGTCGTTTACATGGTTCCGTCAAATACTGTTTCAATATGCTTGCCGGAATTTTCAGGGGTGTATACCCAACGGTCAATGTGGGAATCATTGTAGAAATAACGAATCGGATCGGGAGTGGCTACGTCCTCACAGACATCCACCAGAATCAGCTTGACCTTGAGCTTTTCCGGAATCAATGCCTTGATGTACACGCTCGTGCGCTGACCGGGACGGACGGGCTGGCGCAGCTCCGCAAGACCGGCAAGATTCGGCATCAATTCAATGAATACACCGTATTTTTCTACAGAACGTACAATGCCGCAGGTCGTTTCGCCAACATGGAACAATGCAGCATTCTCCTCCCATGTACCCAAAAGCTCCTTGTGGGACAAACAAATGCGCTTGCCCTGTACTGCCTTGATAATCACACGGACGCACTGCCCTACTGTGAAACGGTCGGACGGATGGGAGATACGGGAAACGGAAATGGTGTCAATCGGCACCATGGACACAATGCCGCAGCCGATGTCCACAAATGCACCGAACGGCTCAAGATGCGTCACTCTGGCATCAATTACATCACCGGGCTGGAGATGCGCAAGATAACGCTCCATGCACTGCTCCTGCACCATACGGCGCGAAAGAACAGCGACCGGTTCGCCGTTCTCGTCCGTTTCAATGCGCAGAACGCAGAACGATACGGGCTTTCCGACACGGGCAATGAGCGCGATGTCACGCAGCTCGCCCTCGGCAATACCCACTGCACCCTCCTCACGGGGAATAATGCCGCGCATACAGGGCAGATTTACCCAGAGATTGTGGCTGCTGTCGCACATGGTTGCACGCGCTTCGAGAATGCGTCCTGTTGCCTGTGCCTGCAGCAGACTTTGTGCGGTGGCAACGGCTGCCTTGTTTTCTGCAGTATCAAGCAATGCGCCTTCGGGCTGATAAAAAGTTGTCATCATCATTTTAACCTCCGATGTGTTAGTTGGGGAACAAATCAGTTCCAACATATCCTATGCAGCAATCCGGAACACTATGCCAACGCGCAGAATGCATTGCGCTGCCATCATGCCGGATGTGTTACTTTAATGCTAACACATTTTCGGCAACTTGTCAAGTGCGTATTTTGTCACATTCTCCGGAATTATGGGAATGCGCATAATTACGCAGATTTCCTGCCCCAGCTGCAAGCAGGAGGGAATACACACGGTCGGCGGAGCGTACATCGCAGATGACCTGCAAACGGGCAGTCCGGCGCAGGTTGGGTTCGGGCAGCACGTCGTCGCTGATTTCGGAAATCATCACGGCAGTGGCATAATTCTCCATGCGCATGTTGGCAGGCAGCATGGTGAAACGCTGGCGGTTTGTCGGGACATTGCTGACTCTGCCCAATGCCTGTATCATGATTTTCCGGATGCCGTCCGTGCTGCGGCGCACTCTGCCGGCTGCAAGCTCGGCAAGCTCTACGGCTTCAAATTCGCCTTGAATTCTGCAAAGTTCCATCTCATTTTCCTCACTTTCAATTGCTTGTGAACATACATTTTCATCACCCTGCATAGGATGGGAGCGTCTTTTTTATCATTATTGAACAAAATCCAAAAAATATGAAAACTAAATATTGCCTTTTCCCTGAAAATGCGGTATAATATAAGGTGACTATGCGGCACTGACGGAACGTTTACAGAATCAGGGCAGTGCTGCTACAAATTATCGGAAAGGTGGAACTTGCAGATGGATATCCGGCTCAATGACCGATTGCTGATGAAAAAAACGCATCCCTGCGGTTCCCGTGAAATGCAGGTGCTTCGCACAGGGATGGACTTTCGCCTTCGCTGTACCGGCTGCGGCAGAGAATTTATGGTGCCGCGTCACAAGATTGAAAAGCATATCAAACAGGTGACGCACGCGGAGAATGCACAGACGAAGCCCGATACCGAATGATAAGAGAAAGGTGAATCCCCCATGTTTGAAAAGCTTTTGCAGATGGAACAAAAATATGACATGATCAACGAGCAGCTCTCCGACCCGGAGGTGATCGGTGACCGTGAAAAATATGCTGCCTACATGAAAGAATACAAGAATCTTACGCCCATTATCGAGGCTTTCCGCGCATTCAAGGCAACACAGGCAGAATTTGACGAGGCAAAGGAACTGCTTGCGGACGGCGGTCTGGACGCAGAACTGAAAGAAATGGCGCAGCTGCAATACGAGGAGGCAAAGGAGCTTCTGGAGGAGCAGAATCAGCAGTTGAAAATCCTGCTTCTGCCGAAAGACCCGAACGATGACAAGAATGTTATCGTGGAAATCCGCGGCGGTGCAGGCGGCGAGGAGGCTTCTCTCTTTGCCAATTCCCTCTACCGCATGTACAGCATGTATGCCGAGGCGCATCGCTGGAAGCAGGAAGTGCTCAATGCCAATCCCACGGAGCTTGGCGGCTACAAGGAAATCAGCTTCTCCATCGAGGGAGAGGGCGCGTATTCCCGCCTGAAATATGAAAGCGGCGTTCACCGCGTACAGCGTGTGCCGGAAACGGAATCACAGGGACGCATTCACACTTCCACGGTAACGGTTGCCGTACTGCCGGAGGCGGATGAAGTGGAACTGGAAATCAATCCGACTGACCTGAAAATTGACGTGTTCCGTTCCAGCGGTGCAGGCGGTCAGCATATCAATAAAACAGAATCGGCTGTGCGCATTCTCCACATTCCCACGGGTGTTGTGGTGGAATGTCAGGACGAGCGCAGCCAGCATAAGAATAAGGACAAGGCAATGAAGGTGCTGCGCGCGCGTCTGTTCGAGGCAAAGCAGCAGGAGCAGAATGATAAAATCGCGTCAGAACGCAAAATGCAGGTTGGTACGGGTGACCGTTCCGAGCGCATCCGCACCTACAATTATCCGCAGGGACGTATGACGGACCACCGTATCGGATTGACGCTGTACCGTCTGGAATCCATTCTCAACGGCGATCTGGATGAAATTTTTGACGCGCTGGCTACCGCAGACCAGGCAGCAAAACTGGCAGGGCAGAATGATGGAAACTAAACGCTTACAATACACAACAGAAGATATGGAAACTGCTGCGGCACTTCTGCGCAGCGGTGCACTTGTTGCATTCCCGACCGAAACAGTTTACGGACTTGGTGCGGATGCACGGCGCGAAGAATCTGTGCGCAGCATTTTTTCCGCAAAGGGCAGACCGGCGGACAATCCGCTGATCGTGCATATTGCGGACATGGACATGTTACAGGGAATTGTCACATATATTCCCGAAATTGCGCGGAAACTTGCTGACGCATTCTGGCCGGGGCCGCTGACAATGGTACTGCCCAAGGCAGAAAGTATTCCGGCTGTCACTTCCGGCGGGCTTGACACGGTGGGGGTTCGTATGCCCTCCCATCCGGCGGCACTCGCCCTCATCCGCATGTCCGGATGCCCGATCGCTGCCCCCTCTGCCAATCGTTCCGGCTCACCAAGCCCGACCACGGCAAAGCATGTGCTTGACGATATGGACGGGAGAATTGCCGCAGTGATTGATGGCGGTCAGTGTGATGTCGGTGTCGAATCCACGGTCATTTGCTTTGATGATGACGAAACAATTCACATCCTGCGTCCGGGGCTGATTTCCGCAGAGGATTTAGAGCCGTTTGCTGCGCATGTCTATGTGGATGAAGCGGTGTACCAGCAGATTGCCGCGGATGCAAAGGTAGCATCCCCCGGCATGAAGTACCGTCATTATGCACCCCACGCAAAAATCATTCCGGTGGATGCACCGGATTTCGCCGCATTTGCGGCATTTGTCAATGCACAGAAAACGGACGATACCTATTGCCTGCTGTTTGATTCCGATCCGGAAATCGCAGGTATCCCCTGTATGCGCTACGGCGACAACGGCAGGGAGCAGGCACATTATCTGTTTCTGCGTTTCCGTGAACTGGATGAGGTTCACGCTGGAACGGTTTATGTCCGGATTCCGGATAAAAATGGAACGGCACTGTCCGTTTACAACCGCCTGATGCGCGCGGCAGGATTTGAGGTGATTACGCTATGAGCAACGAAAAGCACTCAATTATTATAGGGCTGACCGGTCAGACCGGTGCCGGAAAGAGTACAGTTTCCAGTATTTTTGTGAAAAACGGCTTTTCGCTGATTGATGCGGACCGTATATCGCGCGAAATTGTATTACCGGGAATGCCTTGTCTGGAGGAACTGTTTGATTTTTTTGGTTCTGCCATCCGAAATCCCGACAATACACTCAACCGCAAGGCACTTGCGGAGCTTGTCTTTACCGACCAGCGCAAGCTTGAGAGCCTCAACAGCATTTGCCATCCGTTCATTACAGAGGAAATTCTGGCGAGAATCAGCCATTTTATCGCTGAGGGGCACAGCCTGATTCTTCTGGATGCGCCGACATTGTTCGAGAGTCAGGCATCGGATTTCTGCGACCTGATCATCTCCGTGGTGGCACGTCCCGACCTGCGCTGTTCACGCATTATGAAGCGCGACAATCTGACAGAAACCGAAGCGCGCAACCGCATGGATGCACAGCTGAGCGAGGAATTTTTCATCGGGCATTCGGATTATGTCATCCGCAATAATGAGGACTGCGAGCAGTTGTACGCATTGGCTGAGGAAGTTGCGGATAAAATCAAGGTTTACTATCATACTATAGAGGGATAATTCTTTTGAAAGGTGGAAGAATGATGGAACACGAAACATCACTGGCAAAACAGAAAAAGGAAGCACTGCTTTCCAATCCGAAACACGCAGTACAGCGCATGAGCGAGGAGGAGCTTGCAGCATGTGACGCATTCTGCGAGGGCTACAAGACATTCCTCGACAAGGCAAAGACCGAGCGCGAGGCTGTGACATTTGCTGAGGCTGCACTGCTTGCTGCAGGCTACCAGAAATTCACCCCCGGCATGAATTTACAGGCAGGTGACAGAGTATATGTGAACAACCGCGGCAAGGCAATCATTATGGCAACCATCGGCACTGCCCCCATCACGGAGGGCGTACGGCTGAATGCGGCGCATATTGATTCTCCCCGTCTGGATATGAAGCAGCATCCGCTGTATGAGGATACCGAGATGGCATTCTTCAAGACGCATTACTACGGCGGCATCAAGAAATACCAGTGGACGGCAATGCCCCTGTCCCTGCATGGTGTTGTCATCCGCAAGGACGGTACAAGCGTGGAAGTATGCATCGGCGAGGACGAAAATGACCCCGTATTCTGCATCACAGACCTGCTCCCCCATCTGGCTGCAAACCAGATGAAGCGCACATTGTCCGAGGGCATCAAGGGTGAGGAACTGAACATTGTGGTTGGTTCGCGTCCGTTCAAGGATGATAGCGAGAGCAATCTTGTGAAGCTTGCGATCATGGATATTCTCAATGAAAAATACGGCATCATCGAGGATGATTTTATCTCTGCGGAGCTTGAGGCAGTTCCGGCATTCAAGGCAAAGGATGTGGGCTTTGACCGCAGCCTGATTGGTGCGTATGGGCATGACGACAGAGTATGTGCCTACACAGCATTCATGGCAGCACTGGAGAGCAAAACGCCGGTGCACACGGGCGTGACCATTCTGACGGACAAGGAAGAAACCGGCAGCGATGGCAATACCGGTCTTTGTTCCTCCTATCTGCAATACTTCCTCTGCGACCTTGCAGAATGCTTCGGCGCAAACGGCAGGACGGTAATGTCCGCGTCTGAGTGCCTGTCTGCGGATGTAAATGCAGCATATGACCCGACTTTCGGGGATGTTCTCGAACGCAACAACTGCGCATACTGCAACCGCGGTGTGTGCGTGACAAAGTTCACAGGTGCGCGCGGCAAGTCCGGCACATCGGATGCTTCCGCAGAATTTGTAGGCAAAATCCGCAGACTGCTTGACGACAACAATGTCATCTGGCAGACCGGTGAGCTTGGCAAGGTAGACATGGGCGGCGGCGGCACAGTTGCCATGTATGTGGCAAATCTGAACATTGACACGATTGACGTGGGTGTTCCGGTGCTCTCCATGCACGCTCCCTATGAGATGGTGGCAAAGACGGACGTTTATGCAGCATACCGCGCATTTGCGGCATTTCTTGAGAGCTGAGTTATGAGATATTTAGAACGGTTCGATACTAAGATCCTCCTTGGCAACGCGGAGGATCTTTACTGGATGATTAAAAATTTTGCGCAGGACCACGAGATCCCGTTTTCAGATGCCAAGGACATCATTCTGACAGCAGCAATTTGCAGCCAGGGAACGGAGCAGCATCTTGGGGAGATCGCAAAGAAGATGGACAGGCTTGCCTGATGGGAGGAAGTATGAAACTGATTTCATGGAATGTCAACGGCTTCCGTGCCTGTCTGACAAAGGGCTTTGAGGAGCATTTCAAGGCACTGGATGCGGATGTTTTCTGCATTCAGGAAACAAAAATGCAGCCCGAACAGGTCACGACCTCTTTTGAAGGCTACACACAGTATTTCAACAGTGCGGTCAAAAAGGGCTATTCGGGTACGGCGGTATTTACAAAAAAAGAGCCGCTTTCCGTGGTATTCAACATTGACGGACACACGGACGAGGGACGTGCGATTATCTGCGAGTACGAGAAATTCTATCTGGTGAATCTCTATGTGCCGAATGCGCAGCGTGAGCTTGCACGAATCGACTACCGGATGCAGTGGGAGGATGACCTGCGCGCATTTCTGGTGGAACTGGACAAGAAAAAGCCGATTATCCTGTGCGGTGACCTGAATGTAGCGCACAAGGAAATCGACCTGAAGAATCCCAAAACGAATGTCGGCAATGCGGGCTTTTCGGATGAAGAACGCGGAAAATTCGGAGAACTTCTGAATGCCGGATTTACGGACACGTTCCGTTTTCTGTACCCTGACAAGGAGGGTGCATATACATGGTGGTCGTATATGTTCAAGGCAAGAGAACGCAACACGGGATGGAGAATTGACTATTTTCTGGTATCAAACCGTATTGCGGATAAAATCGTGGATGCGAAGATCTATCCGGATGTGATGGGCAGCGACCATTGTCCGGTGGGGCTGGAGATTGAGCTTGATTAAATGAAAAACACCTGAAAAGATTTCTGGTCTTTTCAGGTGTTTGTTTTTTCACTGAATCCATTCTTCAATTGCAAATGCCCCATGCATAAAAGTACGGGCATTGAATTTCACCGTATGAATCCGATTGTCGTATTCATAGTGAAAGGAGATGGTGAACCCCAGTTCATATGACGTTCTGGTTTCATATCCGTAGCCGAAATGTTCAAAACAGATACCATAGATCATCCGCTCACCGATGCATTCACCTTTCATGCGTTTTAACATGCCTTGTGCAGTTTCCATACAGTGATCAAGATGATTCAGAGCATTGACAGCCAGATCTGCAACTTCATCGGTTATTTTTTCATCAACCGCTTCCATCACGATTTCAATACCATCTGAATTGTAAATATAGGCATAATCATCCGCAAAACGGAATTTGTCAAAATTTCTGTTTTCCAGAAAGCTGATAATTTCGGGGAGACTGCATGTCTGATTCGTTTTCGACATATTGATTATTCCTTTCTGCACTTGTCGCCAATGTTTTTACTTCGCCCTCTCCTCCAGAATATCCAGCATCTCGCCGACATTCTTCATACCGCTGACTTCACGGACGGTAAAACGCATCTTGAATGCACGTTCCACTGCACCGATCAGATTGATATGCTCCAGACTGTCCCAGTCCTCAATGTCCTGCGCACAGGTTGCGTCCGTCAGGGTGATGGTGTCGTCATCGAATACGTCCTGAAAAATTTCTGTGAGCTTTGCCATTTTCTGCTCTCTGTTCATGTTCTTCCTCCTTTAGTGGGTGACATTGATTACGGAATTACGGTTTGTATAGTCGTGAATTTGCAGATTCCAGACAGTATTCCCCTCTCCGTCCTCCGCTGTTTTAGTAAAGCCGAATGCTGCGTACAATTGCGCAACCATGGCGTTCTTCTTCGTGGGATAATAGTACCCAATAATCTCGGAAATCCCCTGTTTCCGGCATTCTTCCACAAGCGCGTCAAGCATGGCATACTCCATATCGCGCTTGAGAACGCGGCAGCTCATCAGCCACAGCTCCACATGCAGAGCACTCCCATCTTTTCTGCCGATGACAACCGACACAATACCGTTGTCCCCGAAGGTATCCTCCAGTCGTCCATACAGCCGGATATGCGCCGGACTTGCAGCAACGACTTCCATTTCTGCCTGTGTATAGCGTTTTGTGGTCAGGTTGAACTGGTTGCTCTTATTGGTCAGCTGTGTGATTCTGGGGAGGGATACCGCGTCAAAATCGCGGATCTCTGCCTGCATGGAAAGGCTTTTCAGGAAATCCTTGTAATCGGTGAATTTCGCCTGTGCCGCCTGCCGTTTTGCATTTTCCATGTACATGGCATTGCGTTTGGCATCGTCCGCGGAAAGATTTGTCACTTCAAAATACCCTGCCCTGTCCAGACGCAAAATGCAGTCCTCCACGGAATCAAACGGAATCACGGCAGTATCCGGCAGCTGCGCCTGCACAATGGCACGTTCCGCAGGATTATCGTCCACAAAGACAAAGCTCTCCGGCAGCAGACTCAATTCCTGCGCCATATCGGCAATATTCTGCGATTTCATCTCCCAGTTCGCCTTGATGCAGACAAAATCATCGGGCTTGAGAATGCCCTCCGGATGCTCCAGACCGGAAATTGCGTTTTCATGGTCATTTTTTGAGCAAACGGTCAGCAGAACCCCCAGCTCCTTGTGGGCTTTTACATAGGTTTGCAGTGCTGCATATGCCTGCCCGACCGAGGTTTCCTGCCCGATTTCAATGCCAGCCTGTCCGTCATCACCAATGACACCGCCCCAGAGGGTATTGTCAAGGTCGAGGGCAAGGACTTTTTTGTTTTTTCCCATCAGGGAACAGATGATATTGCTCAGATTATAGGAAAATTCCGGAATTGCCGGCACACAGAGCGCGTATTTGTAGAGATGCCAGTAGGATGGCTCTGCCCATTTGTCCAGCCCGTAACAGGCGGACAGGTAGTTGATGTCATGGAGATAGAAATTCCGGTGTGTTCTTGCATAGTCATAGAAGCAGCAGTTCAGGCGCGTGAGGAAGTCAATGCTCCCGTGGATGCTGCCGACCTCGCGGTTGCCCATGAGTCTTGTCAGGGGCATTTCCATGTTGTTCTGGATGATGGGACACTGGTAGACCTGCGAGAGTCTGTCCCACATCTGGGAAAAATGCGCATAGGTCTGTTCAAGTTTCTGCTCAACATCCTCCGCAGAATCGCCGATTTTCGGAAAATTCTGTACATTCCGGCTGCTGGTGTGAATGAAAATCAGTTCCGGCTGAAAGGCTTCAAGCGATGTGTTCGGGAACATGGCATCGTTCCAGTACTGGGCATATTCCGATTCCCAGAACGTCGGGGCAATGCCACGGTTGCGCAGGAATAATTCGAGTGTGGAGAGGATGTCGCTTGTGGTCGAGCCACCAAGCACGGCAATGCGCAGCGGCACTGCATTGGCTTCCTGTTCCTTGAGAATGCGCAGAAAACGGCGGCGTTTTTGCAGAATAACGTCACTATCGAAAGGATAGCAGAGTTCTTGGAGCATGGTTTCCTCCTGAAATTATTTCATAATTGTTTCGAGATTTTTGGCATTGCCGCCCATCGCGCTGAATGTGTTCATCGCAAAGAGGACATCGGTAATTTCATGTTCCTTGGCGAAATCCACCACTTTCGGCTCGAAATAGCGCATATCAATCACCCAGATTTCCGAGAACGAGCGCGTCAGGCAGGGCACGAGGGCATTGCCGTAGCTGTCCTTAATTATCAGCAGCCGTCTGTCGTTGGTGCAGTCGGTGGTGATATGGGTGATGCGGTCATCACCGCCCATGAACACCAGATACCAGCTTGACGGGTCAAGCTGCTCCACATTGCGCAGGAGCAGGCTGCCCTCACGGGCATTGGTCATGTCGGTATTGTAATAGGTCGTGGTGAATGCATTGGTGGGCTTATAGTAAACGAACGGTTCGGGATTGTCCTTGAATACCGCATTGCCCGTGTAGCCGTAGAGCGTTCCGACATAATTGTCCAGTGCTGCGGTTTCATAGGCACTCATGGGCGCAAAGGACACACTGGCGGTCTTTGCAAATTCCTCTGCCGCATAGTATGCGCCGAGGGGCTGCCAGTGGTGGTCGGTACGGGAATAGATGGCTTCCGATTTGTGCGCCTCCAGAGCACCGTAGGCATCAACCGGCACAACATCCTCAAATAAGCTGTTGAGATGGTTGATATTGTCCTTTTCACTTGCCGTACAGTCGGCGAATTTGGACGGGAGATAGTAGGACACGGCAGTGGGAGCAACGAGGGAATAGACATTCACATCGCTGCCGAGTGCGGTCTTGTAAGCATTGAGCGTTTTTGCATAATACTCGGCATTTTTCTGTGTGCCGTTGTAGAGCATCAGTCCGCGGTCCTTGACAATGAGAATATTATTGGCAATTTCACCGTCAAAATTCTCGTAGTCATTCTCCGGCTCTGTTGCTTCTGTCGGATCGGCGATTTCCTGACCGGTGGTGGCTGGTTCCGTCGGACGTGTGGCAGGTTCATACTCCGTGGGGACGGTCGGCTGTGCCTGCATGGGCGCGAACTGCGTATGCGGTTCGGTTTCGTTCGGCTCGGTGATTTTCTCCACCTCCGGAATGCTGCCAATGAGGATGATTTCCTCGTCATAGGGTACGCCCAGATTGCCGCGGAAATCGGCAATGACACCCTTGAAAAAACTGCGCATGGGCACAGAATCATTGAAATACTGGGAAAACTCCGTGGTAAAGCTCCCATCAAAATAGGACGAGAGAGAAAAACGCGGACAGGGTGCAAGGTCGCGGTTCTCCTCGGCGGATTTTTCCGGACGCTTGCCAAAAACTAAAAAGAGCGAAATTGCGGCAAAAATAAAGAAAAGCACAAGGACGTTTACAGCATAGTAACGACGCTCTGGCCGCATGGAAGGACGGCTGCGCACGGTTTTTGGTGCGGCTGCCGGACTCGGAGCATCCTGCGGAAGCTCTATATCAATTCCCTGTGTGGGCTGCTGGTTCATTCAGTTCCTCCTTAAAAGCGATAGTACAGGAATGCTTTGGTGGTCGCATCCACGAGCAGGATGCTGCTGGTAATGAGCAAAGCCGCCTGTGTGAGTGTGGAGAGCAGCATGGTAACATTCTTGGCTCTCGGTGATGTGGCTGCGATTTTCTTCGGGATTTCGAGAATGGGGAAAACGCAGATGATGGCTGCGATAATCAGGAAAAGATTGTTGCAGAACGACATTTTCTCCATGGTGCTCAGAAAGCCGTTAGGATTGAACAGCGTGATATTGCGAAAGAATTGCAGCAGCTGGCTGCCGTCCTCGAAGTAGAAAATACCAAAGCCGATGATAATGACGATTTTGCTGTAGAGGTGGCGGACAGGCAGCGGAATGCTGCGCATTTTCTTCTTGCCAAGCCATGCTTCAAGCATGATGAATGCGCCGTAATACAAGCCCCAGAGGACATAATTCCAGCTTGCGCCGTGCCAGATGCCCGTACACAGCCATACCACGAACAGGCTCAGGTACTTGTTGCGCAGACCGAATACCGGCAGCGGCAGGACATAATCGCGGAAGAACGAGCCGAGGGAAATATGCCATCTTTGCCAGAATTCCGTGATGTCCTTGCACAGGAACGGGTGGCGGAAATTCTCGTCAAAATGGAAACCGAACATCCTTCCCAGACCAATTGCCATATCGGAATAGCCCGAAAAATCGAAGTAAATGTAGAGCGAATAGAGTATCACGCCATACCATGTTCCGACAATGGAGAGGGATTCTGGCGTACCGCCGAGGAAATCGTCCACAATGCGGAACAGCTGGTCGGCAAGGATGACTTTTTTCGACAGACCGATGATAAAACGCGACAATCCGCAGCTGAGGTCCTCAAGGGTGGTATGCCGCTGGTCGATTTCTGCGGCGATGGTGCTGTAGCGCACGATCGGGCCTGCAATGAGCTGCGGAAAGAGTGATACATAGAGCAGGAGCTTCATAAAATCGCGCTGCGGTTCGACCTTTTCCCAGTAGCAGTCCACCACATAGGACAAAATCTGGAACGTGTAGAAACTGATGCCGACCAGCTGGGCAATTTCAGGAACAGGGAATCCTGCGCCAAAAATGGCATTGATGTTTTCCACAAGGAATCCACTGTATTTGAATACCCCAATCATACCGAGGTTGTATGCGATACTTACCCCAAGGATGGCTTTCGCTGCCTTTCCCTGATAAGTTCGCACCCCGATGCCAAAGAAATAATTGAGAAACGCGCTCAGGAGCAGCAGGAGAATACGCACCGGCTCGCCCCAGGCGTAAAAAAACAGGGAAAAGAGAATCAGTACCATGTTCTTGGCGCGCATTGTTCTTGCTGCGCCGTAGCTGCCCAGACAAATGGGCAGGAACAGATACAGAAAAATCAAACTTGAAAATATCATTTTTATTGCCTCATATTCTATCTTTAATCCACGGAATCCTATTCATTCGACAAAATTCCACATCCTTTATTATACACCATTCCGCGTGGTTTTGCAAGACCTTGCTGAAAACTTTCTGATTTTTTTTCAAATCCTGCGCTGCATCGGCATTTCCCCATACAAAAAGCCCTGCGGTCTGACCGTCAGGGCTGTGGATTATGGATACAGGCGGTGTATGAGGAACGGAAATGCCGCTTCGTAATGGACTCCGTACCAGCGTTGATCGGGAGCTGCGCAGGTTTTGCGGATGCATTCGAGCGTGAAATCCTCAGCAAGACATGCGGACGCTTCGAGAGAGAGTCCGCGGAGCAGTCCGCCGGCGCAGGTACTTGCGAACACATCGCCCGTACCATGGAACTGCTGGGGGAATTTCTGGTGAAAATAGGAAAAGTATTCCGAACGTACTGCGTCATAGCCCATGAAGCCCACGCTGTCATCGGCAAAGCTGACACCGGTAAGAATCACCTGTTTTGCGCCAAATCCTGCAAGTCCTTGGAGAATACGACAGATTTCTGTATCCGTGTAGCCATCGTCAGGGTAAGGAATGTCGAGCATACAGCAAGCTTCGGTGAGATTGGGGACAATGACATCAGCCGCCTTGCACAGGCGTTTCATATGATGCGGAAAATCCATGGAAAAACCGCTGTAGAGCCGCCCGAAATCACCCAGAACGGGGTCTACGAACAGGAGGGTATCTTCTGTGCGGAACTGCGAAAGCAGGGATTCGACAATGGAAACCTGCGCAATAGAGCCGAGATAGCCCGTATAAATCGCGTCAAAAGTAATCCCCTGCGCTTTCCAGTCGGCGATGATGGCAGGCATTTCGCTTGTCAGGTCGTGAAAGGTATAGCTTGCAAAAGCCGTATGCGCAGAGAGCACCGCTGTCGGCAGGATTGCCGTTTCAATGCCCATGACGGACAGAATGGGCAATGCCGCGGTGACGGAGCATTTCCCGATGCAGGAAATATCCTGAATGGTCAGTATTCGTTTCATAGCCAATCTCCTTTGTCCTTTCGTGCTGCCTTTACCATTATAGAGGATTTTTCGCGGAAAGTCAATGGGTTTTCGCAAAGATTTGACAAAAGGCAGATTTCCTGTTATAATTAAGGAATGGAACTGTGCAGCGCAGGGGGGATTCCCTGCTGCTGCGAATGAGAGGTGACAGCTATGCTTTTGAAAGCAGAACATATCCACAAAATTTTCAACGGCGAGCCGCTGTTTTCCGATGTCTGCCTGCAAATTGACGACCAGGACAGAATTGGTCTGATTGGTGCAAATGGCTGTGGAAAATCCACACTGCTTAAAATTCTTCTCGGCGAGCTGCTCCCTGACCGTGAAACGGAGGAGGAGGGTATTCTGGTACGCGGTGCAAAGACCTCGGTGGGGTATCTGGCACAGTCGGCGGCACTGGATTCTGAAAAGACGGTCTGGGAGGAAATGCGCAGCGTCTTTTCCAAATTACTCGAAACACAGGAAAAAATGCGTGAAGCGGAGCTTCAGATGCAGGGCGGAAGTATGGAGGTCGCGGAGGAATACAACCGCATGACGGCATGGTTTGAGGCAAATGACGGCTACCAGATTGACGTGAAAATCAAAACGGTACTCCATGGTATGGGCTTTACGGAGCCTGATTTTCACCGCATTGTGTCAAGCTTCAGCGGCGGAGAGAAAACGCGCCTTGCCATTACGCGTCTGCTGCTGGAAGCCCCGAATCTCCTGATTCTGGACGAACCGACCAACCATCTGGATTTTGAAACCATCCAATGGCTGGAGGAGTATTTGCAGAGCTACAAGGGCGCGCTGCTGATTGTATCCCATGACCGGTACTTTCTGGACAAGTTGTGCACGTCCGTCTGTGAGATTGAGCGCGGAAAATTAACCCGATATAAGGGCAATTATTCCGCATTCACGGTACTCAAGGCGGCGGCGGTGGAGCGTCAGGAAAAGGAATATGCACTCCAGCAGAAAGAAATCGCCAAGCTGGAGGATTATGTAGCGCGTAATCTTGTACGCGCGTCCACCACGAAAAGTGCACAGAGCCGCCGGAAACAGCTGGAGAAGATGGAGCGCATTGAAAAGCCCATTACGCATGAAAAACGCGCAATCCTGCGGTTTTCCTACGAGGTTGAACCGCCGCAGGAGGTACTGGAGGTACGCGACGCGGACATCAGCGTGGGCGAGGGCATGGACAGGAAAACCTTGCTCGAACACATTTCTTTCCTTGTGCGCAGGGGCGAAAAGCTGGGCATTGTAGGTGTCAACGGTATTGGCAAATCCACGCTGCTCAAGGAAATTCTCAACATTCTCCCCCATCAGGGCGTGATACGGTTCAACAAGAATGTCAAACTTGCCTATTTTGACCAGGAGAGCACAAATCTCAACCCTGACAACACGGTGATGGACGAGCTGCACGACCGGTTTCCGGCGATGCTGGACGGCGAAATCCGCAGTATTCTGGGACAGGTACGCATTACGGGAGAGAATGTATTCAAGCGTGTATCCGCCCTCAGCGGCGGCGAACGTGCAAGGCTGTGTTTTGCACTGCTGATGCTGGAACACGCCAATGTGATGCTACTTGACGAACCGACCAACCACATTGACCTGCCCATGAAAGAGGTACTGGAGGAGGCATTGGACGCGTACACGGGTACGCTGCTGTTTGTGTCCCATGATCGCTACTTCCTCAAACGGCTTGCTACGCAGATTTTAGAGCTGACGGAAACGGGGGCAATTCTCCATCCGTTCGGATTTGAGCAATATCTGGAGGAAAAGGCAAAGGCAAAAGCCCTTGCAGCGGCGGCACAGCAGGCGGCTGTACAGGCAAAGCCAAAGGCGGCAGTATCCCATCGTTCCAAGGCGCAGAGAAGTGCGGACGCGGCAAGGCGCAACCGCATGAGGGAACTGGAGCAGGAGATCGAACAACTTGACATGCGCATTGCAGAACTGGAAGAACAGCTGACGCTGCCGGAAATCTGCACGGATTATCAGAAAATGCATGAGGTTTGCGACCAGCTTGAACAGGCAAAGCTGCATTCGGAGGAATGCTTTCTGGAGCTTTGCGAGCTGGAAGAAGCCTGAATCACTTACAGAAACGAGGTATGAATATGAAGAACACAAAGAACATTGCCATTCTGGCGGCGGTCGTGATGCTCTGCGGCACATGGACAGCCTGCGGAAAAGCGAAGAACGACAAGTCCATGAACAATTCCAGTGCAGAGGAAGCGACCGAACAGGCAACGGAAGCTGCAGCAAAGCCCGTTGCTGCACAGTCCGGTCAGGCATACTTGCTGTTCCGCGATTCACAGGACTGGATCTCCTATGACGGCACGGACAGCTCCATGCTTGCCTACTCTGCGGAAGTGGTGACGATTGACGGCAACGGACAGTACACTGTCAGCCTGACTGCGGATACGCCGGAATTTCGTTATTCTGTAACAGGCAAGGAGGATGGTATCTACACACCGAGTGGCTGTTCTGTGACTGCTGTTGTCATCAAAGACGGCGCAACTGCCTGCCCGAACGCAGTGATTACGATTGACAGCGTCACGCTTGACGGCGAGAAAAAGGAGCTGACAGCCAAGAGCTATACCACCACGGTGGACGGCAGCCTGCACTGCAATGTGTACAATGCCGCAGCAAAATCGCCGGCAGTTGACGCAAGGTCTGCCGAGGGTGCACTTTACAAGGACAACAACCCTGCCACCCCTGCACTGTCGGATGTGGATGCATACGCGCCGAAGATCGTTGAACCGATTACTTTCAGCAGTTGGACAACGATGGAAGTGACATTCACGGTTTCGGGAATGTAATACTATACAGAGAACCCCTGCTCTTAGTGAAGCAGGGGTTTTTCCTTTATTCTGTTTCCGCTTGTTTCTCCATCAACTTGCAGATCGTGGATGTCACAGCGCAGAGAAGTCCGCCAACGGGAAATACAATCCATGAAATTTCCCAACTGTCCCCCAGAAAGCTCCAGAGCAGGAAAACTATCGTTGCGAGCAGCATAGTGCACCCGCAGATGGTATCCGAAATCTGACCTACCTTGGTTTTTTCGTGCTTGTTCTCGGAATTGTACTCCTGCACATCGTACTTTGCATTCTGCATACCGGCATACACCAGTGTGCCGGTTCCGGCAGTGATGAACAGCAGCATTGTACCTGTCAATGCACCTGCAATTCTACCGTTGACATCGAGTGTACTTTCCCCAATCACGGCTGTACCGCCGATAAGAACGATCACGCCCAGAAGAATCAGGGCAATGCCGATGGAAATGGCAAGTGCAAATTTCTTGCGGAATGCGTCAAGCTCTTCGTCATCATAGAACGGTAAGATTTCGGGATGCTTCTTGACAAAATGGTCATGCTCAATGCCGCCGCTGATGAAGAATATAAGCGAAACAGCGATGAACACCAGCAGCGGCAGGATTGTTGCCGGTTCCGGAATGCCCAATGCCAACGCGAACAGCATTGCGCACACACCAAGCATTACGAGTACCACGCCCACCGTAATCTTCTTTGTAAACGTGTTCATATGTGCGTCATAGCCTGCGGTATCCTTGGCACGTTCCATCTGTACGTCACCGCGCACGAGGTCGTCAAGCTTGCAGTGGAACATCTCGCACATCAGCACGAGTTTGTCCATCTCCGGATAACACGAGTCCGATTCCCACTTGGAAATGGTCTGTCGGGATACGCCCATCTTCTCCGCAAAGCCCTCCTGCGTATAGCCGTCACGCTTTCTTAAAAATTGAATATTTTCACCAGTTGTCATTGTTATGTACCTCCGTTTAATGATGTAGTTTGTCGCTGCCAGCACCCTTATGATACCATATCCGCCATGTAAAGTGAACCAATTTCATGTTGCGTTTCAGTTTTTTTCTGTCAATTTCAGGTTGCATTGCCTGTTTTTCGTGCATGTTTATGGCAATCCGGTACAGAGGCAGCAAAAACTGGCATTACTGCTTGCTTGCGATTTTGTAGTCATCACCATCACGGTAGTACGGACATTCTTTGTACTGTCCCTGTAAAAATCTTGCATATTCATCTTCGTCAAGGTCGCGCTCGCAGACATAGTCCTGCCATTCCTCATCGTAGTAATAATATGCGCAGGTTTCACAATCGTTCATTCTATTCCCTCCTTTCAGAAAAAGCCTGCGCGGTGACGCAGGCTTTTTGGCATCATTCCTGTACATAGGCAGCCTTGATTCTGCCGATAAACATCTTGTGCATGGGGTCGCTGCCGTACCACTTTTCACAAAGCTCCGGCTGGGTGAAGTGCTCCTCCCCCATCATCTGCGCATACATCTTCTCGCAGACAAGAACAAGCCGTGCTTCGGCAAATGCAGTCGAACCATCCAATGCAACCGGTGTCAGTCCGGTTTCTTTTGCCTTATCCACATCCCTGCCGGAATGTGAACCGCAGTATTGCAATGCCTTGCGCTGTGCGTCAGGGAATACGCAGACAGTAAATACATCGTTCTCCTCCATGTAGCCGAACGTGTGGCGCGATGTGCGCACAACGGCTGTCATGGCAGGGCCGCCCCAGATAACTCCCATCGCACCCCATGAAGCGGTCATGGTGTTGTAATCCTCCGGTGTACCGGCTGTCAGCAGAAACCAGTCATTGCCAATGGTCTGGAACGGGTCGATCCCCAGTTCATGCAGTTCCTTTTTTACAAATGCCATATGCTTCCTCCATTCGTAGGTATATGATTTGCCCCACCGCAGGTGGGGCAAAATGACGTTATTCTTCTTCCTGTGCTTCTCCATCCAGAGAATCAAGTTCTTCAAGGTCGAGTTCATCGAAATCGAATTCCAGCTCCTCGCCGCAGTTCGGACAGGTAGTTTCACCCTCCTCAAGTGTACCCTCATCGAGTACAATGCAATTGCCGCAGGTCGGGCAGATGGTTTCATACTGCTCCTCGAAGTCCTCGTCGTCCAGTGCTGCGTCAGCGGAACAAAGGTCACAGCCGTCGCAGTCGTCCTCATCATCCAGAAGCAGCTCCTCAACGTCACCCAGATCTTCATCCAGAATGTCGCAAAGCTCTTCCAGCTCCATGATGCGGTCTTCCAGCTCCTCAGTATATGCTCTCATTTCATCAAGCGCGTCACAAAGTGCATAAAACACCTTGCCCTCCTTGGATGCTGCGTCAATATCCAGTCCTGCAAGCAGGCCCTTCAGGTAAGAAATCTTATCCATACCGTTTCCCCTTCCTTTCGGAATGTTATGTAGGAACTTTGAAAAGTTCCCTTGGCTTATGCGCGCTCCATGTACTCGCCGGTTCTGGTGTCGATACGAATCATGTCACCTTCGTCAATGAACAGCGGTACGCGGATTTCTGCGCCTGTTTCCAGAATTGCAGGCTTGGTTGCGTTGGTTGCAGTATCGCCCTTGAAGCCGGGGTCAGTCTGTGTGATCTGCAGCTCTACGAAGTAGGGCGGCTCAACACCGAATACATTGCCCTTGTAGGACAGTACCTTCACTTCCATGTTCTCCTTGACAAACTTGAAATTGTCGCCGAGCTTATCAGCCTCAATCGGAAGCTGCTCATAGGTTTCAACGTCCATGAAGTAGTACAAACCGCCGTCCTCATAGAGGTACTGCATATCCTTGCGCTCGATGAATGCGGTCGGGAACTTTTCTGTCGGGTTGAAAGAACGCTCTACGACTGCGCCTGTAATCACGTTCTTGAACTTGGTTCTTACAAATGCGGCACCTTTACCCGGCTTTACATGCTGGAATTCTACAACCTGTACAACGTTGCCGTCCATCTCAAATGTAACACCGTTTCTGAAATCGCCTGCTGTAATCATAAATATAAACCTCCGTAAATTCATTACTTCCCGATACATCGCCATGTTGCAGAGATGTACCGGACACTCATATATATATTTTACACTAAAACTGTTTTTTTTTCAATAGAAATTTGAAAATATTACAGGCATATCAATTTCTTTGTGAACTTCGTCAAATTTTCACATCCATTTTCGTTAATATGCACGAAATCTTCAATGCGAACACCGAATCTGCCAGCCAGATAAATGCCCGGTTCAATGGTTACGATATGTCCGGCGGCAAGCGGTTCGCAGTAATTCGGACTTGCCAGCGGGAATTCATGAATTTCCATGCCCACGCCATGTCCGAGGGAATGCCCGAAGCATTCGCCATAGCCTGCCTGTTCAATCACATCACGCGCGAGCTTGTCAAGCTCCTCACCCGTAATACCTGCGCGCGCACCGGCAAGTGCGCTCTCCTGTGCACGGAGCACCGTGTCGTAGATTAGCTGCATTTCCCGTGTCGGTTCACCCACACAGACGGTACGCGTCATGTCGCTGTGGTAACCATCGACCACCGCGCCGAAATCCAGCAGGACAAAATCACCGCTGCAAATCTCTCTGTCGTCCGGCACACCATGGGGCATGGACGTATGCGCACCCGTGAGAGCAATCGTGTCGAAGGACAGATCCTCCGCACCATTGCGGCGCATGTGGAAATCCAGCATCAGAGCCGCTTCACGCTCGGTCATGCCGGCATGAAGCTCGTGCAGGAGTGCCTCCAGTGCGTTCTCTGCAAGCTCCTGTGCCGCCCGAATCTTCTCCACCTCCTGCACTGTCTTGACCGTACGCAGGTCGTAGAGAGCCTTGCTGAGCGTGTCATCGGTGAGCAATTCCACCCCTTCTAATTTCTGCGCCATGATGCTGTGCTGGCGCAGGGTGAGACTCCGTGCTTCGAGAGCAATGCATTTTGCGCCGTGGTACTCCAGAAGCTCTGCGATCTGATTGTACAGCGAGTGCTGCTCAATGACCTCACAGTGCGTTACCACTTCACGCGCTTTCTCAATATAGCGGAAATCAATCAGCAGGTATGCCTGCTCCGGAAAAACCAGCAGCGTACCGGCAGAGGATTTCATGCCCGTCAGGTAACGGCGGTTGATGTCGTCACAGATGAGGGCACAGTCTGCCTTTCCCTGTATCGCCTGCATCAGGCGTGAGAGCCGCTGCTTCATGCATCCATCTCCGCAAGGGCTGTCATGCCCAGATAATAGCTCTGCAAGCCGAAGCCCGAAATGCTGCCCCTGCATACGGGAGCAATGACGGAATGCGAACGGAATGCGTCACGAGCAAATACATTGCTGATATGCACCTCAACGCAGGGAATCTTAATTGCCTTAATTGCGTCGGAAATGGCGTAACTATAGTGCGTGTACGCGCCTGCATTGAGGACAACGCCGAAGAATTCCTTACGCGCCTCGTGGAGCTTATCCACAATTGCGCCCTCGTGGTTTGACTGGAAAATCTCGCATTCCAGACCGAGCTTCTGCGCGTGTTCCATAATGCGTTCGTTGAGCTTGTCAAAGCTGACATCACCGTAAATACCCGGCTCACGCTCACCGAGCAGGTTCAGGTTTGGTCCATGGATGACCAGAATTTTTCTTGCCATAGAAGCCGCCTCATCTTTCCTTGATTTGTTTCGGAATAAAGGGTTTCTCCAGAAACCGCTTGCACTTGAAAAACGCCGTTGTTTCCAGCTCCATCGGCGGCACATAGATGCTTTTCACACCGAACCAGTTCGCACCGAGGATGTCCGTGAATATCTGGTCGCCGATGACGCAGAGCCGTTCCTTGGGCAGCTCCATGCTCTCCATTGCGCGCCGGAAGCCATCGGAAAGTGGCTTGCGGCTGTCACAGATGCACGGGATGCCAAGCCGCGCGGCAAATGGCTCTACACGCGGCGGATGATTGTTCGATACCAGCCGCATCCGGATGCCGGCTGCTTTCATTGCGGCAATCCATGCCTCCACTCCGGCGGCAGGTTCGGGGTTGTCGTGGGTTGTCAGTGTATTGTCAATATCCAGCAGCAGCCCTTCCACGCCCATCGAGCGCAGCATGTCGGGCGTAATCTGGCAGACGCTGCGTACTGCCGTTGTTGCACGAAACATCATAGTTCCTCCAGATTGCGAAAAAACAAAGGCACACCGTCCGGTGCGCCCTTGATTTTTTAAGATTAATACTTTCTCTTACGAGCCGCTTCGGACTTCTTCTTGCGCTTTACTGAAGGCTTTTCGTAGTGTTCTCTCTTACGAACCTCAGCAATCACACCGTCCTTGGCGCAGGATCTCTTGAAACGCTTCAGAGCTGTATCGAGAGACTCATTCTTGCCAACGCGTACTTCTGCCATTTACTATTCCCTCCCTTTGCCACCAAGACAGAGGTTCTATCCGACAGTTCCCTGTATTGGATAGTATACTAAACTTCCCTTGCGAGAAGGTAGTTCGTCAACCACATCTTTAATGTAAATATGCTACACAGGCATATACTCATTATAGCATATGCCCGTGCTTTTGTCAATAGGTTTTTACTGAATATCGCATTTTTGTTATTTTACAACAAAATTCACAAGCTTATTTTGTACATAAATCTGCTTGAGCACCTGTTTTCCTGCCATTACCTCAGCAACCTTGGGTTCTGCGGCTGCCTGTGCAAGAACATCATCCTTTTCAGCGGTAACTGCAACATTCATCTTGGTGCGGATTTTGCCATTGACCTGTACAACGATTTCCACTGTTTCATCCATGCACAGAGCCTCGTCATACTTCGGCCACGGCTGTGCATTGAGGACACCCTCATAACCGCAGACTTCGTACAGTTCCTCGGTCAGATGCGGCGCAAAGGGATTGAGCAGCATGAGGATCGTGCGGTATTCTGCGCGGTTAACACTGCCGGTCACATAGATGTCGTTGACCAGAGCCATCATTGCAGCAATTGCGGTGTTGAACTTCAGACCTTCGATATCCTCGGAAACCTTCTTGATGGTCTTGTGGAATGCGGAGGTCAGCTCCGGACGGTATGCATCACCATCGGTCAGGAAATCCTGCATTGCCCAGATTCTGTCAAGGAAACGCTTGCAGCCCTTGATGCTGGAGGGGCTCCACGGTGCAGACTTTTCAAAGTCGCCGATGAACATTTCATACATACGCAGAGTATCTGCGCCGTACTGACGGATGATGTCGTCAGGATTGATAACATTTCCGCGGGACTTGGACATTTTCTGTCCATCCTCTCCCAGAATCATACCATGTGCGGTACGCTTCATGTACGGTTCTGTATGTGCGACAGAACCAATATCATAGAGGAACTTGTTCCAGAATCTGGAATAGAGCAGGTGCAGTGTGGTATGCTCCATACCGCCGTTGTACCAGTCAACGGGCATCCAGTATTCAATGGCTTCCTTGGAAGCGAGTGCATCCGGATTATGCGGGTCGCAGTAGCGCAGGAAGTACCAGCTGGAACCTGCCCACTGAGGCATGGTATCGGTTTCGCGCTTTGCAGCACCGCCGCAGCACGGGCATGTGGTGTTGATGAAGCTTTCGAGTGTGGACAGCGGAGATTCGCCGTTATCGGTGGGCATGTAGCTCTCTACTTCGGGCAGACGCAGGGGCAGTTCTTCTTCGGGAATTGCCACCCAGCCGCACTTCTCACACTGAACCAGCGGAATCGGCTCACCCCAGTATCTCTGACGGCTGAATACCCAGTCACGGAGCTTGAAGTTTACCTTGCGCTCGCCAATGCCCTGTTCTTCCAGCCATTCCTTGATTTTTACCTTTGCCTCCTCCACACTCAGTCCAGTGAGGAAGCCAGAATTGACCATCACACCGGTTGCACAGTCTGTGAAGGCTGCTTCTTCGATATTGCCGCCGGCAACGACCTCAACCATATCAATGCCGAATACCTTTGCAAATTCCCAGTCACGGTCATCATGTGCCGGTACAGCCATGATTGCGCCGGTACCATAGCTCATCAGTACATAGTCAGAAATGAAAATCGGAATTTCCTTGCCGTTGACAGGATTTACTGCACGAACGCCCTTAAGCTGTACACCGGTCTTTTCCTTGTTCATTTCAGTTCTGTCGAAGTCGGACTTCTTCGCAGATTTTTCCTGATATTCTGCGATTTCATCGTTATTTTCCAGTACGTCAGCCCACTTCTTGAGCATCGGATGCTCCGGTGCAATGACCATGTAGGTTGCGCCGAACAGGGTGTCAGGACGTGTGGTATAAACAGTCAGTACATCGCCGGTCGTTGTGGTGAAGTTCACCTCTGCACCCTCGGATCTGCCGATCCAGTTGATCTGGGTGGTACGGATACGGTCGAGATAGTTCACCTGATCGAGGTCGTCGATCAGACGCTGCGCATACTCCGTGATCTTGAGCATCCACTGGCTCTTGACCTTACGGATCACCTCGCCGCCGCAGCGTTCGCAGCAGCCGCCGACTACTTCCTCATTTGCCAGTACGACCTTACAGGAAGTACACCAGTTAACTGCCATTTCCTTCTTATAGGCAAGTCCTTTTTTGAACAGCTGGAGGAAAATCCACTGTGTCCACTTGAAATAGTCGGGGTCAGTGGTGTTCACCTCGCGCTCCCAGTCAAAGGAAAGACCGAGTGCCTTGAGCTGACCTTTGAAACGTGCCACGTTCTTTTCAGTAACAATTGCCGGATGAATCTTGTTCTTGATAGCAAAGTTCTCCGTGGGCAGACCGAATGCGTCCCAACCCATCGGGAACAGGACATTATAGCCCTCCAGACGGCGTTTTCTGGACACGATGTCCATTGCAGTATACGGTCTGGGATGACCGATGTGCAAGCCCTGTCCGGACGGATAGGGGAATTCTACAAGCGCGTAGAATTTCGGCTTGGAATAGTCCGTACCTGCACGGAATGTGTTGTGCTCATCCCAATATGCCTGCCACTTCTTTTCAATGCGTTCATAATCATATTTTGCCATGATAATACCTTCTTTCTATCGTAAGCTTACGCTTCTGTTTTTTCAATAAACTGTGAAATATCCACATCCTCTGCATCGCCCCAGAGCTGTTCGAGGCGGTAGAAGCTGCGCATTTCCTGATAGAACACATGCACAATGACATCGGAATAGTCCAGAATGTACCAGTTAGAGCCATTCATGCCCTCTTTGTGTGCCGGCTCAATGCCCTGCTGTCCAAGGCGGAAATCCACCTCATCCGCAAGTGTACGCGTGTGTGTGCTGCTGTTTCCGCTTGCAATTACAAAGTAATCACCCAACGAAGACTTGTCAGTAATCTTCAGGACACGAATGTCCTCTGCGCGCTTGGCATCGAGTGCCTGTACGATTTCTCTGATTTTTTCTTCTGCTGTCATGCATTTCACTCCTTAATCTTTGTTGTAAAGCTCTTCAAAGCTCTGTTCTGTATCATCATTGAGAGTATTGCGGTAGCTGCCCTCCGGCACCCATTCAATCAATGCGCTCTGGTCGTCACGCAGACGTACCTGCTGGGTGCGGAAATGTTCGTTGACGATTTCCAGTGCAGCGCGCTTGTGAACTGACCAGATGGACTGTCCATACGCGTCCGCGCCTTCGCCGGGAAGCATGTAGACATTGACATTCTCCATGCTGATGGTGGATGCAAGGTCGGCAATCATGCTGATCTGCGCAAGGCTCAGGTCGGTTGCCAGAAGCTCCTTTTCGTAGACTTCATTGACACAGCTCATCATCTTGAAACTGCCCATATCCAGCATTTTCTTCATTGCTGCCGCAAGGAAGATACGCTGTGCCTTGACTCTGCCGATGTCGCCCTCGTTGTAGCCGCTGCGGTAGCGCACGAACCATTCCGATTGTGTGCCGTTGAGCACCTGCTCGCCCTCGTAAATAATCTTGCCCGGTTCATAGTACACGGTATAGGGCATGTTGATCGGAATGCCGCCGATGATGTCCACGATCTCCACGATATTGTCGCAGGAGGTGGTGACATAGGCATCCACGGGAATGCCGAAGCACTGCTGCACGGTATCCACAACGCGCTGGATATTGCTGACGCTCGAATCACCGAACGAATAAATGCTGTTGAATTTCCCAGAGGATGCGTTAGTATAGTCCGGCATATAAGTGTCACGCGGAATCTGGAGGATGTTCATGCTGGCTGTCAGCAGATTGAACTGCACCAGATAATTCACATCATGCAGATTACCGCTGCCGTTGGTAATGGTATCGAAACCAAGGAACAGGATGGTGTACTGTCCCTCGATGGTCTGGTTCAGGTCAAGTCCGTCATTCTCAATCAGCTCCACATCACTGCGCAGCTCCACATCCTTTGACTCAGTTCGGGAGATGGTACCCTCCACATGAATCATGGGCTTGCGCTGTTTGAGGTAGTTGACGATGGAAAGATTTTCCACCTTGGTGGTTTTTCCATCGAATTCATGATAAGCGATAATCGGGACATTGAGCACCATGGTCAGCATCAGTGCAATCGTTGAAACAATTGCCGCAAGCTTGATGCAGATATTCAGTGCAATGGAAGAAGCCGAAGACTTTTTCTTCTTGCTCATTTCAACTCGTCCTTTCTCAGAAGCAACAAATAATAATTATAGGCAGCAATGCTGTATTCCGGCAGCATTACACCCTTTTTCAGGACGGCTGCGGCGGAATCCTGTAATGCCTCCAGCATTGCCTCCTGTAGATTTTCATAGGCAAGCCGGCGCATTCTGCCGACACCCTTGTAATCGCGTTCCTCGGAAATCATGTCCGCGATGTAGATAATCTCCTCAAGCAGGCTCATCTGCGCCCTGCCGACCGTGTGAAAGCGCACAGCATTGAGAATATCCATATCCGTAATGCCGAATTCCGTACGCAAAAGCTGTGCACCGGCAATACCATGCCAGACTTTTTTGGAATGCAGCTCTGCCAAATCAGGCTGCATGTCGCTGGCAAGCACAAGCTGTTCCTGCTCCTCAAAGGGCAATTCCTTGCAGATGTCATGGACAAGACCTGCAAAATACGCCTTGTCTGCATCCGCGCCATATCGCTTGGCAAGCTCTCTGGCGGCCTGCGCGACATTACAGGAATGCCGGAACCGCTTCTGTGAAAGCCGCTGTGCAAGAACGGCTGTCATTTCCTTTACTTGCTCCATTGCGCATCACTTCCTGCATACAAATTTCTCTCATTTATATATTGTACTATGTTTTCCGGCAAATAGCAAGAATTATTCCGTCTTTTTTGGACATCTTCGCGAATTTTTGTGGAAGATATGGGAAAAGCTTCAACATTCAACAGGTGAATTTTGCCATATTGACGCAGATTCTCCGCACATTTCTCCAGTTCCCTGTACTCCTCCGGTTCTCTTGCAATCGCGGCAAGGGCGGTATGCTGCAAAATCTCCTGCCAGCGGTACCACTGGGTAAAGGTGCGGAGCATGTCGCCGCCAATGAGAAGAAAAAGGGATGCGTCCGGAAACTGCTTTGCGAAATGGGTTACGGTGTAGTACGAATAGCTCACACCATCCTGCAAAAGCTCGAAATCATCGGCAAACAGCCACGGTTCAGCAGCTGCGGCAAGGCGGCACATTGCCAGCCTGTCCTGTGCCGGAGCATAGGCAGCGGCGGATTTATGAGGCGGCTGCTTTGCCGGAATCAGGCGGACTTCATCGAGTGCAAGCGCGTCATGGACGCTCCTTGCAAGGTGGAGATGCCCGTTATGGGGGGGATTGAAGCTGCCGCCGAATAAGCCGATGCGCATTACTTCTTGTTCTTGGGCAGTTCGATGACGGGTTCCTGCGGATTGCGCTTGAACAGTACAAAACGGCTGCCAATAACCTGCACGACTTCTGCCTTGGTCTGTGCGGCAATGTCCTCGGCGGCTTCTCTTGCCGAGAGCATGGAATTATCCAGCACACGCAGCTTAATCAGCTCACGCTTGCGCAGGGCATCGAGCACCTGCTGGATGAGATTCTCATTGATGCCGCCCTTTCCGATCTGGAAAATTGTTTCATAATTCGCTGCAATTCCGCGCAGATACGCTCTTTGTTTACTTGTCAGCATGTGATTCACCATACCTTTCTTTGAGTACGTCATACAATTTCTTCAGGGCATTGGCACGGTGGCTTACCTGATTCTTTTCCTGTGCAGACAGTTCTGCAAAGGATCTGTCACCATAGAAAAACACAGGATCATAGCCAAAACCATTCGTTCCGCGTTCCTCATAGCCAATCGTGCCGCAGCATTCGCCCTCGCAGATGAGCAGCTGTCCGTTTTCGTCAATGAATGCAATATCCGTGACGAATTTCGCCGTTCTCTGCGCTGCCGGAACATCCTGCATCATGGACAGGAGCTTGCTGCAAAGCTCGCCTGCCGGTGCAAATCTTGCGGAATATACGCCCGGTGCACCGTCAAGCGCGTCCACGCAAAGACCGCTGTCATCGGCAAGTACGGGGAGTCCCGTTTCTGCATACACTGCCCGTGCCTTGATTTCTGCATTTTCTGCAAAGGTGCTGCCATTTTCCTCCGGCTCTACCTGTACGCCTGCTTCCTGCTGGGAGAGCACGGTAATGCCCAGAGGTTCGAGAATTTCGCGCACTTCACGCAGTTTATGGCTGTTGTTCGTGGCAAGTACAATATTACGCATTTTCGTCCTCGCTTTCTTCCTGCTCCTCCTTTGTCTGTTCCTCAGAGGGGAGCTTGACATCCTTGGAATGGTCGAACAATGCCTTGACAAAATCGGCATTGTCGAAGGTCTGCAAATCGTCGATTTTCTCGCCTACGCCTACGAGCTTGACGGGAATGCCCAGCTCATTTTTAATGGAAACCACGATACCGCCCTTTGCTGTACCGTCAAGCTTTGTCAGGACGATACCGGTGATATTTGCCACCTCGCTGAACAGTTTTGCCTGATTGACGGCATTCTGTCCGGTGGTTGCGTCAAGAACGAGCAGCACCTCGATCGCGCAGCCCTCTGCACGGGATTCGAGGATGCGGTTGATTTTCGCAAGCTCATCCATCAGATTCTTCTTGTTATGCAGTCTGCCGGCGGTGTCCACGATCACCACATCGCACTGTCTTGCCTTTGCTGCGGTGATGGCATCGAATACCACGGATGCGGGGTCGGAGCCTTCGGCATGTTTGACAATGTCCACTCCTGCGCGCTGCGTCCAGACTTCCAGCTGGTCAATGGCAGCGGCACGGAATGTATCGGCTGCTGCAACAATCACGCGCTTGCCCTCCTGCTTGAACTGGTGGCAGAGCTTGCCGATGGTGGTGGTTTTTCCGGCACCGTTGACACCGATGACCATGATGACGGACGGGGTTGTGGACAAATCCAGTGCCACGTCATCGCCCATCATGTCGCCGATGATCTCTTCAATCAGCTCCATGATTTTTGCAGGGTCCGTTACACCGCGCTCCTTGACAAGCTTACGCAGTCTTGCGCAGATTTCCATGGAAGTTTCCACGCCCATATCGCTCATAATCATGGTTTCTTCGAGCTGTTCAAACAGCTCCTCGTCAATCTTTGTAAAGGAATTGACCACGCGCTGCATCTTCTGTACAACGGCATCACGCGTCTTTTGCAGACCGGCTTTGATTTTTGAAAAAAGTCCCATAATTCACTCCTTAATCTGATAACGGATCATTCGTCAAGCGGAATATCCTCCGGCTGTTCGAGCTTGAGCAGACGGGAAATACCGTCCTCCTGCATTGTTACGCCGTAAAGGACATTTGCCTCCTCCATCGCGCTGCGGCGGTGTGTAACAAGCACAAATTGTGTGTGATCGGTAAATTGCTTGAGATACCGCGCATATTTGCGGACATTCGCCTCGTCCAGTGCCGCGTCGATCTCATCGAGAATACAGAACGGCGCAGGGCGCAGGCGGAGAATGGCAAAATAAATGGCAATTGCCACAAAGGACTGCTCGCCGCCGGAGAGGGAAATCAGGTTTTTGATGACCTTTCCGGGCGGTGCGACATTGATTTCAATGCCGGAAGTCAGGATATTGTCAGGGTCTGTCAGCGTCAGCTCCGCCTTGCCGCCGCCGAACAGATCCACAAAGATCTCCTTGAAATTCTGGTTGATGACAGCAAAACTTTCCGCAAAAATTCGGCACATTTCCTCTGTCAGCTCTGCAATGAGCTTTTCCAGCTCCAGTTTTGACCGGCGCACGTCTGCCATCTGTGCGGAGAGGAATTTGTAACGCTCGGAAACCTCGCGGTACTCCTCAATCGCGTCCACATTGACGCTGCCCAGTGCGCGGATTTTCTGTTTCAGCTCGCTCAGGCGTTTTTTCGCAGCAACGGCATCCTCAATCGGCTGTGCCATCTGCTGTGCCTCGGAGCGCGTCAGCTCGTAGACTTCCAGAAGCTTGGCAACAATACCGTCATGCTCACTTTGCAGATTGTTCTCACGCTCGGTCAGCCTCGTGACCTCCGCGGACAGTTTTTCCTTTGCCGCGTGGAATTCCGTCAGCCCTTTCTGCATCATGCGGATGCGCGCGCTCTGGTCGTCATGTGCCTGTGTTGCCTGTCTTGCGCGTTTTTCCGCGTCAACAATCCGCGTTCCCGTTTCCTGTAAGCTTTCCTCGCAGGTGCTTGCCTGCGCATTCTTTTCCGCGATCACGTTGGCGCACTGCTCCACCTGTGCGGTGAGCTGCTGCGTCCGGATGGCTGCTGTTTGCACAGCCTCCTTTGCAAGGGAAAGTGCGTTTTCTGCCGATTCTTCGTCTTTTTGTGCCTGTGCAAGGCGGATTTTCAGCTCTCCGAATTCCTCCGAAAGCCGGCTGCGCTCCTGCTGCATGGCAGTTCTGCGCTCCTTTGCGCCCGTCACGCCGCTTTCCGCATTGGCGATCTTTTGGAGCATCGCGTCATACTCTGCCTGTGTCTGCTCCACTTTTTCGCCTGCTTCCTGCACATTCTGTGCAAGTGCTGCGCGGCGTTGCTCCATCTCCTGTGCCTGTGTACGGTACTGCTCCACAGGAAAGGCGCAGCGTTCTACTTCTGCCTGTGCCTGCAAAAGCTGCTGCTGCAATGCGGTGAGCTGTTCGCTTTCCGCTTGCAGGGACGCTTCCGCTGCTGCGGCAAGCTCCGCACAGCGACGTGCTGTCCGTTCCGCTTCATCGCACTGCACGGCAAGTGTGGCAATGCTGTTTTGTAATGCGTTCAGTTCCGTTTTTCTCGTCAGCATACCGCCGGTTTTCTGTACAGAACCGCCGGTGAATGAACCGCCCGCGTTGATGACCTGTCCATCCATGGTCACTATCCGGAACCGATAGCCGTAATGCTTTGCAATTTCCGTTGCATCGTCAATATTCTCTGCAATGACGATTCTGCCGAGGAGGGATTCCGCAATCTGCCGGTATTCCGGTGCGCAGTCCACAAGGTCGCTTGCCACTGCCACGAAACCCGTCTGTGCTTCGAGCCCCTGTTCATGCAGGTGCTTGCCGCGGATGGAAGTCAGCGGCAGGAAGGTCGCACGGCCTGCGCGGTTGTCACGCAGGTAGCGAATTCCCGATTTTGCGGCATTTTCATCAGCAACAATCAAATGCTGCACGGATGCGCCCAACGCTGTTTCAATGGCAATGCCGTAACGGCTGTCCACCTGAATGAGCTGTGCGACCGTACCGAAAATGCCCTGTAATGTGCCCTGTCGGACACTGCGCATGATGCTCTTGACGCTGCCGGAAAATCCCTCCATGTTGTTTTCCAAATCTGTCAGGAAACGGTGACGCTGCTTTTTGTCACGCATCTGGAAGCCCAGCTGCCGGAACTGTTCCTCTGCCTCCTGTCTGCACCGGAGTTGTTCCTGCGCATTCTGGCGGCATTGTACAATTTTTGTTTCCTGTGCGGCTGCATTGTCCTGCGCAGTCTGCAATGCCTCCAATGCCTGTGCGTGAGTGCGTTCGGCTTCTGCAAGCTTCTGCGCGTCCGCTTCGGCATTTGCGCACAGCACCTCCAGCTCCAGACGGCATTTTTCATCATAATCCTGTGCGGCGCGGATGGCAAACTGCAATTCACTGCGCTGCAAGTAGAGCTGGTGCAGTTCCGCGTCCGCCTGCTGCGTTTTTTCATCCTCCTGCATCCACGCACTTTCCATCTTCGCGAATGCTGACGCAGCCGCTGTCAGTGCTTCTTCCGTACTGCGGCACTGTGCCTGCATCTGTGCGAAGGTGGCTTCTGCCTGTGCAAGGCGTTCTGCCTGCGTCCGCTGTGCCTGCAATTCCTCGGCAAGCTGCGATTGTGCAAGCTTCTGTGCCTCCTCATTGTGCACAATATCATTTCTCAGAACCGCAATTTCTGCCTGCATCTGCGCGGAACGTTCACGCAGCTCCTTGACGGTGCGGTGTGCTTCTTCCGCATCAACGGAGCATTGCTGCATGATGCGGTAGCAGTTCTGGATTTTCTCCTCCTCATCGGCAATATCGCGTTCCGCATTTTCGTATTCCGTGCGGCTGATGAGAAGTTTTTCGCCCAATGTCTTGATTTTTTCATGCAGTACAGCAAGCTGGTCAACCCAGACGGAAATCTCCAGCGTCTTTTCCTCCTGCGCAAGCACGAGGAATTTCTGCGCCTTTTCCGACTGCACCCGAAGCGGCTCAACTCTGCCCTCCAGCTCCGAAACGATGTCGCCAAGCCGCTGCATGTTTTCCTCCGCTGCATCAAGCTTTCGTTCTGCCTCCAGCTTGCGGTAGCGGAATTTGGAAATGCCGGCTGCCTCCTCGAAAATTTCGCGGCGGTCATTGCTCTTTGCGCCGACAATTTCGGCAATTTTGCCCTGTCCGATGATGGAATAGCCATCCCGTCCGAGTCCTGTATCCATGAACAGCTCGTTGATGTCCTTCAGGCGGACGGATTTGCCGTTGATGCGGTATTCGCTGTCGCCGCTGCGGTAGAGCTTTCGCGTGACGCTTACCTCATCGCCGTAGCCCTCCAGTCTGCCCTCACTGTTGTCAATAACAAGCGTTACCGCGGCAAAGCCCATCGGTCGTTTTGCAACAGTACCGGAAAAAATAACGTCCTCCATCTTGTTTCCGCGCAGGGTTTTGGTGGATTGTTCGCCCAATACCCAGCGCACGGAGTCACCGATATTACTTTTTCCGCTGCCGTTCGGCCCGACGACGGCGGTCAGACCATTGTCAAATTGTAACTTGACTTTATCCGGAAAGGATTTGAAGCCTTGTAGTTCCAAGGATTTTAAGTACATTTGTTACTCCCTTATTGCAATCTCATATTCTTTCAATTCTGCATCGCCCGTGACAGTCACAGAAATACCGCGCTCCTGAAAATACAGAAGATTCGACCTTTTCTGACCGATCGCCTTGCTGATTGCGGATGGATGCACTGCCAGTACCGCGCGTGTGCCGCGTGTTGTCAGCAGTTCTTCCATGCGTTCGCGGTAAATCCTGCTCTCGCACAGCTCGCGGAATGCCGGATGGTAGAAGCCGTCCACCATGTCCTGTTCCACAAATTCCGAAGCGTGGAGTCCGCATTTGATAACGGGAATGCTCTCGCTGTGGAATTTCCAGAGCATCCGTGCGCAAAGTTCCACGGTGTCTGAAAAGGAAAACAGCTGATATTCACCGTTTTTCAGCTTTTCTGCAAGTGTCGTGCCTTTGAGCACCACCACCGGATACACGCGCACCGTGTCTGGATGCAGCCGGCAGATTTCCTCCACCGTATGCCATTCATCCTCCACGCTGCTTTGGTAGAGTCCCACCATCATCTGCAAGCCCAGTGAAAAGCCGTATTCCCGAATCAGCGCGCAGGCATCGGTCACTGCCTTTGCCGTGTGTCCGCGCTCATTTGCCAGCAGCACATGGTCGCACATCGACTGCGCACCCAGTTCAATTGCCGTGACATGGAAGCTTTGCAGCAGCTCCAGTACTTCCCTGCTGATGCAGTCGGGACGTGTAGAAATGCGGATGCCGCAAAATCCATCCTCACCCAGAAATGGCTGTACTGCCTGCAAAAGCTCCAGCATATACCCACGGTCGATCGCCGTGAAGCTGCCGCCGAAGAACGCGACCTCCGTGTGGCGGCGGTCGGAAATTTCCGCATACGCCTGTGCACAGATTCGCTGCACATCCGCTGCACGGGGCATTGCCTCCTGTGCGGTGATGGTTCTCTGGTTGCAGAATGCGCAGGTCTGCCTGCACCCTGCATGTGGTACAAAAATGGCGATATTCTTATGTTTCATAGCCCATCAGTTCCAGTGCTTCCTTTGCTGCCATCTGCTCGGCTTCCTTTTTACTTCTGCCCTTTCCTCTGCCGATGACATTGGAATTGAGGCAGACTTCCACTGCAAACGTCTTGCTGTGGTCGGGGCCGGATTCATCAATCAGGAGATATTCGACCTTTTCTTCAGGATTTTTCTGCACGACTTCCTGCAAGGCTGTTTTGTAATCGCCGAACAGCATCGAACGGTTTTCCGGAATATTCTTCGGAATAAACCGCAGAATATGCGCCCTTGCAATCTCCAGTCCGGCATCGAGGTAAATTGCCGCGATCACGGCTTCAAATGCATCGGCGAGAATGGAGGGACGCTCCCTGCCGCCGGTGTGGGTTTCTCCCTTGCCAAGCAGGAGGAATTCGCCCAGACGAATCTGAAGCGCGAAGCGGTGGAGGGATTTTTCACAGACGAGAGCCGCACGGATTTTGGTCAGCTCGCCCTCCGGCAGGTCGGGGTAATTCTGGAACAGATATTGCGACACGACAATGGACAGCACGCTGTCACCGAGAAATTCCAGCCGTTCATTGCTGCGCCGCTGCTTTTTTTTCTCATTGGCATAGGAGGAATGCGAAAGTGCCTCGTATAATAACTCCTTGTTCCGAAATGTGATTCCTAAAATCTGCTCAAACTCAGCGAAATCCGGTTCCATGCTTATTCCCCCTTCATCTGCGCAACCGTCTGCGCGATGGTTGCGGTAATATTGCCGTCCACACAGCGTTTTGCCTGACGGACAGCGTTATAGAATGCCTTTGCATCGGAGCTGCCATGTGCCTTAATGACGGGCGCGGAAATGCCCATGAGAACGGCACCGCCCTCCTCCTTGTAATCCATGCTTTTCTGGAATGCCTTGATCTTGCCCAGAATCATCACAGCGGCAAATTTTCCGCCGATGCCGGAGAACCAGTTTTTGATTTTCCCTTTGAAAAAGCTGCCCATGCCCTCATAGAGCTTGAGTGCAATATTTCCCGAAAATCCGTCACTGACCACAACATCAAAGTCACCGGACGGCAATTCTCTTGCCTCTGCATTGCCCACAAAATTGACGGGGGCTTCCTGTAAGAGCTTGTATGCCTGCTGCTCCAGTTCCCTGCCCTTGGTATCCTCCGCGCCGACATTGAGCAAGCCCACACGGGGATTTTTCACGCCCTTGACGCGCTCCATGTACGCGCTGCCCATGATGGCAAACTGCACAAGCATTTCCGGACGGCATTCCACATTCGCGCCGGCATCCATGAGCATCATATGCCCCGTTGCGGTCGGCAGAATGGGCGCAAGCGCAGGACGCTTGACACCCTTGATGCGCTTGGTAATGAAGGTAGCACCTGCCACCAGTCCGCCGGTACTGCCGGCACTGACAAAGGCATCGCCCTTGCCGTCATGCAATGCCTGCAAGCCCACAGCGAGAGAGGTATTCTTCCCTTCCTTCACAATGGTGGTCGGCTGTGCATGAATATCAAAAACCTCCGGTGCATGGAGAATTTCAATGTCTGAAAGCTCAATATTTTCCTGTTTCGCAGCCTCACGGATGCGCGCCTCGTCACCAGAGAGGACAATCTGCACATCCAGTGTATCCTGCGCCTGACGGCAGCCCTTGAGCACCTCAACGGGCGCATTATCACCGCCGAAGCAGTCTACGATAATTCTCATATCCTCACTCCGTTTCCATTGCTTGCAGAGCCGTTCTGAGAACAGAAAGTGCCTGCTCTGCAACCATTTCATATCTGCGCTGCTTGTCCCTGACGCGCTCGGTCAGCGGCGGCAGCAAGCCCATATTTGCACCCATCGGCTGAAATTCGCCCACACAGTCGCCGCTGATATAAGCGGCAAGTGCGCCCATCATCGTGCCGCGCGGCAGGATGTAGGCAGGCTTTCCCTGCAATTTTCTGGCAAGGCTTTTTCCGGCGATGATACCACTTGCAGCGGATTCCATATATCCTTCCACACCCGTCATCTGTCCGGCAAAGAACAGGTTTTCCGCGCCTCTGAGGGAATAATCCGCGTCAAGGAGCTTGGGGCTGTCAAGGAAGAAATTGCGGTGCATCACGCCATAACGCAGGAATTCCGCATTTGCAAGTCCCGGAATCATGCCGAACACGCGCTTCTGCTCGCCGAATTTCAGATTTGTCTGGAAGCCTACGAGATTGAACATTGTGCCCTCCCTGTTTTCACGGCGCAGCTGCACAGCGGCATACGGCCGCCTGCCGGTGCGCGGGTCGGTCAGTCCAACGGGCTTCAAAGGCCCGAATCGCAGGGTGTCCATCCCTCTGGAGGCAAGCACCTCCACGGGCATACATCCCTCATATACACGGAATGCCGCTTTGTCATGTTCATGCAGCGGTGCTTTTTCCGCCGTCACAAGGGCATTCCAGAATGCTTCGTATTCTTCCCGATTCATCGGGCAATTCAGATAATCCGCATCGCCGCGGTCATACCGCGACTGGGCAAATACCAGCTCCATATCCAGACTATCCGCAGCCACAACGGGCGCGGCAGCATCGAAAAAGCTCAGGCGGCTGCCGCAGAGCTGTTCGATTTTTTCTGAAAGCGCGTCCGAGGTCAGAGGGCCTGTGGCAATGACCGCATTGTTCTGCGGCAGCTGCGTCAGTTCCTCACGGACAACGGTAATCTTCGGATGTGCTGTGATTTCCGCGGTTACCATCGCCGAAAACTGTTCCCTGTCCACGGCAAGCGCACCGCCTGCTGCAACCGCACATGCCTTGGCACAGCGGACGAGCAGCGAGCCTTGCAGCTCCATTTCGGTTTTGAGCAATCCGCCGGCAGAGCCTAAACGGGAAGCTTTCAGGGAATTGGAGCACACAAGCTCCGCCAGCCCCTCGTGATGATGGGCAGGACTGTAGCGATGGGGTTTCATTTCATACATAGTGACAGCAAATCCGGCATTTGCAAGCTGCCATGCAGCTTCACAGCCGGCAAGACCGCCGCCAACAACAACTACTGCATCCGTCATTACTTCAGACTCCGTTCATAACCGCATTCCGGCTTTTCACAGACCAGTTTGCCCGATTTGCCGCCCTTCTGGAACAGCGTGGAACTGCACTGCGGACAGGTTTCCTCCACGGGGATATTCCATGTCATGAAATTGCAGTTCGGGTAGCCGTTGCAGCCGTAGAAGCTTCTGCCGCGCTTGGATTTTTTCAGCACGACTTTCTCGCCGCAAAGAGGACACAGACCGCCTGTTTCCTGCACGATTTTGCGTGTATTCTTGCAGTCCGGAAAACCGGAGCAGGCAAGGAATTTGCCAAATCTGCCGATTTTGATGACCATGGGCTTGCCGCATTGCTCACAAACCTCGTCCGTTTGCTCATCCGGCACCTTGACATGCTTGCCCTCCATGGCTTCTTCTGCCTGTGCAAGGGTTTTTGCAAAATCCTGATAGAACGCATCCAGCGTTTGCACCCAGTCTGCCATGCCCTGTTCCACATTATCCAGATCGGTTTCCATTTTCGCTGTGAATGCCGTATCCACGATATGCTCAAAATGCTCCTTCATCAGCTGCGTGATGACCTCACCCAATGCAGTCGGCTTGAGCTGCTTGCCCTCGCGTTCCACATACATTCTCGCAAGAATGGTGGTGATGGTCGGTGCGTAGGTACTCGGTCTGCCGATGCCGTTTTCTTCCAGAGCCTTAATGAGCGTTGCTTCTGAGAATCTTGCGGGGGGCTGTGTGAAATGCTGATTGCCGTCAAGGCTGAGCACCTTGAGAATATCATCCACCGCAAGCAGGGGGAGCATTTTCTGGTTCTCCTCCTCGTTCTCATTCTTCTCCTCATAAAGAATGGTAAAGCCGTCAAACCGCACAGAATAGCCGGAAGCCTTGAACAGACAGCCGCCTGCGTCAATGTCCACGGAAACTGTGTCGAGCAGTGCATTTGCCATCTGGCTGGCAATGAAACGCTCCCAAATGAGCTTGTAGAGCTTGTACTGGTCGCTGGTCAGGTTGTTTTTCACCCTGTCCGGTGTCATGTCCGGCATGGTCGGGCGGATGGCTTCATGCGCGTCCTGCGCACTTTTTTTGGACTTGAATACACGGGGCTTGTCCGGCAGGTAATTCTCGCCATATGCACCCTTGATATACTCCGCTGCTGCTGCCTGTGCATCCGCGGAAATTCGCAGGCTGTCGGTTCTCATGTAGGTAATCAGACCGACTGCGCCCATATCATCAAGGTCAATACCTTCGTACAGCTCCTGCGCTGCCTTCATGGTGCGCTTGGACTGGAAGCCCAGTCGCTTGGAGGCTTCCTGCTGCAATGTGGAGGTGATGAACGGCGGTGCAGGCTGCTTTTTGGTCACGCGCTTTTTGATGCCGGATACGACAAAGGGCGTATTTTCCAGACGCTGCAGCAGCATCTGTGCCTGCGCTTCGTTGACAATTTCGATTTTCTCGCCATCAACTGATGTCAGTTTCGCCATGAACTGCTTTGCGCTGTGGGGGGAGCGCAGTTTTGCGTCAATGCTCCAGTATTCCTTGGGTACAAATGCGCGGATTTCCTCCTCCCTGTCCACAATCAGGCGCACTGCCACGGACTGTACACGTCCGGCAGAGAGTCCGCGCTTGACTTTTTTCCAGAGGAACGGGCTGAGCTTATAGCCCACCAGACGGTCAAGAATCCGGCGCGCCTGCTGTGCATTGACAAGGTCAAGGTCAATTTTATGCGGATTTGCCATACCGGTCTGCACACCGGTTTTTGTGATTTCATTGAATGCCACGCGGTTGTTGGCATTCAGGTCAAGTCCGAGCATCTGTGCCAGATGCCATGAAATCGCCTCACCCTCGCGGTCAGGGTCAGTTGCAAGGTAAACGCAGTCGCTCTTTTTGGCGCGTTTTTTCAGGTCTTTAATGACATCTTCCTTGCCTTTCATGTCCAGATATTGCGGTGCATAGCCATTTTCCACATCCACGCCAATTTTGGACTTGGGCAGGTCACGGACATGCCCCATGGATGCGATGACTTCAAAATTATTTCCAAGATATTTCTGTATGGTCTTTGCCTTTGCAGGTGACTCTACAATTACTAAATTTGCCATAGATTCGTCATCAATAAGATGACGCACCCTCCTTTCTATTGCTGAACACGCTTGCCCTTTTCGGTAAGCTCAAATCTATCTGTTTGTGTGTTGACAATCAATCCCTGTAATTCTAATTCCAACGTCAGCAAGGACGCTTCTTGAAATTCTTTTTCCAACCGCAGACAAATGTCATTGCTGCTCTTGCTGCCATCCTGCAGCATAGAGAGAATGACGCGGTGTTCCTGTGTCATCCAGTCCAGCGTTGCGATGGGTTCGTCCTGCAGCGGCTGTTCAGCCTCCTTGACGGGAACTGTGCGCACCTGTCGGCGCGGTGTGCTCCGTGCCGGCTTTTCCGTATCAAAAATGAGGGAATCCTGTGTGCGTGTGGCATGTTCCTCGTCAAACAGTGTCAGCTTATGCGGATAGCGCAGGTAATAGGTGTAGAGGATGTCCAGATAATTAAACACCGGATATGCCCCGTCACGCAGGAAACTTGCCACGCCGCTGTAACGTGCATCAAACAAATCCGCCGGCGGTACGCAGAACACAGGTTTTCCCTGTTCACAGGCAAGATTTGCGGTAATCAGAGAACCGCTGCGTGAACCTGCTTCCAGTACCAGCGTTGCTTCACTGATGCCGGCAAGGATGCGGTTGCGCACGGGGAAATTTCCCGGAAACGGCGTTGTCCCCGGAAAATACTCGGACAAAAGCAAGCCGTTCTCTACAATTTTCTGCTTCAATTCGCGGTTTTCCTTTGGATAGTCATAATCCACACCACAGCCGAGAACGC
Organism: Ruminococcus sp.; assembly: GCA_015066845.1. Lineage (GTDB taxonomy): Bacteria > Bacillota > Clostridia > Oscillospirales > Ruminococcaceae > UBA3855. Next base: position 37,832 of record SVNO01000002.1, on the reverse strand, counting down.
CAATCGTGGGCGTGTTCTCGTCAATGGCTGCACGATGGGCAGCGGCATCGAGTCCGACTGCACAACCGCTTGCCAGCACGATATTGCAGCGTGCAAGGTCGTGGCACAGCCAGTCTGCCACACGCTTGCTGTAATCGGACGGTTTGCGCGTTCCGACAACAGTCAGCAGCATATTGCCAGTGAGCAAGGATGGCTCGCCCTTGTAAAAAAGCACCAGCGGCGGATTGAAAATATGCCGCAATGATTCGGGATAAAGTGCACTTTCCCATGTCATGATTCCGATTCCATTCTTCTCGCAGTACGCCATGACGCTCTCCGCCTGTTCCAGACGGGTTTTGCGCACATTCCGTTGTTCCTTTTCTCCGAGCAAACTGCAATCCGGATCATGCATTACATAGTACAATTCCTTCGGTGTGCTGTGCATCTGCACGATTTCCAGTGTTTTAGGATTTGCGACACCAAAAACCATCACCAGCCACAGCCAGTATTTTGTGTTATCCTCTTGCATTTCATTCAACCCCCATTACGCATCATTTCCCACAGAAGAATACCGGCAGCCATTGCCGCATTCAGCGATTCCGGCCCGCCCTGCATCGGGATGGTCACGGCTGTCTGGCAGCCTGCAATCACCTCCGGCGCAAGTCCATTGCCCTCATTGCCGATCCAGACCGCACTGCCGCCTGTAAAACTGCAATCCGTCACGGGAACAGCTTGTTTTGCAGGTACGGCGGCATAGGTATGAATCCGCGCCTGATGCAGTACAGCAAGCAATTCCTGCGCATCCGGACAATCATAGACCGGTACGCGGAACACAGAGCCCATGGTTGCGCGGACGACCTTGGGGCTGTAAAGCTCACAGCTCCCGACTGTCAGAATGGCATCCGCACCAAGGGCATCGGCAGTACGCAGAATCATGCCCATATTGCCGGGGTCCTGCAAATTGGAGAGGACAAGGTATTTCCCGTCCTCACGCAGAACCGTGGACAGCTCACGCTGTACGGGTATCCGGCAGATGGCAAAAACGCCCTGTGTATGTCCGGTATCCGCCATGGTTTCGCCCACTGCGTCAGAAATGCGCAGAAGCCGTCCGGTTTCCTGCATCTGTGCAGCGAGGGCTTCACCATGCTTTTCCCATGCGGTATCCGTCACAAACAATTGCTGCACACGACCTGTTTTCTGCAATGCATCGCAGGCAATGCGCAGTCCCTCCACGACAAACAAGCCCTCCGTCCGGCGCGCTTTCTTCTGGTCGCGCAGCCGTTTGTAGTGCTTGACTGATGGATTATCTTTTGCCGTGATTCTGGCGTTTTCCTGCATATGCTGCCTCCTGCTCCGGTATTCTGTGAAAAACCAACTTGTATAACAAAACACGCTCTTTCACAGTCAAGAGCGTGTTTTTGATTCAAATCAAAGAGCTGCCTTTGCCTTCTCAGCGATTGCTGCAAAGCCTGCTGCATCGTTGATTGCAATCTCAGAGAGCATCTTTCTGTTCAGTGTGATGCCTGCCTTCTTGCAGCCGTTCATGAATGTGGAGTAGTTCATGCCATTCATCTTTGCTGCTGCGGAAATTCTGGTGATCCAGAGCTGTCTGAAGTTTCTCTTCTTCTGCTTTCTGCCAACATATGCATACTGACCAGACTTCATCACAGCCTGCTTCGCCATCTTAAAATGCTTGCTCTTTGCGCCGAAATAGCCCTTAGCCAGCTTCAGAGTCTTATTTCTTCTCTTACGAGTCATCATTGCACCCTTAATACGTGCCATTGTCATCTACCTCCGTATATTTTATGTTACTGTCAGATTACGCTTCGCTCCTGCGAGCCTTACGACTTACAGATAGGGAACGAGCTTCTTGATGGTCGGTGCATTTGTTACGTCTGCAACGCCTGCGCCTCTTGCGATTCTCTTACGCTTTGTGTCCTTCTGTGTCAGTCTGTGACGCTTGTTGGTGTGCTGATACTTTACCTTGCCGTTTGCTGTCAGCTTGAAACGCTTCTTCGCACCGGAATGTGTTTTTACTTTCACCTTTGCCATGAGTAGTTCCTCCTTTTTACTTGGATGCTTTCGGGGATATGAACATTACAATGCTGCGCCCTTCCATCTTTGCGGGTTTTTCAACCGTTCCGACTTCAGCACATGCATCCTTGAATTTCGCAAGCAGTTCTTCACCGATCTGCGGATGTGCAATGGCGCGTTTGCGGAATCTGACAGATACCTTCAGCTTATCGCCAGAGCTGAGAAATTTGATTGCCTGATTGACCTTGGTTTCAAAATCGTGGTCGTCAATTGCGGAGAACATTCTGATCTCCTTGATTGTCATGACTTTCTGATTCTTTCTTGCCTCTTTCTCACGCTTCTGCTGCTCATAGCAGTATTTGCCATAATCGAGAATGCGGCACACCGGCGGCTTCGCCTGCGGTGCAATCTTTACAAGGTCGAGATTCTTCTCATAGGCAAGCTTCTGTGCATCCTTTGCCGACATTTCGCCCAGCTTTGAGCCGTCAGCGTCAATGACGAGAACTTCCTTGTCCCTGATCATTTCATTGATCTGCATGTCCTGTTTACTTATTGCGGGCACCCCCAAGCATTAAAATTTAAAACAAAAATGAGTGCTGACACATGCCTGCACTCACCACATATTATTCCCCCACAAAAGCGGTTGGAACAACATATTGACCGTTTCGGCAGTCGTCAAACGGTGAGCCACATAGCGTGTCTGCTTTGTTTTCGTTATATATTATAGCGCATTCCTCCGGATTTGTCAAGTGTTTTTTCAAAAATAATTTGTTTTTTTGAAAAACTGAATTCTGCACCGGAAAATCCATGGCAGAATCCCATCCCATCGTCCGCAATTTTCTGCAATTTCCACGGAATTTCGGTCATTCTTCCTCCTCTGCATTTTTGACATTCCCCTTTCCCCTGTAAATCTCCACAATTTTTACGGTTTTTTCACGAAAAACGCATTTTCCTATTGCAATTCTACCAGAAAATATGTTATAATATAGAAGTATAGAATTCTGCGGCGCGCACTGCGGCTGCAAAGAAAGAGAATCAGGTGAATTCATGTCAGAAAAAATCATTCAGCTACAGAATCCTGCGAAAATTCCGGAGCTTCTCGGCTCCTGTGATGAAAACCTCAACGCAATCCAGCGTGAATATCAAGTCATCCTGTTCGTCCGTGGTGCGGATGTCACCATCAGCGGCGAGCCGGAACAGATTGCAAAAGCCGAAAGTGCCATCCGTCTGCTGATGGAGCTTGCCGAAAAGGGGCAGCATTTAACCGAGCAGACCGTGCGCTATGTCACCTCCATGGTATCCGATGGTGAAGCGGAGGCACTGCATACCTTCAACGGGGACGGCATTTGCGTAACCACATCCGGCAAGGTTGTCCGCCCGAAAACGGTTGGACAGCGCAAATATGTGGATGCTATCGCGAAAAATACCATCGTACTCGGCGTAGGCCCTGCCGGAACGGGTAAGACCTATCTTGCCGTTGCGCTGGCAGTACGCGCATTCCGTGCGCATGAGATCCAGAAAATCATCCTGACGCGTCCGGCGGTGGAAGCCGGTGAAAAGCTCGGCTTTCTGCCGGGTGATTTGCAGGAAAAGGTTGACCCGTATCTCCGACCGCTGTATGACGCGCTTTTTGATATGTTCGGTGCAGAAACCTTTGCACGGCATATGGAAAAGAATGTCATTGAAGTCGCACCCCTTGCCTACATGCGAGGACGGACGCTGGACAATGCATTCATCATCCTTGACGAAGCGCAGAACACCACGCCCGAACAGATCAAAATGTGCCTGACGCGACTGGGCGAGGGCAGCAAAATGGTCATTACTGGTGATATTACGCAGATCGACCTGCCGGAAAAGCGCAAATCCGGATTGATTGAAGCAATGAAGGTATTGAAGAATGTGGACGATATTGCCACCATCCGTTTTTCAGACAAGGATGTTGTGCGCCACAAGATTGTACAGGACATTATTAAGGCTTATGAAGCCTACTATAAGGAAGGGAGAAAACTCTAATGCAGCAAACAGGTAAATTAAAGGTCTATGTGAAAAACACGCAGAACAATGTCAGGATTCCTTCCGGCATCCGTCTGCTCATCAGACGCTGCTGCCATGCAGTACTGGTATCCGAGGGATTCCACAAGAATGCGGAAGTCAGTGTTTCTTTCGTATCCGGCAGTGAAATCCGGAGCCTGAATAAAGTATACCGCAACAAGGACAGTGTGACGGATGTATTGTCCTTTCCGCTGACCGATTCTGATGGTACAATGGAAATCAACGCAGAAACCGGCTATGTGCTGCTGGGAGATGTGGTCATCTGCATTGAAACCGCAGTCAAGCAGGCAAATATCTACGGGCATTCCCTTGACCGTGAAATCGGATTCCTGACGGTACATTCCATGCTCCATCTGCTGGGCTATGACCACGAAACAAGCAAGCTTGACGAACGCATTATGCGTGAAAAGGAGGAGGCTGTGCTTGAAAAGCTCGGCATTTCCAGAGATATGACGTTTGTCACCGAATAAATTCTGCACCACAAGGAAAGGACAGTTATGTCAAAAACAATATTTCTGACGCTCTCCGGCAGAACGAATGCCGGCAAATCCACACTGCTCAACGCACTCATCGGCGAGAAGATCGCGGCAGTCAGCAGCAAATCCCAGACCACGCGCACACGCATTACGGGCATTCTGACCGAAGGCGATACGCAGTATGTGTTCATTGACACTCCCGGTCTGCACAAGCCCAAGAACAAGCTGAGTACACATATGCTCAAGACAGCGGAAAGCTCGGCAGTGGACGCGGACGCGGTGCTCTATGTCATTGACTGCACCAAGAAGCTGCATGAACAGGATGAAGCCATGCTGAAAACCATCCGCGACAAGAAAATTGCCTGCATTATCGTGGTCAACAAGGTGGACCTTTTGCAGGACAAATCCGTGATGATGCCCCTGCTGCTGCGGCTGAACAACGAATATCAGCCCCATGCCATCATTCCGGTCAGCGCGTCCCAGAAGGACGGCATCGACCAGATCATGCAGGCAGCACAGGAGCTTGCAAAGCCCTCGGTGCATTTCTTTCCGGATGATTCCTTTACCGACCAGCCGGAACGCGTACTGGCAGCGGAGATGATTCGTGAAAAGCTCCTGCGCCTGCTCAATGAAGAAGTACCCCATGGCATTGCCGTAACGGTGGAATCCATGACGGAGCGCGAGGACAAGGATATTCTCGATATTTCCGCGGTGATCTACTGCGAACGTGATTCCCACAAGGGCATTGTCATCGGCAAGCAGGGCAGTATGCTCAAAAAAATTGCAAGCTCCGCAAGACGGGATCTGGAGCAGTTCTTTGAAATTCAGGTCAACCTCCAGTGCTTTGTCAAGGTCAAGGAAGGCTGGCGCAACAAGGAAAGGCTGATTCGCAGCTTCGGACTGTCCGAGGAATGATATCCCAGTGATAATCTGCATCCCTCCAGCGGATACTATCGGCGGAGGGATGTCCTATGCAGACAGAGCAATTTTGGGAACAATTTACCCGAACCGGCAGTATTGCGGATTATCTGCAATATGCCGCTGAGAAAGGAAGAACCAGTGCTACTGACAGTGAAGGGCGTTGTACTGACGCAAAAACCGGTTGGTGAGCAGGACAGGTTTATTGATATTCTGACAGATGAACTTGGTGTTCTTGAAGTTCTGGTCAAGGGCGCGGGCAAAATCAGCAGCAAAAGCGGATGTGCAACACAGTTGTTTGCATATTCCGCCTTTTGTCTGCGCAAGGGAAAGCGCGGCTACATGCTCGACAGCGTTTCCCCCATCCGGATTTTCTACGAGCTGCGCGACAGCCTGACAGCGGTTGCACTTGCCTCGTATTTTTCCCAGATTATTCAGTTTTCCGTTCTGCCGCAGGCAAGCAACCGCGAAATTCAGCGGCTTTTTCTCAATTGCCTGCATTTTCTTTCAGAACAGACATATCCGGAAACCATGCTCAAATGCATTTTTGAGCTGCGCATGGCGGCACTCCTTGGTTTTATGCCCGATGTGGTGATGTGCCGCAAATGCGGTGAATACCTGCCAAAACAGCTGCATTTCTCCATTGAGGAGGGAAGCTTCTGCTGCACCGACTGTGCACAGGAAGCGCATGGCATAGAAATGCCGGCAGCAGTGCTGCAGGCGGTGCGCCATATTGTATTGCAGGAGCTTGAACGCATATTTTCGTTCCGGCTGCAGGAAGAATGCATGACTGTGCTTTCGTCCTTTGCAGAGCAATTTCTGCAATACCACATTGACCACCATTTTCCGGCACTCGACTATTATCGGGCGGTACAATCGCCCATGGATTCCATATAAGGAGGCTTTATGAAGTCTTTTGAACAGGTTTTAGAGCTTGACAAGGTATTGCAGCAGGCAGCGGCATTCACCTCGAATGAAACCAGCCGCGGCATGATGCTTGCCTGCAAGCCGAGCAGCGACCTTGCACAGGTGCGCGCAGAGGTGGAAAAAACTGATGACGCGCTCCGGCTTGCAATGCAATTCGGCACACCGCCCTTTTCGGGCTTCCGGAATATCTGCAACAGCGTCACACGCGCAGCATCCGGCGCACGGCTTTCCCTGCGTGATTTACTGGATGTGGCAGACCTCCTGCGGCAGGTACAATCCCTGCACAGCTGGTACGGGCATTGCAGCGAATCGGCAACCTCACTCGATTACTTATTCTCGCTCATCGTTCCCGATGACGCGCTGCTTTCCACCCTCGACCGTTCCATCGTGTCCGAGGAAGAAATTGCGGACGCGGCAAGCCCGACGCTTGCCGAAATCCGCCGCAAACTCCAGCGATCACGTTCCCATCTGCGCGAAACTCTGGATAAAATGGTGCACTCGAAATCCATGCAGAAGTACTTGCAGGAAACGACCGTTACCCTCCGTGACGGACGGTTTGTGCTCCCCGTCAAAACGGAATACCGCGGACAGGTGGCAGGTCTGATTCACGACACATCCTCCAGCGGTCAGACGATTTTCATTGAACCGATGCAGATCGTGGAGGCGAACAATGATATTCGTCTGCTGGAAAGCCGTGAACTGGAGGAAATCGACCGCATCATGCAGAAACTCTGCGCGGCAGTCGGTGCACAGGCTCCGGCACTGCGGCGGATGCATGAAACCTGTGCGGAACTGAACTATTATTTCGCCAAGGCAAATTACGCGGCATCCCTCAAGGCTGTCAAGCCGGAAATCAGCGATGACGGCATTATGGAGCTGAAAAAGGCACGGCATCCCCTGCTCGACCAGAAAAAGGCAGTGCCGATCGACCTTGCACTCGGCGAGGTACACAACGCGCTCATTGTCACAGGCCCGAACACGGGCGGTAAGACCGTTGCCCTGAAAACGGCAGGACTGCTCACGGCAATGACCATGTGCGGTTTCCTCATTCCCGTAACGGATGGCAGCCGGATTTCGGTTTTCCGGCATATTCTGGCAGACATTGGCGACAGCCAGAGCATTGAGCAGAGTCTTTCCACATTTTCTTCCCACACGCTCAATGTGGTAGAAATTCTCGAAACTGCCGACGACAGTACCCTTGTCCTGCTCGATGAGCTTGGCTCCGGTACTGACCCTGTGGAGGGCGCGGCACTTGCCATTTCCATCATTGACTATCTCAAGCAGCTCGGCGCAAAGCTGATGGTGACAACGCATTATCAGGAGCTGAAGCTCTATGCGGCGGATACACCCGATGTTATCAATGCGTCCTGCGAATTTGATACGGATGCCATGCGTCCGACTTATCGGCTGATTCTCGGTTCACCGGGTAAATCCAACGCATTTGCCATTTCCGGTCAGCTGGGTATGCCCGCATCCATCCTCAGACATGCGCAGTCCCTCATCAGCGAGGAAAACCGGCATTTTGAAAATGTCATTGCACGTTTTGACGAGGCACGCAAGGCTCTCGAACAGGAGCGCGAGGAGGCAGCAAGACTCCGTGCACAGGCACAGCAGCTTCAGGAGGAATGGCAGGCAAAGCGTGACAGCATTGCTGCGGAGGAAAAGGAAGCCATGGAACGTGCAGCGGCACAGGCAAGCCGAATTGTGGAATCGACCAAGGCGCAGTCCAATGCTCTGCTTGATGAGCTCGAACAGCTGCGCCGCGACAAGGAAAAGGCTGATTTTGCAAACCGCGTATCCTCTGCGAAATCCGACAGTACCCAGAAATTACGCAGTATGTACAAAAATGCCAACCCCGTTCTGGGCAGTACGAACGAAAACGGCGATTATGTGCTGCCGCGTCCGCTGCAAAAGGGCGACCGTGTTCTCATTGCAGACCTCAATCAGGAAGGTACGATTGCAGAGCCGCCGGGACAGTCCGATTTTGTATTCGTGCAGATGGGGCTGATGAAAATGAAAATCCAGATTTCCCGTCTGCGGCTGCTTGACAAGAAAAAGGCACAGGAAAACGACAAGAAGAAGCAGCAGCGCAAAAAAGGCAATGTTTCAGCGAAAATCGCACGAAAAGGCTCAATGGAGCTGGATATCCGCGGTCATGCCTGCGATGAGGGCGTGTATGAAATGGAGCGATTCATTGACAGCGCGGTGCTTGCCAATATCGGCACAGTCACCATCATCCATGGCAAGGGCACGGGACTTCTGCGCAAGGCGATACAGCAGCGGCTGCGCCAGATGAAATGCGTCAAGGAATTCCGCAACGGCTTGTACGGCGAGGGTGAGGATGGCGTAACAGTGGTTACACTTCGTTAACCTGCACAAATTTCAACATGAATTTTTGTGAGCCTGTACTTGGAATTTATAAATTATCTCTTGTAAATCAGGGTAACATCTGTTACAATAGATGTATACTAGTTAAGAAGGGGCTGGTGCTCCGGCACCGGAAACAGCATTATGAAAAATCGTAAGCGTATTGCGGTCATCATCTGTGATGTCTACCATACCTACCAGCAGCGCATCCTGAAAGGCATCATCCAGCAGGCACACGCGCTGAATTATGATGTCGCCGTCTTTACCATGTTCATGAATTTTGATGAGGAAACCAATTACCAGTACGGTGAAAATAATATTTTCAAAATCATCAATTATGACCTGTTTGAAGCGGTAATCTACATTCCCAACTCCGCAAGCAAGCTTGCACAGCGGGAGCTGTTTGACCAAAGTCTGAAGACAAAGTGCAAAGCTCCTGTGATTGCACTGGAATTTGACGAACCGCAGTACTACAATGTGGGCGTGGATGATGTACAGGGCTTTGATGAGCTGGTGTCCCATCTGATTGAACACCATCATTTACAGGACATTGTATGTCTGACTGGTTTCCAGCATAATATGCAGGCGGAAGCACGTCTGAAAGGCTATTGTCAGGCAATGCGCCGGCATGGACTGCCCATCAACAGCAACAATATCATCTACGGCGATTTCTGGGTAGCGGCGGCTCTCGACCTTGCGCAGAAGCTCGCAAGCGGAGAACGTCCCCTGCCGGAAGCGGTTGTGTGCGTGAGCGACTTTGTTGCCATGTCGCTGTGCAACCGGCTCATTGAACTGGGCATCCGTGTACCGGAGGACATCCTCATTGCCGGCTATGACGCTGCCAAGGAATCCTCCCATAATGTGCCCTCCATCACCAGCTATTCCAGACCGCTGACGGGCATGGGAATGCAGGCGGTACTCAAGGCGCATGAACTTCTGACGGGCGAACGGGTACAGCCGGTATCGGAGGACAAGGGACGGCTGATCACTGCGGAAAGCTGCGGCTGCGGCGAGGATTTCGCGCTGCGGTTGATTCGCCACCAGAAGCGCATCCGGAGTGCAACGGATTATGCGGATTTGTACAATACCTCGCATATGGCAGAATCGCTCAATTCGGCAAAGACACTGAATATGTGTCTGGAGCGCATTTCCGGATTTCTCTACCTGCTGCATGGCATGACGGACTATTACCTGTGCATGTGCGACAAGTGGGATGATTATGAGTGCGAAGAAAACAACGGCACGGACTATCGGGAATACACGGACACCATGCGCCTGCGTATCAAGGTCAAGGACCATGACGGCGCGATTGTGGATGAACCGTTTGACCGTTCCTGCATTCTGCCGGCATTGTTCGAGGAATCGGTAATTCCGCGCGTGTGGTATTTCACACCGCTGCACTTCAACGAACGCTGCTTCGGCTACGAGGTACTCGGCTACGGTACGCAGCCGCTTGCCTTTGACAAGCTCTACCAGACATGGACAAGCAATTTGAACAACGCGCTGGAATTTGTCCGGATGCGTAATATTTACAATAGTATGCACCAGCGGCTTTACATGGCATCCATCCGCGACACGCTCACCGGTCTTTTCAACCGCAAGGGATTCTGGCGGTATTCTGCGGAAATGTTTGCCAAATCCATCAATACGGGAAAGCCGTTCCTCGTCATTGCTGCGGATTTGGACTGTCTGAAGCTCATCAACGATACATACGGACATATTGAGGGCGATAATGCCATTTCGGTGACTGCCAATGTGCTCAACACCTGTCTCAACCACGGCGAGGTCTGTGCACGGACGGGCGGCGATGAATTTGTTGCAGTCGGCTGTGCGGATTATACCGAGGAGATGATTGCACAATACCTGAACAATATGGCGCAGTCGTTCAAATGGTATAATTCCACCTCTGAAAAGCCCTACGAGGTCGGCGCAAGCTTCGGCTATGTCTGCAAGACAGTCACGGAGCATGACAGTTTACAGGAAATTCTCGATGAGGCAGACGCGCGGATGTACGCGAATAAGGTGGAACGAAAAAAACTCAGGCTCTAAGGTAATGAAAAAATCCTGTCAAACCGGCGAAATACCGGAATTTGACAGGATTTTTATCCTATTATGTGAACAAACGCTTTGCCTGCAAGCTGTGCATTACTCGTATTCTACAACATTCACCCAGCTCAGCAGCAATTCTCTCTCCTCTGCTCTGCCCTTGACAGTCTGGGACGCTGCAACAATGGGCATCCACTTCTGTACATACTGCTTTGCAGTATCGCTCTTCTTGCAGAACAGTCTGAGATACTTGCTTGCAAGCTCGCCCTTGCCCTCCAGACAAAGCTTGAGGTAGGAACGTGCAGCATCGGCTGCGGCATTGCCCTGTGTAGCATGTGCCCAGTCAATAATGAATGCTTCGCCGGATTCGGTGATGATGACATCGGACAGACCAAGGTCGCCGTGGCATACCTTGTTATGCTTGGGCATACCCTCCAGACGGGTGTGCAGGTCATAACGTGTGGTAGCATCCAGCTCTGTTTCCGAAATCTTGCGGTTCATCTTGTCCTTGAGCTTGTTCAGCAGCGGTGCGCGCTGCTGGTGGATGGAAAGCTGTACATCCACAAATTTTTCGAGATATTCATCCACCTTGTCAGGATGCTCCTCCATGAGCTGTGCAATGGTCTTACCCTCAACGTATTCCATTACAATTGCCCACTTATTGTCGATTTTTCTGACCTCCACGAGCTTCGGAATTGCAAGTCCGGTTTCCTCCACTCTTGCCTGATTCAACGCTTCATTGAGGACATCTGCCTTGGAATAATCCTCGTTGAACTCCTTGACTGCGTAATTGCCCTCGCGGTATACAACCTTTGTCGGACGCTGTGCAAGTACTTCCATGGTTCATTTCTCCTTTCAAAGTAATATTCAGCCATCCCCTGCCGGATGCCGGCAGGGATACGATTTGGTGCGATTATTCAGCATTATTTGCCATAGTATGCATTCAGGTACATTTCCTTGATTTCCTTCATCAGCGGGTATCTCGGATTTGCGCCAGTGCACTGGTCATCGAATGCCTGCTCGGTCATTTCATCGAGTGTTTCGAGGAATACGGATTCTTCAATGCCATAGTCCTTGATGCACTTCTTGATGCCGATGGCTTCCTTGAGTTCTTCAATCTTCTTGCAGAACTTCTCGAATACTTCATTGTCATTCTTACCGCTTACGCCGCAGAATCTTGCGCATTCCGCATAACGCTCCAATGCCTGCGGATACTGGTACTGAGAGAATGTGCCCATTTTACGCGGTGCAGCTGCGATATTGAAACGCATTACCTCGATAATCAGCAGCGCGTTTGCAACGCCGTGCGGCAGGTGGTGGAATGCGCCGAGCTTGTGCGCCATGGAGTGGCATACGCCGAGGAATGCATTGGCAAACGCCATACCTGCAATAGTGGATGCATTTGCCATCTTCTCACGGGCTACTACGTCATTGCCGTCATTGTAAGCAGCCGGCAGGTACTCGAAGATATTCTTCATTGCCTTGAGTGCCAGACCGTCTGTGTAATCAGTTGCCATAACGGATGCATAGGCTTCCAATGCGTGTGTCAGCGCGTCAATACCGGATGCAGAGGTCAGTCCCTTGGGTGCGCTCATCATCAGGTCAGTGTCGATGATTGCCATATTCGGGAGCAGCTCATAGTCTGCCAGCGGATACTTGATACCGGTGTTCTGGTCAGTGATAACAGCAAAGGGTGTTACCTCGGAGCCTGTACCGGAGGATGTGGGAACGGCGATGAAATATGCCTTTTCTCCCATCTTCGGGAATGTGTAAACTCTCTTGCGGATGTCGATAAAGCGCATTGCCATATCCATAAAGTCTGCATCGGGATGCTCATAGAGTACCCACATTATCTTTGCAGCGTCCATTGCAGAACCGCCGCCCAGTGCGATGATGCAATCCGGCTCGAACTTTGTCATAGCCTCTGCACCCTTCTGTGCGGAGAGCAGTGTCGGATCGGGTTCTACGTCGGCAAAGGTGGTGTGTGCAATGCCCATAGCATCAAGCTTATCGGTAATGCACTTGGTATAGCCATTCTTATACAGGAAGCTGTCGGTTACGAGGAACACGCGCTTCTTGCCCAGTACGTTCTTCAGCTCATCGAGGGCAATCGGCAGGCAGCCCTTTTTGAAGTATACCTTCTGCGGAGTTCTGAACCACAGCATATTCTCTCTCCTCTCTGCGACAGTCTTGATATTGATCAGGTGCTTTACGCCAACGTTTTCAGAAACGGAGTTGCCGCCCCATGAACCGCAGCCCAGTGTCAGAGAGGGTGCGAGATTGAAGTTGTAAAGGTCGCCGATGCCGCCGTGGGAAGAAGGTGTATTGACCAGAATACGGCAGGTTTTCATTTTTTCTCCAAATGCAGCGATTTTCTCTCTTTCTGTAACAGCATTCACATACAGCGAGGAAGTATGACCGAAGCCGCCGTCCTGCACGAGTCTGTCCGCCTTATCCATTGCGTCCTCAAAGTTTTCGGACTTATACATTGCCAGTACCGGAGAAAGCTTTTCATGTGCAAATTCTTCATCAATGGAAACATTGGTCACTTCGCCAATGATAATCTTTGTATCGGGGTCCACCTTGACACCGGCAAGTTCCGCAATGACAGCAGCCGGCTGACCTACGATTTTCGCATTCAGTGCGCCGTTGATGATGATGGTCTTGCGTACCTTTTCCGTTTCCTCTGCGGTGAGGAAATAGCAGCCGCGCTTTTCAAATTCCTTCTTGACATCCTTGTAGATGCTCTTATCCACGATGACGGACTGTTCGGATGCACAAATCATGCCATTGTCGAAAGTCTTGGAGTGGATGATGGAATTGACAGCGAGCTGGATATCAGCGGACACATCAATGATGGCAGGGGTATTACCAGCACCTACGCCCAGTGCAGGCTTACCGCTGGAATATGCAGCCTTTACCATGCCGGGGCCGCCGGTTGCGAGAATGATGTCGGATTCCTTCATCACTGTATTGGTCATTTCCAGAGAGGGAATGTCAATCCAGCCGATAATACCCTCAGGTGCACCAGCCTTGACAGCAGCTTCGAGTACAATTTTAGCAGCTGCAATTGTGGACTTCTTAGCTCTCGGATGGGGGCTGATGATGATACCGTTTCTTGTTTTCAGAGAAATCAGGCACTTGAAAATTGCGGTAGAAGTCGGGTTTGTGGTGGGGATTACGGCAGCGACAACACCAATCGGCTCTGCGATGGTCATTGTACCGAACACCTTATCCTCCTCGATGACACCGCAGGTCTTGGTATTTTTGAAAGCATTGTAAATATGCTCTGCTGCATAGTTATTCTTGATGACCTTATCCTCAACAACGCCCATGCCGGTTTCTTCCACAGCCATTTTTGCCAGCGGAATTCTTGCATGGTTGGCAGCGATTGCCGCAGCCTTGAAGATTCTGTCAACCTGCTCCTGTGTGTAGGATGCAAATTTTGCCTGTGCTGCGCGGATTTCCTGTATTTTTACCATCAGTGTATCCACACTGTCCACCAGTACTTCCGTCTTGGCAGTTGTGTTCACATCATTCATAAATTTTCCTCTCCATTCTAAAGCGTTCGGAATCTTCTTGTTCAGGATGTACCTCATCCTTACAATTCTATTGTAGCACATCGTTATATTTTTGTCAATGGATTTTTGCACCTGTTAACAGCCATTTTTCATGAGAATCTCACTGGAGTTTTTATGCATTTTTTACAAATGTGCCGTCACATTATTATGCACCATGATGAGGAATTCTATACAACAGTTCGGGCAGAAACCCTGAGGGAGGATGGATGTGCTATAAGAATATAGTACAATATTTCGGTTGATTTGTCAAGTAATTTACAGGAAATTTACACACAAATCAATTTTTCTTTATCGAAGCTTACCCAAACTGCCCCACCCCCTGCCCCCTCCCAAAGGGAGGGGGATTATGGGAGGCGGCTGCGCCGCCTCCACCGCCCACGGGGATGCGCCCCTTGGAACCCCGCTTGGGGGCTATCGTCCCCTTGCCCCCGCTTAAGTTGATGACATTGCCCCAAAGGGGGAGGGACTGCATTGGGAGGGTACTGCGTACCCTCTAATCCGCCAAAGGACTCCGTCCTTTCAGCTTGTAGAAAAAGTCTTTTTCTGGGGTTATCACCCCTGTAACTGCCCCCAACCCCGCCATTTCCGGTACTGTACAGATGAAAAATTCCCCCTTGACTCACATCAAGGGGGATAGTTTCTTTTCAGCAGCTCCGCGTCATGCAACCGGCAGTTTTGTTACCAGACCGATTGTGTGCTTCAGAATCAGGAGCGCGTCTGCTGCGGTCGGCGCACCGTCCTTATCCACGTCCGCTGCAAGTGTGCCGTTTTGCGTCAGCGGATCGCCTGCCAGCAGGTTACGGTTGAGTACCAGTACGTCTACAATGCTCACTTCTCCATCCTCGTTCACATCACCATACAGCAGACCGGACGGCTCCTCTGTAGTGCTGGTTGTGGTTGTGGTGGTGGTTGCAGACGAATTTGTAGTCGTTGTTGTGGTTGTCTGCGCAGGTGCAGTGGTTTCCTCTGCCTTCTTCTCTACAGAGAATACGGTATAGTTGACGCAGTAGGAGTCCTGTCCATTCGCGCCAAGTGTTACGGACTGCGCTGCATTCAGCTCCTTGGCATACAGGTGAAATACCACGTCATTGCTGCTTGCTGCAGTCATATCCGTCTTTGTCCAGTCATCCAGCCATGCCGGCAGGGGTTCAACGCGGCTGTCCATTGCAACATATACCGTCATATCCTTTGCTGCTGTGAGCACTGCAAGGTCGGTTTTCAGGAACTTTGCATCACAGGGAGTCAGGATGGCTTCTGCACCCTCCAGCTCTGCCGGAAGCTGTGTGTAGGTGAAATCACGGTCGCCGAATATGAAGTCGCCTACCTGAATTTTATCGTCCACTTTCCAGAACTGGTGAGTTGCAGGGTCAAAGGTCTGGATACTTTCCACAACTGTACCCTTGAGTTCCGGCAGTACAATTTCCAGCGTCCAGTTCTGGTTTGCTGTACCATCGCATTCCCATTCAATGACATTCGCACCTGCTTCTGTGCTGCCGCCACTGACACCGATCGCGCTCTTGTCACCTGTTACCTTTGTGCAGATGTTGTATGTGCCGTCGGCATTTTTTACGAACTTGAACAGCTGTGCGTCACAGTTGGTATTTTCCCAGATGCCGATGTTGGTGCCGTTGTCCTGCAAGCCACGGTCGATGTCCAACAGGAATGTCTTTCCATCGCCCAGTGTGGAATAGAGGTAGTAATATCCATCCGTGCCCTCTGCCAGCGTCCATTCAGTCGCACCGGTTGTGCCCTGCTGCACATTCGCGCCGTTTTCTGCCAGTGCATCCTTGACTTCCAGATACAGACCGCTGTTCTGGTTCTTGATTCTATAGGTGTAAGAAGTGTCGAGCACTGCGCCTTCCTTGAGAGCCGGCGGTGTTGTTGTACCGCCCGGATTGGTCGGCACATCCTTGTCAGAACCAAGGTAGAAGCTTGTGTGCGGCGGCTGGTTGTAGGAAGTATTCTGTGCAGAAACCTGCATTCTGTACTGTGGGTCATGCATCAGAGTTGTGATACGGTACTTTGTATCGTAGGGTGTTGTGAAAACGCGCAGGGACTTACCGTCTGCTGCACGGAGCACCAGCTCTTCACGCCAGTCACCGAACAGGTCGGCAGAAAGGCTGGGTGTTGCCTTTGTGGAATTACAGGTCAGATAGCCGTCTGTTTTCAGAATGGTCTGGATAGAACCATCTTCCTTGACATCAGTAATGGCTGCCGGTGCATTGTCGCCGCCATCGAGCAGCTCACGCTCCAAGTCGCCGTCCCAGTAGGTCAGGAAGTTGACTGCCGGAACCTTGCAGGAGAGATTTGCACCTGTGCCGTTGAAAATCTGTCCCATACCCCAGAATTCACCGCCATCGTTGCCTGCCCATACATTGCCGGCTGCACAACGTCCGGTGTCCTTGGAATTGTCCACATGGAAAATGGTCTTGCCATTTGCAGCATCAATCAGAGTTACACCATAAGGGCTCACCTCATGGCATACCCAAAGCTCCTGACCGGCACGATCCGGCAGGAAATCGCTCAGATGCATTGCATCGCCATGTCCCTTATTGTTGCACCAGAGCATTGTGCCGTCATCATCCAGACAGGATGCACCAAGTACAAGCTCCTGCTTGCCATCACCATCCACATCGGCAGGCATACAGTTGTGGTTACCGTCGCCATAGCCGGCTGCGGAGGAATTATAGCCCGTATCGAATGCCCAACGCTTGACGAGCTTCTTATCCACGACATCATACGCAACAGCGGTCATTCTTGTATAGTATCCGCGCACGGACACTGCACTGGGCTTTACGCCGTCACAGTACATCACTGCACCGAGGAAACGGTCTACACGGTTGCCGTAATTATCGCCCCATGTTGACTTGGAAACTTCACCGCGCGGATGCTCATAATCGACAGTATCGAGTGCCGCACCGGTCATACCATCAAACAGGGTGTAATATTCCGGACCGGACAGGATGTAACCGCCGGAATTTCTGTAGTCCTTGCTCTTGTCGCCGATGACCTTGCCTGTACCGTCAATTGTACCATCGGCTGTCTTGCATGTCATCTCTGCCTTGCCAT
Source organism: Ruminococcus sp. (assembly GCA_015066845.1). Lineage (GTDB taxonomy): Bacteria > Bacillota > Clostridia > Oscillospirales > Ruminococcaceae > UBA3855. The sequence continues at coordinate 20,383 of SVNO01000002.1, read as the reverse complement.
CCAGATCGAAGTCGGCAACGAGGAACTGTGTATAATGTGCGCCTGCACGGATGTTCACGCCAAAGTCAATTCTCCAGAGTTTCTTGCCCTCAAGTGTGTAGCAGTCGATATAAACCTTATCGGTCACGCCATCCTTGGAATTATCCTTTGAGTTGTTCGGATCCCACTTGACGAAGATTTCATAGTCGCCGTCACCGTCCACGTCACCCACGGAGCAGTCATTGGGAGAATAAATGCTGCCGGGGGAATCAAGAGGAATATCGAAGTAATTGCTGCCTGCAATCATCGCGCAGCTTTCATTGCTCAGCAGTGCCGTACCATCGTAGGTTTCCACACGGTAGCTGCTGGATGTTGAACCGCTTGCATCCCAGAAGCAGGTCGGCGCACCGGCTTCACTGGTATAAACCAGTGTGTTGTCACGGTAGAGCTTGAAAATGGCATTGGCAGGGTCAGTTGCCAGAAAACGCCAGCTGACAAGCATTCCGTCACCGGTTTTCACGGCGGTAATACCGCGGTTGAGATACTCCAGACTTGCGCCTGCTGCGGATGCAGACATCGGCAGTTCTGTCTGCGGTACAAGTCCTGCGCAGAGTGACAGACTCATTACACCTGCGAGCAGGGCTGCCCCAAATTTCTTTTTCATAACAATTCCACCTCGTTAAAAATGTCGTGCAGCATTGCAGGGCAATGTCTGCGTGTTTCCAGTCATTATCATGGCGTACCCTCATACGCCGCTGATACCTTATGTCTTAATTATACCTGAAAAAAGGACGTTTGTCAATTTGCATCTTGCACCCTAAATATTGCAGATATGTTTTTTTAGCACAAGTCACGGTAGAATTCACAACAATTTCATATTCAAAAAAAGAACAGCCCTCCTTACGGAGAGCTGTCCCAGTTTTGTCACTTATTCTTCTGATTCATCCGGTTCAGCATCTGCAAGCTCAGTCCTGTGGTACTTGTGCTGCTCCTCCATCCGGTTGAACACAATGTCATAACCATTCTTGCTCTGGTAGTTGAGCGAACGATTAACGCGGCTGATTGTTGCTGTGCTGGCACCGGTAACATTGACGATATCACTGTACACATGATGCTCACGCAGCATTTTTGCAACCTGAAGTCTTTGTGAGAGCGTCTGAAGCTCCAGAACAGTGCAAAGGTCATCAAAAAATGCACTGCATTCCTCTTTGGTTTCCAGACACAGGATTGCTTCATACAATTCATCCAGCGCGGAAGGCTTAAACTTTCCTCTTTTCATTGGGTTCCATCCTTTCGTGCAATATTGGTACTTATATTTTAACACATTATTGCATAAAAGTAAAGCCTTTTTTAGAAAATTTTACAAAAATATTTCATTCGTCATCCTCATCGGCTTCCTCAGCAATGTCGGACAAGAGGGCGCGAAGCTCCTCCTGCCCCTCAAAGGTCTTGGCAGAATAGGCGATGGTGTGGATATCCTCATAGCACGGGATTTCCTGCGCAAAGCCGCGCATACGTCGTTCGCGCTCGGTCTTGTTGAGCTTGTCCGCCTTGGTAAAGACGATGATGAACGGAATTTCCGCGTCAATCAGGGCGTTGATCATGGTCAGGTCGTCTGCGGAGGGCTTGTGGCGCATGTCCACCAGCTGGATGGCAAGGCGCAAATCCCTGTCCTCCTGCAAATAACCGAAAATCAGCTTTTTCAGGCGTTCCTGCTCGGATTTGGAGGTCTTTGCATAGCCATAGCCGGGCAAATCCACAAAATACACCGAATCCACAGCATAAAAATTGATGGTCGCCGTTTTGCCGGGAACGGCACTGACTCTCGCCAGTGACTTTCTCCCGACAATTTTGTTAATCAATGTGGATTTTCCGACATTGGAACGTCCGAGAAAGGCAAATTCCATGCGTCCGGTTTTCGGGAGCTGGGAACATTTGCCGCAAGCCATCGCGAACGTGGCATCATTGAACTTCATGGTTTCCTCCTGTCAGGCACGGATAGAAGGCTTTTCCGTGCGCTTCTTTTTACTATTCCCTGTTGCGGATGCCGGTGGGCGTTCCGGTCGCTCCAGTGCTGCATCAAGTACCTCGGACAGACGGGACACGGGCAGGAAATTGATATGCTCCTTGACAATATCGTCAATCTCTTCCAAATCTGCGCGGTTCTCCTCCGGAATCAGGACTGTGCGGATGCCAGCCTTATATGCTGCCATTGATTTTTCACGCAGACCGCCAATGGGCATTACCTTGCCGTGCAGGGTAATTTCTCCCGTCATTGCCACATCCGCGCGTACAGGAATGCCGGACAATGCGGAAATGAGGGCGGTTGCCATTGTCACACCTGCGGAGGGGCCGTCCTTGGGAACTGCACCTTCGGGGGCGTGGATATGTATATCCTTTGTGGTGTGGAAATCCGGCGCAATGCCGTATTCCTTTGCCACACTTCTTGCATAGCTGACTGCAAGCTTCGCGCTCTCCTGCATCACGCTGCCCAGAGAGCCGGTGATTTCCACTGCACCCTTGCCGTCAAGGACAATTGCCTCCAGCGGCATGAGCACACCGCCAACGGAAGTCCATGCAAGACCATTGACCTCGCCCACGGCATTCTTGCGGTTCTGTGCATCGGGCAGGTATTTCGGAATGCCCAGATAGCTCTTGATGTCCTTTTTCTTCACAGTAACGCGCTTGCGCTCCCCTGTTGCAATTGCCTTTGCCGTTTTGCGGCAGATCGCACCAATGGCGCGTTCAAGCTTACGCACACCAGCTTCGGAAGTGTACGAGTCGATCAGCTCATACAGCACATCATCCTCAATACGGCACTGCGCAGGGCGCAGACCATGGGCATCGAGCTGCTTGGATACAAGATGCCGCTTGGCAATCTGGAATTTCTCCTCGCGCGTGTAGCTTGTCAGCTCAATGATTTCCATTCTGTCCAAAAGCGGCGCAGGGATGGTGTCGAGCGTATTTGCCGTTGCCACGAACATGACCTGACTGAGGTCAAAGGGTATTTCCAGATAATGGTCGCGGAATGCATGGTTTTGTTCACAGTCGAGCACCTCCAGCAGAGCTGCGGAAGGGTCGCCCTTATAATCATTGCTCATCTTGTCGATTTCATCGAGCAGGATCATGGGATTGCGTGTTCCTGCCTGCTGCATTGCAGCAATCATTCTGCCGGGCATTGCGCCGACATAGGTCTTTCTGTGACCGCGGATATCTGCTTCATCGCGCACACCGCCGAGGGACACACGGACAAATTTCCGCGCTGCCGCTTCTGCGATGGACTTGCCGATGGAGGATTTGCCGATACCGGGCGGCCCGACCAGACAGAGAATCTGTCCTTTCAGTTCCGGATTGAGCACACGCACTGCAAGGCTTTCCAGAATTCTGTCCTTCACCTTTTTCAGCCCGTAATGGTCAGCGTCAAGGATTTCTGCCGCCTTTTGCAGGTCGGTGTTTTCCTCGGACAGCTCATGCCACGGCAATTCCAGACAGGTGTCCAGAAAATTGGTGATGACATACGATTCCTGCGATGCCATGGGGAGATGCTGGAGGCGGCTTGCTTCCTTGAGGAGCTTTTCCTCGCTCTCCTGCGGCAGTGCAAGTGCACAGATGCGCTCAGCATAGCTGTCGGCATCATCCTCGCCCTCGCCGGTTTCCTCGTGCAGCTGACTGGAAATCACGCGCAGCTGTTCACGCAGGAAATACTCACGCTGCCCCTGGTCAATGTTCTCCTGTGTGCGGTCGTGGATTTCCTTTTCCAGTTCGAGCACCTGCGTTTCGCGCAGAAGGATTTCATAGAGCAGACGGAGCCGCTGGTACAGGCTGCTTTCTTCCAGAAGCAGCTGCTTGTCCTTGTATTCAAACATGGTATTGAACGCGATGGCTTCGTACAGGCGCATCGGGTCATCCTGACACATGACGGAAACCATCACTTCCTTGGGCATCCGCGGGAACAGACGGCTGTAGCGTTCGTACATATCCTTGAGTGCACGAACGATGGCAAACATTTCCACCTCGTCCACTGTTTCACGGGAATTAAGCGGCATACGGGCAACTTCCGAATAGAATACGCCGTGATGCTTCGTCAGCGTTGTCAGCCTTGCGCGGTACTTGCCCTCCACAAGGATTCGAATGGTATCGTCCGGTGTTTTGAGCGTCTGACGAATTTCCGCAACAACGCCAATTTCATGGAAGTCCTTGACCTCCGGTTCTTCAATCAATACATCGCGCTGCGCGGTCAGAAAGAGTCGTCTGTCCTTGCGCAGTGCATCCTCAACTGCCTTTTTCGACATATCCCTTGCGATGTCAAAATGCATGACCATATGCGGAAACGCAACCGTTCCGCGCATGGGGACAGTCGGCAGAATTTCTATGTTTTTTTTCTTTTCCTGCATGGTTCACCCTCACTTTTCCGATGGCAGTACCCACTTACCTTGCGGGGTACTGATGATGTTTCTATTGTCTTGTCACAATACTATTATACAACATTTCTGCCGATATTGCAAGCGGTAATTTACGGTGATACCCGATAGCGCACAAAAAGCCACACAAAGGTGCGGCTTTCTGATTTCATGATTGTTCCGTATTGCAGTTACCACGTTTCCACAACGCGGTTTCTTCTGTCCGTCAGCAGCGGGGGCGTACCCTCTGTCACGCATTCCTTGGTGATGGTCACCTTGGCGATATTGCCGTAGGACGGAAGATTGAACATGGATTCCATCAGAATGCCCTCCATGATGGAGCGCAGACCTCTTGCACCGGTTTTCTGTGCAATTGCTTTCTTTGCAATCTCAATCAGTGCGGAATCCTCAACCTCAAGCTTGACTTCATCGTAATTGAACAGCTTGACATACTGCTTGACAAGTGCGTTTTTCGGCTCTGTCAGGATTCTGACAAGTGCTTCTTCATCGAGTTGGTCGAGTGCTGTAATGATGGGCAGTCTGCCCACAAGCTCAGGCACCATGCCGAATTTCACCAAATCCTGCGGAATTGCCTTGGAGAAGATATTCTCCATTGCCTCCTGTCTGGACTGCACCTCGCCGCCGAAGCCCATAGTAGAGGAGGGCTTCACGCGCTTTTCAATGCATTTTTCCAGTCCGTCAAACGCACCGCCGCAAATGAACAGGATGTTCTTGGTGTTGATGCGGATGAACTCCTGATTCGGGTGCTTTCTGCCGCCCTGCGGAGGAACATTGGAGATTGTACCTTCAATGATTTTCAGCAGGGACTGCTGTACGCCCTCACCGCTGACATCACGCGTCAGGGATGTATTTTCGGACTTTCTTGCAATCTTGTCGATTTCGTCAATATAGATAATGCCGCGCTCTGCTGCCTCCACATCGAAATCCGCTGCCTGAATCAGGCGCAGAAGGACATTTTCCACGTCCTCGCCGACATAGCCGGCTTCAGTGATAGTAGTCGCATCAGCGATGGCAAAGGGAACATCCAGAATCTTGGCAAGCGTCTGTGCAAGGAAGGTCTTGCCGACACCGGTGGGGCCGAGCAGGAGCACATTACTCTTTTGCAGCTCGACATCCTCGCCGTCATCCTGACTCATGATACGCTTGTAGTGGTTGTATACGGACACCGCAAGTGAAATTTTCGCTTGATCCTGACCAACGACATACTGGTCAAGAACCGACTTGATTTCCGCAGGTTTCAGGAGCTTGAGCTGCCCCTTCTTCTTTTCTTCCTTCTGCTGCTTTGCTTTGCGGCGACCGGAAGAACCGAAAATCATTTCATAGCAGGTGCAGACGCATTCGTCACAAATATTATTGTTTCCTGCGGAAAACATGCTCATGACCTTGTCTTCGCCCTTGCCGCAGAAATTACAAATCTTAAAAATCGGATCCGGCATCGCACTTACCTCTTTGCAATTACTTTGTCAATCAGACCATACGCCTGTGCTTCTTCCGCAGTCATATAATTGTCGCGTTCTGTATCGCGTTCAATGACTTCAAGGGACTGACCGGTATGCTCTGCAAGCAGACGATTCATCTTTTCACGGGTTCTCAGCAGGTGGTCGGAATGAATCTTGATGTCCGTGCACTGACCGGACAGACCGCCGGAAATCAGCGGCTGGTGAATCATGATTTCACTGTTCGGAAGTGCGAAACGCTTTCCGGGTGTGCCGGCAGACAGCAGGAATGCACCCATGGATGCAGCCATGCCGATACAGATGGTGGACACGTCACAACGGATATACTTCATCGTGTCGTAAATTGCCATGCCAGCTGTGATAGAACCGCCGGGGCTGTTGATATACAGTGAAATATCCTTTTCCACGTCCTGACTTTCCAGATACAGCAGCTGTGCTACCACAAGGCTTGCAGATGCGTCATTGACCTGATCGCACAGCATGATGATGCGGTCATTGAGCAGTCTTGAAAAAATATCATAGGAACGCTCACCGCGGCTTGTCGGCTCTACAACATAGGGTACAAAACTCATAAACCTCATCCTTCCTCCGTGTGTCCGTCAGTCCACACATTCTTTAAGAGAAAGCATGAGCGAACAGCAGTTCGCTCACGCATATGATCACTTATTCAGCAGCTGCTTCCTCTGCTACTGCGTTTTCCTTTACCAGCTCAATTGCCTTGGTCACGCGCATATCCATGATATAGTCCTCCATGGGCAGACGGCGCATTACCTGCTCAACTGTCAGGCCGTTTGCAGCTGCAAGCTCCTCAACGCTGCTCTTGAGTTCTTCTTCAGAAATCTCAATCTTCTCCAGATCTGCAATCTTCTCCAGAGCCAGACGCAGCTTCACTTCGCTCTCTGCACGGTCACGGTTTGCATCACGGAAATCGTTGATGTCCATGCCTGTGTACTGCAGGTACAGGTCAAGGCTCATACCCTGCTGCTTGAGCATACCCTCGAAGTTTGCAACCAGTGCATCAATGCGCTGCTCGAACATGCAGTTCGGGATAGGAGCGTCAACCTTTGCAATGAGAGCTTCCATGATTGCATTGTCAAATGCACTCTCAGCCTCACGCTTTGCAGCAGTTTCCAGTCTTTCTCTTGCATCAGCCTTGAAAGCGTCCAATGTTTCAAATTCTGTGGAATCCTGAATGAACTCGTCATCAGCTTCCGGCAGCTCCTCAACAGTGATGCCGTTGAGCTTGCACTTGAATACTGCTTCCTTGCCTGCATATTCTTCCATCTGATAGTTCTCAGGGAATGTTACATTTACGTCGAATTCATCGCCGATGCTCTTGCCAACGATCTGCTCCTCGAAGCCGGGGATGAACTGACCACTGCCAAGGCGCAGCGGGAAGCTGTCACCCTTGCCGCCCTCGAATGCCTCGTCACCGAAGAAGCCCTCGAAGTCAATGTTTACTTCGTCGCCCAGCTGTGCTGCTCTGTCATCAACAGAAACCAGTCTTGCATTTCTCTGGCGAATCATTGTTACCTGTGCTTCTACATCTTCGTCTGTAACTGTTCTGACAGTCTTAGAAGCCTTGATGCCCTTGTAGTCAGCGATCTCAATTTCGGGCTTAGTGATACACAGTGCCTTGAATACAACACCCTCTGCCTTGTCCACCTTTTCAACCTCGATCTGGGGACGGTCTACCAGAATGAAGTCTGCGTTCATCAGCTCAGGAGTCAGCTCCTCGTTAATCAGTGCGTTCAGAGCTTCCTCGTAGAATACGCCCTCGCCCATCTGTGCTTCAGCCATCTTACGGCTTACCTTGCCTTTTCTGAAGCCCGGCAGAGAAATGTTCTTCTTTACTCTCTGATATGCCTGCTCTACAGCGTTCTCGAAAGCCTCTGCGCCTACTTCAAATACCAGTTCAACGGTATTGACATCTGTTCTTGTTGTTGATTTCAAACTCATTTTCAAGTCCTCCAATGTACTTCTCTCAAATTATGTGCATGTTCTCATTAACGATTTCCTGAACACACACTGCACATACAATACATTATAGCACATTTGCGCCATTTTTTCCATAGATTTTTTGATTTCCTGCTACACTTCTACAATCGCGTCAATTTATAAAACTTTCGCCGGACAAAATTGTAAATAATCACCAGAAATCAAATGATAAAACACGCCGTCCTCCATGCCGCGGACTGCTCTTGCGTGGGATTTTCCGTGAAGATGCCCATAATAGCAGTGCTCCACCTCAAATTGTGCCAGCAGCTCCAGCATGGGTTCGTTGCGGTTTGCCCAGAAGATGGGCGGATAATGCAGGAACACAATGGGCTTCAGCCCAAGCTTTGCCGCAGCCTCCAGTGACACCTTCAGCCGCTGCTGTTCCCTTGCCAGTACCTTGGCATCGGACGCTTCGCCGGGCATATTCACCCAGCCGCGCGTCCCGCAAATCGCATACTCCCCGTAGGAATAACAGTTATTGTGCAGCAGATGCAGGCTGTCAAACTGATTTTCCTCGAAGAATGCGGTCATTTTCTTCATGGAGTTCCACCAGTAGTCATGGTTGCCTTTCAGGATGATTTTCTGACCGGGCAGCGCGTGAATAAAGGCGAAATCTGCCTTTGCTTCCGCAAGCGTCATGCCCCATGAAATATCGCCTGCAAGCACGATGGTATCGTCAGCAGTAACGGTTTTCAGCCAATTCTCCCTGAGAATTTCCTGATAATTCTCCCAACCGCTGAAAATATCCATGGGTTTGTCCGGCACACCGAACGACAGGTGGGGGTCACCAAGTACGAACAGGCTCATTATTCTGCAATGCCGAGCTGGCGGAGTACATAGCCCTCCATGTCGTCCTTGTTGATGACACCGTTAAAGCGGACAGCCTTGCCCTTGAGGTCTGCAAGGGACTGCGGAACCGGCAGACCGGAAAGCTCTGCCAGACGGGAAACCATCTCGTACTCATCCTCTGCATTCTGTGCGCCCTCAATAGCCTCCAGCACACTTGCGCTGAACTTGTAGGGGCTTGCAGTGGAAGCGATGAGCGTCTTGGTGGTATCGCCTGTTTTTGCCAGATAATCAAGGTAAACCTTAACTGCAACTGCGGTATGAGTATCGCAGGTGTAGCCGTACTGCTCCTTGAAATCATGGATGGTCTTCTTCGTTTCCGCATCATCACAGAAGCCGCCGACAAAATCGGACTGGAGCTTTGCCTTGACTGCGGCAGAAACTTCGTATCTGCCCTCTGTGGAAAGTGCACCGAACCATTCACGGATCTGTGCGTCATCGCCATCGGTCAGCAGGTAGAGCAGACGTTCGAGATTGCTGGAGATGAGGATGTCCATGGACGGGGAGCAGGTTGCGTAGAAATCGCGGTTTCTGTCATAGACACCAGTATCAATGAAGTCAGTGAGTACCTTGTTGATATTGGATGCACAGATGAGCTTGCCGATCGGCACACCCATGAGCTTTGCATAATATGCAGCCAGAATATTGCCGAAGTTGCCAGTCGGAACAACCACGTTCATGGTTTCGCCGAACTGGATGTAGCCATTCTTTGCCATTTCTGCATAGGAGGATACATAGTATACGATCTGGGGAGCGAGTCTGCCCCAGTTGATGGAATTTGCACTGGAGAACATCTTGCCGCCGTCTGCAAGCTTCTGCTTGACTGCATTGTCTGTGAAAATTTTCTTCACACCGTTCTGGCAGTCATCGAAATTGCCTTCGAGTGCGCAGACTGCAACATTTGCGCCCTCCTGTGTCTGCATCTGACGCTTCTGCATGGTGCTCACGCCGTCCTGCGGATAGAATACCATGATCTCTGTGCCGGGAACATCCTTGAAGCCTTCGAGTGCTGCCTTGCCAGTGTCGCCGGAAGTAGCTACCAGAATGACAACCTTCTTGTCCTCGCCGGTCTTCTTCAGGGAAGTGGTCAGCAGGTACGGCAGAATCTGGAGAGCCATATCCTTGAATGCACAGGTCGGGCCGTGCCACAGTTCCAGAATATGTGCGTCACCGAATGCGCCAGTAATTTCTGCAATGTTCTCTGTGTCGAAATTCTTGGTATTGTACGCGTTGGAAGTGCAGTATGCGATTTCCTCCGCTGTGAAATCTGTCAGGAATTTGCCGAATACAACATCTGCGCGCTGTGCATAGCTCATGTCAGCGAGAGCTTTCAGCTCGTCCATGGTGATCTGCGGAATCTCAGACGGCACAAACAGACCTCCATCCGTAGAAATACCCTGTGCAATCGCTGCTGCGCTGTTCACCTGCAGCTTGCTGTCTCTTGTACTTTTGTAGTACATACTACCACCCTTTCCTTTTTTGGAAGATTTGGACGCTGCGGTGCAGCCTCCTGAAAAATTGGCTATTATAATGAAAAATCCGTTGCATCGAACGCACTTTCAAGATAATCAATATCAACAATTCTGTCGTGATGCACTGTCACATCTGCAATATCGTAGCGGATGTACCAGTCATCTGCATCTATGTCCTGTTTTTCACAGAATGCATATGCCGCGCGGATGAGCAGCTGGCGTTTGCGCCATGTCACTGCTTCCAGTCCCGTTTCCTGTGAACCGAGCGTCCTCGTCTTGACTTCAACAATGCACAGTTCTTCTCCCTTTGTCGCCACGAGGTCAATTTCACCGCCGCGGACGCGGAAATTCTGCGCAAGTATCGTATAGCCGAGGGCTTCCAGATAATACCGGACGGCATCCTCACCCATCCTGCCGCGTTCCATCCTTGTCATAGGATTTTTTTGAGGAAGGACGGTCTGTGAATCGGGCAGGCACCGTACTGCTGCAGCAGTGCACGGTGCTCGGCAGTGCCGTAGCCCTTGTGCTTCTCAAAGGCATACTGCGGATACAGCTTTGCCTGTTCAAGCATATAATGATCCCTTGCCACCTTTGCCAGAATGGAGGCAGCGGCAATGGAGGCGGATGTAGCATCGCCCTTGACAACCGTTTCCCCCGTCACAGCCAGTTTCGGGAACCGGTTGCCATCCACCAGCGCGTAGGCAGGTTTCTGTGCCAGTCCCTCAACTGCACGCTGCATGGCAAGCATGGCGGCATTGAGGATGTTGATTTCTTCAATTTCGGCAACGCTTGCCGTGGCAATGCACCACGCGGCTGCCTTTTCTTTGATTTCCTTGAACAACTCCTCGCGCTTCTTCTCGGAGAGCTTTTTGCTGTCATCAAGTCCCGTGATGCCGCAGTCATCGGTGAGAATCACCGCAGCGGCAAACACATCACCGGCAAGCGGGCCTCTGCCGGCTTCATCCACACCGCAGAATACGCCGTGGATACGGCGCGTCTGTGTGTCATAGTCGAGCATCGCCTGACGGCGGAGCAAGGTATCCTGTCGCATATCAGACCTCCTGCGGCGGCAGTTCCAGTGTGATTCTGCCGAGCTTCGCGCTGCGGAATTCATCGAGCACCATAATTGCGGCGCGTTCCGTATTCACAACACCGCCCGACAGCAGCATACCGCGCTTTCTGCCCACCATTTCCAGCAGGGCAAGTCCGTCTGTTTCTTCCATTTCCACCTTGTAGCGTTCCAGAAGCATCTGCGGATAATTGCGGTGCAGATACTCCAGCAGGAGCATCGCAAGTGCCTCAATATCCAGTACCTGGTCGCGGATCGCGCCAGTGAACGCAAGGCGGCAGGCAGCATCCTGATCGTCAAGCTTCGGCCAGAGAACGCCGGGCATGTCGAGAAATTCCACCTGTTCGTCAACCTTCACCCACTGCTTGGTTCTTGTCACGCCCGGTCTGTCCTCGACCTTGGCGCGTTTGGATTTTGCCATGCGGTTGATGAAGGATGATTTTCCCACATTCGGGATGCCCACAATCATCAGGCGGATGGGTCTGCCGACCATGCCTGCTTTCTGCCGCTTTGCCAGCAGCTCACGGAGCATCTGTTCACGGACTGCCGGCAGGAATTGCTTTGCGCCCTTACCGCTGATACAGTCCATTGCAAGGGCTGGGATGCCCTGCTTTTTATACCATTGAATCCACTTGGCAGTGGCATCGGGGTCAGCCATGTCGCTCTTGTTCAGCAGTACCATATAGGGCTTGCTGTTCATGAGCTTTGACAGCTCCGGATTGCAGCTGCTCTGGGGGATTCTTGCATCAAGAATTGCTACAACGCCATCCACAAGGGACAGATTTGCAGCAATCATTCGTCTGGTTTTGGTCATATGACCGGGGAACCATTGGATATTGCCAATCTGAATTTCCGGCATATTCTTCTCCTTTTCTGGCTCAGACAAGCCCGAAATCCGACAGCGGTGAAGTGCGCAGCAGCACCTTTCCCATAATGGCGGATTCGTGTACCAGTCCTACATCGGGATAACGGCTGTCCTTGGAAACGGGGCGGTTATCGCCGAGCACAAAGACATACCCCTCCGGAATGGTGATGGGGTAGTCAAAACCTCCGCTGCGCGGCGTCGTTGTCAATGCGCTTACATAATCCTCCGTCAGCGGCTCATCATCAACATAGACGATGCCCTGCTCAAAATCAATGTCCACTGTCTGCTCACCGCAGGCAATCACACGCTTGACGATGATTTTTTCCAGTCCTGTGGTCGTGTACAGGCTGTCATCCTCCTTGAAAACTGTTGCTTCCTGCGCGTCAATGATGACGATATCACCGTTGGACGGTTCATCATACAGACGCAGTGTCAGCAGCCTATCCCCCTCTGCAAGAGTCGGATTCATGGAAGAACCCTGCACCTGCGCATGGTCAAGGACATAAGTATAAAGAAGAACGAGCAGAAAGAGCAGAATCAGAACAACGTCCACAAGGTCGAGCAGCTCTGCAATCATGCGGTGCAGCCGGCGATTTCTCGAAAAACGAATGTATTCCCGCATGTTCTCCGCCTGCCTTACTTTACAATACCGATGTGCGTATACGGATAGTAACGGAAATATGCTTTTCCGAGGATGTCCTCAATTGCCACCAGTCCCACGCTTGCGCTGCGGCTGTCCGTGGAATTGTTCCGGTTGTCGCCCATGACAAATACATAGCCCTTGGGAACAGTAATCGGGTAAATGAACGCGCCGTCATTGGTCATGGTGCGCTCATTGATGTAGTTTTCACGCAGAGGCTCGCCGTCCACATAGACCTCGCCCTCATTCACATCGATCTTTACCTCCTGACCGGGAAGTGCGATCACACGCTTGATGATGTTCTCGTTCAAGGATCTGCCGCTGGGAACGACATCGCCGTTTGCATCGAACACATGTCCCTCGTGATTATTTACAACCACAATATCCCCCTGCTGCGGCTGATAGAACAGGCGGTACATGACCAGCTTATCCTCATGATTGAGCGTGGGTACCATGGAACGTCCGTCCACTGTTACAGGACGCATCAGGTAGGTAAATGCCAGCAGGACAATGAAAACGGAAACAAGCATGGTTTCCGCAATTTCCAGAATCTCACCAATCAGCTCTTTACGCGTCATTTTCTTCTTTTCCGGCGCAGCTTCCTCCGACTGTTCTTCCGCAGGTGCAGCGTCTTCCAGTGTTTTCTCTTCCGGCTTGGGTTCTTCCGGCGTGGTTTCTGCTGGTGTGGTTTCCTCCGGCTTGACTTCTTCCGGTGTTGTATTCTCCGCAGCGTTCATTGCATCCGTTTTTGTATCGGAAATGATTTCATTTTCTTTCATAGTGTCCACCTTTCCGTTCGCTGCATTGCAGTGTCCAGTATAATCAGGAGCCGTCAGAAAATGCTCCTGTGATTGTGTATCGGGTAGCAAAAAAGGGACTCTCGTCCCCCTTGCAGCACAACAGTACAAAAACAGCATATGCTGCTTTTGTACCGCCGCATGTTTCGGATTAGCCGATCAGTTCCTTAACCTTTGCTGCCTTACCAACTCTGTCGCGCAGATAGTACAGCTTCGCTCTGCGAACCTTACCGTGTCTTACCAGTTCAACCTTGGCAACGGACGGGGAATGCAGGGGGAATACACGCTCAATACCGCAGCCGTGTGCTACACGTCTTACAGTAAAGGTACGGCTGATGCCGCCGTGCTTTATTGCGATCACTGTACCCTCAAAGATCTGGATACGGCTCTTGTCGCCTTCCTTGATACGAACGTGAACCTTTACGGTATCACCGATCGCGATCTCCGGTACTTCCTGCTTCATGCTGCTTTCGCTGATCATCTTCAGTGCATCCATTGTTCTTTTCCTCCTAAATTTCCGATTCTTCATACGCGCTTGCAATTTTGCACTCAGCACATGCACAATTGCGCCGTCCTCTCATCTCCGGACAGCCTCACGCCAGCGGACGAACCGATTTAATGTCTTTCGGCATTAACCCTCATCCGGACGCAGTACGCCCGAACGGATTTCAAATGCTTTTATATCATACCACATTTTATCAGAAAAAGCAAGTGTTTTTAGAAAAATTCTTCTGCATTCCTGCAAAAAATTTTCTCGCGGATCGCCTTATCCACTGTAAATGCCTGTTCTGCGTGGTTTTTGAATGCATCCGTCACAACGCTGATATTGAGATTGGAATCGTTTCCGGCTGGCAGACGCAGGATTATTTCCAGAAAATCGGGGTGCTGCGTCATTTCCTGCACGGATATCATGGGAAGGATGTCGATTTCGCGTGTGCGGTGCTTGGTTTTCTTTTCGATGATGCATTCCGGCTGTGCAAGAAATGCCTCCCACTGCGCTGCCAGTGCCGGAACATCCGCTGCGGCAAGGCGCACACGGTACTGCGCACCGGCAATGTCCGCGGACTGGTGGACGGGCGCATGGACATCATGCACTTTCAGTCCCTCCGGAAGTGCGGCATTCAGGCGTTCAAGCACCTCCTGTGCCGGCAGTTCCTGCGTCAGGCGGAAATCCATCGTTTCGCACAGGCTCTCCGCGCCGAGGGAGAGGGCGAGGGCAAACATCAGGTACATGTGGGGGTGGAAGCCCTCGGTGTACCATGCCGGCAGCCCTGCACGGCGGATGGCTCTCTGCATACAGCGGTTCAGGTCGAGGTGGGAAATATATTTCGCGCTGCCGGTTTTCTCAAACACAGCTCTGTAATTGACTCTGGTATCCATCAGAAACATGCACCTCCCAGACAGGAATTTGCACCGCAGCCTGCGCATTTTTCACGGCAGGACGGTGTGGTCTGCCCCTCATGGGCAAGCTTGTTTTCACGGATGAGGAACTGCTTCGACACCAGATAATCCAGATGGTCCCAAGGCATGATCTCCTCGTAGCTTCTCGTTCTGTTTGCGTAGAATTCGGGGGTAACACCGCATTCTGCAAACGCTTCAAGCCAGCGTTCTCCGTCAAAATATTCGTCCCAGCTGTCAAGCTTACAGCCTTTTTTCCATGCAGCATAAACCACATCGCACAGTCTGCGGTCACCTCTTGCAAGAACTGCCTCCATGCGGCTGACCTCGGAAACGTGCATACTTGCGCGGATCTTCTTGGATGTGATGGCATTGCGCAGAAGATTCTGGCGGCGCAGGATTTCCGTATTGTCCACCTGCGGTTCAAATTCAAAGGGGGTAAAGGGCTTGGGCACAAAGGTTGCCGTGCTGATGGACACCTGCACCTTGCCCTTGGCGCGGTTGGGGGTATCGTAGAACAGGTTCACAACCTTCTGTGCAAGGTCAGCGATGCCGAGGATGTCCTCATCGGTTTCTGTGGGCAGACCGAGCATGAAATAGAGTTTGACATTGGTATAGCCGCCAGCAAAGGCAATGGCACAGGTGCGCATTACTTCGTCCTCAGTAACGTTCTTGTTGATGACATCGCGCAGCCGCTGCGTACCGGCTTCGGGCGCAAAGGTCAGACCGCTTTTCCGGACTGCGGTCACACGTTCGAGCACATCCTGCGTGAAATTGTCCACACGCAGGGAGGGCAGGGACATGTTAATGCGGCGTTCGTCAGTATATTTGAGCAGCTCATCGAGCATATGCACAATATCCGAATGGTCGCTGGTACTCAAAGAGGACAGGGACATTTCATCATAACCGGAATTGTCGCAGAGAGCCTTTGCCTGTGCACAGATGGTTTCCGTGGATTTTTCACGGAACGGACGGTACAGGAACCCTGCCTGGCAGAAGCGGCAGCCGCGGATGCAGCCGCGCAGAACTTCAACGGACACGCGCTCATGGACGATTTCCGTGAACGGTACAACGGTATGCGCCGGATAATAGGACTTGTCCATATCCGTCATCACGCGCTTGCGTACCACTGCAGGCACATTGTCGTGGGGTGTAACGGCTGCAATTGTGCCGTCCTCGTTGTAGGCGATTGCATAGAGGGAAGGGACGTAAATGCCCTCGATCTGTGCAGCGGCTTTCAGGAATTCGCTGCGCGCTGCACCCTTGTCTTTCATCACCTTGTAGAGGTCCATCAGCTCCAGGTTGACCTCCTCGCCCTCGCCGAGGATGAACAGGTCGAAGAAATCGGCAAGGGGTTCGGGGTTACATGCACACGGGCCGCCGGCGCAGACGATGGGCGCAAGGGATTCTCCCCTGTCACGGGCAAACAGCGGCACACCGGCAAGGTCGAGCATGTTGAGGATGTTGGTATAGGACATTTCATACTGGAGAGTAAAGCCGATGAAATCAAAATCCTTGATGGGATCGAAGCTTTCGAGTCCATAC
This sequence comes from Ruminococcus sp., assembly GCA_015066845.1. Classification (GTDB taxonomy): domain Bacteria; phylum Bacillota; class Clostridia; order Oscillospirales; family Ruminococcaceae; genus UBA3855. Next base: position 3,896 of record SVNO01000002.1, on the reverse strand, counting down.
AGCGGGATTTCTTCGCGGCGCATAACCTCCTCAAAATCCGTCCACGGTGCAAACACGCGCTCGCACCAGTAATTTTCTCGTTCATTGATGAGGGAATAGAGAATCTTCATGCCGAGATGCGACATACCCACATCATAAATATCCGGGAAGCAGAAGGCAAAGCGCACATCCACATTCTCCTTGTTTTTCACAATACTTCCGACTTCTCCGCCCATATACCGTGCAGGTTTCTGCACTTCCATAATGACGGATTCCACTTTTTTTCGCAGCATTCCATGCCTCTTTTCTATCAGTATTCACCCATCCATGGGTAACTACTCCTATTTTACCACATTCCCGTACACTTGTCAACACAGAGCTGCGAAATGCCAAGATACAGGCACATCAGGTGCAAAAAGGGGTTGTGCACATGCAGGAGCGCAAGTGCCGTGCTCATACCGGCGGCAAGGAGCAGGCAGAGGATTGTCTGCACCTGCAAAAGCCCGTGGGACTGTCCTGTCAGGCATTCAAGCGCACTGCCGCCATCGAGCACGGAAAACGGCAGGAGATTGAATATACCCATGCAAAGATGGAGGAGAGCTGCATCCGTCCAGCCGTGCAGAAAATGCAGGATAACAGCCATACAGAGGTTGACCGCTGGGCCTGCAAGGAGGATGCATAGTTCCTGTTTCCTGTGGAGAAGCATGGATTTTGTGCGCATTTTCACGCCAGCGGCATGGAACCGGATCTCACGCAGTCCTGCACCACACAGACACATGGCAGCACCGTGACCGCATTCGTGCATAAGACTGACGGCAAGCGACTGGCGCAGGAATGCGGCATCCGACCAGAGAAATACAAGGACAAGCATTGCCGGAAAGCCGAATTCCACGCGAATCCGGCAGCCGGCGATTTGCAGCGTCATTGCAGCTGTGAGAGCAGTGCGGCGGCAGGCGGAGCGTCCGGTGCATGGGTATGGGCAAGGAATGCCTGTGCTGCATCCGCGGTGTATTCGGGGGCAAAACAGCGCGCGGTGAAAAAAGCGGTGATGAGCAGCAGACAGATGACATACTGGATGAAGAATACATCCGACACACGCTGTGAATCACGCGGCTTTGCATCGGGATTCTGTGTGAGCGTGGGCGGCTGCCATCCCTCCTGTGCATCGGGCTGCGGAATTTCAATGATGGTTTCGTCCATGTCCTCCCTCCTTTCTTGTCCAGTATATGCAAAGAAAAGGGGCAGAATGCCATGCACTCTGCCCTACGTTTGTTTTGGTCGTGTTGAAACACATCTTTTTGGCAAATTTTACGCATCCTGCGTAAAGCAGTATCGCCTTTATTCACATTGTTCTTTTTTAATCCCGAACATCAGGCGCAGAACACCTGCCAGCAGCTTCGGACTCCGGATGACGATCACTTTCATAGAAATCCCTCCTGTAGTCGGACATTACGATTGCCCTTGGTATACTTCATAATAGAACGCTTTGCGTTCAAACCGGCGGATGGCGTAGTCAGCCGTCCTCCAAACGCCAATGACCTATTGGAGCTTGGTGGATTATTATCAGTATATTCCAATGCTGGCATCCGGTGACAATACAGTCTGCATGACAAGCAGTGCACCGCTTTGCAGGGTAATTTCTGCCGCGTCCTCCAGAATTTCATTGCTCACCCCAAGGGGGAATGCATTGGTCAGTTCCGCGTCCTGCAAGGGGTATTTCACGCCCTTGACCGTCAGCCCCGTACAGACATCCGTCAGTGAAAAGAGGGAGAGATAGCCGTGCTTCTGCGGATACCGCAATGTTCCGGCAAGCTGTACTGTCACCTGCGTTTCGCCGTCATAGAGAATGCCGTGCAAGCCCTGCAATGCCATGTGGTGGAGCATTTGCAGATTGGCGATGGAATGGTCAAGCCGTGCACCGCCGAATGCACCGTAGATGTGGAAGCGTGTGCACCCCCTGTCCCTGCCGCAATACACGGCAAGCATGGTGTCCGTTTCGTCCTTTTCTGCGGGATGGCGCAGGATTTCGCAGTTTTCCGGCAATTGCTCCGTGAACGAGTCAAAATCCCCCATCAGGATATCCGGCACAAGTCCGAGCCGCTGTGCGTGACGATAGCCACAGTCCGCGCAGAGGAGCAATGCCCCCGCCGGAATCCGTACCGTGCCGCGCAGGTCGCCGCCTGCGAGAATTACACAGTCCCTCACAGTTCCCACTCCTTAATCTGCCTGGCTTCCTCGTACATATCGCAGTAACTCTCGTGCCGGCTTTTCGGAATGCTGCCACGTTCCACAGCATCGAGAACCGCACAGCCCTTTTCGCAGGTGTGGGAACAATCGTGGAAGCGGCAATCTTCCATATATGGGGCAAATTCTACAAAACAATCTGCCAGTGCGTCCTTGCGGATGATGGCATACCGCTGTGTATCGAATGTGGAAAAGCCGGGGGTATCGGCAATATAACCGCCATTTGCCAGCGGATAGAGCTGGGCATGGCGCGTGGTGTGGCGACCTCTGCCGAGTTTCTGGCTGATTTCACCCGTGGGGATGGCAAGGCTGCTGTCGAGTGCGTTGAGCAGGGTGGATTTTCCGGCACCGGAATTTCCCGTCAGGGCACTGACCTTTCCGGCAAATGCCGCGCGTACCTGCTCCAGACTCTCCGGATTCTGATAATCCACCAGCAGAATCGGAATGCCGATGGAGCTGTAAAGACGGTGGATCTCCTCGCAGGAAGCAAGGTCGATTTTCGTCAGAAGCAGCAGCGGCTGAATGTCCTTGTATGCGGAAACGGCAATGAATTTGTCCAGAAGCCGTACATTCGGCTGCGGCTCGCACATGGATACCACAAAACAGAGCTGGTCAAGATTGGCAAGGGGCGGACGGATGATTTCGTTTTTTCTCGGAAGCACTTCGGCAATGACATTGCCCTCCAACCGTACATAGTCGCCCACATACGGCTCCTGTCCCTTTTTGCGCAGTACGCCCCTTGCAGGGCATTCCGTCAAAACACCGTCAGGGGACGCTACGGTGTAGAGTCCCCTGACAGATTTGATGATAATACTGTGCTGTGCTTCCTGCTGTAATGCGCCCATTAACCTACTGCTTCCTCGGAAGAAGCTTCCGTAGGTGCAGGCGGCTCGGTTGCAGGCGGCTCGGTTGTCGGAGGCTCCGTTGCGGGCGGCTCAGTTGTCGGAGGCTCTGTTGTAGGAGGCTCGGTTGTCGGAGGCTCTGTTGCCGGCGGCTGCGTTGCGGAGGTGGTGGTAGTTGTCGGCTGCGTCTGCGGTACGGTTGTGGTGGCTGCAACAGTTGTTGTGGTAGCTTCCGTTGTGGTGGTTTCCTCAGGGAATGCACCGACTGCCTCGAATGCAGCCTGAATATTCTCACGAACCGGACGGAATGTTACATTTGCAAAGTCGAAATTGTATACGCCGATTTCTCTCTGCTGATAGCTTGCGTTATTGGTCAATACAACTGTGATGGTATCCGTGCCCGTACCATCTACCTGTACGGTAATATGGCTGGAAACGGAGGGCAGGAATCTGGAGGATGCAATGACTTCGCCCTTGCTGTTGACAAAGTCAACAGAGAAGGTACCCTTTGCATCGGACGGAATCTGCATGGTGAACGGTACTGTACCGGACGGGTCCTCACCGTTACTGTAGGTCAGCTTGATGGTTGCGCCGGATTCTACCACTTCGTCCGGCTTGATGCTCTGGTCGATGATGGTATTTTCTTCTTCCAGAGAAGGTACACCCTCAGCTTCCACCTTCAGACCATAGTAGGTGCACAGCTGTGTTGCCTGGTCAAGCGTCCAGCCGGTCATATCCTGCAGTACGATGGAATCGCTGTTCATACCTCTGCTGACATATACCACGATGGTGGAGCCGGATTCTGCCTGCTCGCCTGCCGGCGGCTCTGTA
>SVNO01000102.1 GCA_015066845.1 Ruminococcus sp. | reverse complement strand
TGTGACTGTATTGGTTGTCTTTTCCTTGCCCTGTCGATTATAAACGGTAATCGTATCGTGCGGCACAAGGTCTGCACCCTGTAAAATGGCTTCCTTTGTCCAGTTTTCACGCGCTGTGGAAAATTCGCTGTAAATTGTTCCATCAGGCTGTGTCCGGACTGCGCGCACCTTGTAGCAATAGCTGCCATTGTCCGGCAATGTATCGAGATAGCTGAGCGTACTGCCGCTGACAGTGGTAATCAGCTGGTAATTGCCGGATGAGGGCTTTGTGCCCTGATATCGCCAGATTTCATAGCCCGTTGCATAGGGAACATATTCCCAGCGGAGAATTGCGCCCCCAGTGCGCTTGCCCACTGCAAGCTGCGGTACAGCGATCCAGTCCAGATTATCCTGCGCCTTGTTCAGGTAATCTTCCAGTCCGCAGGTCACATCCCCCGTACCAACAGCCGCGGAATACACCAGAATTGTTGCGGCATCCGCAGCGTCCGCGCTGCCGTCCCTGTTGGTGTCCGCTGCGTTTTTCTGCTCCTCCGTCAGAATGCTCACACCTGTAACGCCGACGGATGCGGCATCAGTCAGAATCAGAGAAGCATCCTCCGCACTTGCATTGCCCGTTCCGTTCAGGTCGCCGAGCGAAGCGGCATGGGCAGAGAGGGGAGAGAGCATTACACATTGTAAACCGGCGAGAATGCCGGCAATATATCGTTTCAGATGCATGGTAAATTGACTCCTTTCCATGGACGGGCTGCTGTGTGCCTTTGCCATGAAGTAACCGTGCTGTAATCTTCTGTAATCATTGTAACATATTTGTAATCTTTTGTCAACCCCTAAATGCAATTTTTTCAAAAAAACTGCTCCGCAACCATGCGGAGCAGTAGAAGAAATACGGAAAAACCATGGATTTTCAATAAAATCCAGAAATGACAATCGGATAAAAATTATGCTACAATTTGTAACTATTGCATGATTGTGGCATCGTCACAGGTATCAATGAGGGTAAACCGGATGCTGTGCACATGCAGTCCACTCTGCGCAAAATAGAGTCTGGTTGCAGTATAGCGCGAGAACATGGGGAGCTTTTTGGTGATGGAAACCGGCTTTCCGCCTGTGCCGTTGAATGTGAACGTGCCGTTCGGTGTGCCCATGCTGAACAGTGTCACGGGAATCTGCGCGAGTTCTCCGAGCGTGGAGCTTGCGGTGATAGTGGCATGGTAGAAGCCGACCTGCTCCACGATCAGCGCAAATGCATAGCTTTCGCCCTTGTCCGTGTTGATATGCGAAAGGTCAAGCTCCAGTGTCCCGTCAAGCGTATAGAATACAACCGGCGCGTCATTCTGCGTATCCTCTGCCGGACGATTGCAGATTTCCACGGGCATTTCCGTACCGAGCAGGCGTTTCATGGCATTGGTTTTCAGGAGAAATTTGCAGATATTGCCGGCATTCCGCTGCAATTCTGCGCGCTGCAAACTGCCGTCCGCAAGGCAGGCAAGCGTATTGTCCTCGTGGCAGCCGCCCTGTGCGCAGACCATATAGACATCATTCTGCGCCATTGCCATTGCCGCGAAATCCGACTTGTCCGGCTGCTGTCCGCGGCGGTTGATATTCGCCCACCAGTCAGTCATGGTAAATCCGTCAAATCCCCATTCATTGCGGAGAATGACCGTATTCAGGTCATAGCTTCCCGCAGTCCACAAGCCGTTGACAGAGCCGTAGGTGGTCATGATGGAGTCGGCATTTCCCTGTACAACAGCAATTTCAAAGCCCTTGAGATAGATTTCGCGCAGTGCACGTTCGGATACGACATCATCGAGAAAATGTCGGTTCGTTTCCTGATTGTTGCCGCAGAAATGCTTGATGGTTCCCGTCACGCCCACGGAATGCAGACCGCGCAGCTGCGCGGATGCCATTGTACCGGACAGGTAGGGGTCTTCGGAAAAATACTCGAAATTACGGCCGTTCAGCGGATGACGGTGGATGTTCATACCCGGTCCGAGCAGGCAATCCACGCGGTTTGCCGTCATTTCCAGTCCCATGAACGTGAACAGCCGTTCCGTCAGCGGTTGGTTGAAGGTAGCGGCAATGAGCGTACCATTGGGCAGGCTGAATGCCTTTGTGCCGCAGTCCAGACGCATACCGGATGGCCCGTCAGAGCAGCAAGCACAGGGAATGCCCCTTGCCGTCAGTGCGTCCGACACACTGCCGAATGCGGAGGCAGTGCCGGGGGTGACACGCGGACTGCCCATGCCCTCGCCGCGGATGATACTGGCAAGCTCCTCATCGCTGAGCTGTGCAAGAAATTCCTCCATGGTATGCATTCCATTGTACACATCCGCAAGCAGAATGCCGCGGTCGCCCGTGTAGGGGATTTCCTCCGGCATTCCGGTAAGCCGCCGTGCCGCTTCATCCACCTCGCTGCACGGAACTTCCTCCGTTGTCACGGCATAGCCGTTTTCCGTGCGTACAGGTCGGATGCGTGAAAAGGGGAGTACGGGTGCCATCGCCTGACTGCATTGCCGGAGTACAAGCAATTCCGGCAGATCCACTGTATGACAGTGTACCGCACTGCGCACATCCGTACCGGCATAGAACCGGTAGCTGCCTGCTTCCAGTACCATGCAGAAGCGGTGTCCTGTTGCACCGGAATCATCATAGGACGCATACATCTCACGCAGTACGGAAATTTCCACAAGCTCCGTTTCCTCTGGTGCAAGGCATTTTGTTTTCACATAACCGCACAGCACCCTTGCCGGCTTGCCAAGGCTGCCCTGCGGAGCTTCGCAGTAAATCTGCACGACCTCCTTGCCGCTGGACGCGCCGGTATTGGTCACGGCAAAGCGGAATACCAGCTCTGCGCCCCTGTCCTCCACTGCCTGCAAGGTGATGGAAAAGCTTGTGTAGGAAAGACCAAAGCCGAACGGATAGCGCACCCGATCCTTTGCAAAGGTTTCAAAATAGCGGTAGCCGACATAAATATCCTCGCAGTAGTAATTGCGGTTCCTGTCCCCGAACCAACGGTCGGCAGGATAATCTGTCATTTCCAGTGCAATGGTATCGGGGAGCTTGCCGGAGGGGCTGACCTTTCCTGTGAGCACATCCGCCGTGCCCGTGCCGCCCGTCATGCCGCCCTGCCATACCAGCAAGAGCGCGTCCGGCGGACATTCATCAAAAAAGCTCAAGTCCATGATATTGCCCGTATTGAGCAGTACGATCATCCGTGAAAACGCACCGCGCACCTGTGAGAGCATCCGCTGTTCTGCCGCACTGAACAGGAACGAGCCTTCCTCTGCTGTATTGTCCTGTTCCTCGCCGGCAGTTCTGCCGATCACCACAATGGCAGTACGGCAGGCATTGCTCACGCGTTGTACGAGCGCGTCATCCAGCGGCATTTCCACCTGCGACCAAGGCTCAAGCCCCCATCCCTCGCCGTGGTCAAAGGGATTCAGCGCATCCCATGCGCGGTAGGTTTCCAGAAGCTCTGCATTGACCTGTACACCGCTTTCGAGCAGACCATCCAGAATGCCCGTCACCTTTGCCACATTCACCTGACCGCCCGAACCTGTGCCGCTTTTGTAATAATGCAGCTGCATTCGGCCAAATACCGCAATTTCCTCGCCGCTGCGAAGGGGGAGTGCAGCATTTTCATTTTTCAGCATGACAATACCTTCTGCCACAGTTTCTGCGGCAGCTGCAAGGTATTCGTTCCAATCGAGAATTCGTTTCATTTCAATCACCTTTCCATTAGGGAGTGTTGACACTATAATAATACACAAATTTGCCGAAAAGATGTGTTGTTAGGCTTAGCGTCAACACGCCCTCGTACTATGTAAGTTCTAAATCTTAAATAAAAAAGCGGGACTCGGGGGTGCAACCCCCGCATATCCCTCCCCCGCTTTGCGGGGGAGGTGCCGCCGAACGGCGGCGGAGGGGGCAGCTCTT
>SVNO01000038.1 GCA_015066845.1 Ruminococcus sp. | reverse complement strand
CTCTGTGCAATGTACAGAGGTTCAGTCTGTCAAAAAACCTAAAAACAAACGCGGAGCGATAGCTCCGCACAAGGGGTTCGGGGACGAAGTCCCCGAAAAATAGCCCCTCCCCCTTTGGGGGAGGGGTTGGGGTGGGGGCAGTTACAGGGGTGCCAACCCCAAAAAAAGACTTTTTCGACAAGCTGAACCTCTGTGCAATGTACAGAGGTTCTCATTTTTGATGAAATTATCAGAAAAATGGGGATTACTTCTCCTCCACAGCTCCCTTACAAGTAAGCAGAATCCCAATGGCAAGCATAATTGAACCTGCACCAATGGCGGAGCTGACACCGATGACGCGGAGCATGTGGCGGCGGCGGAGCTTGCGTGAAAGCTGTTCATACATCCGCGCCTGCATTTCTTTCGTGTTCTGCATGTCCATTGGCGAAACGATGAACTTTGCCGCCTCTGCCGCGTCACATTCACGGTAGTATTTGCGGCAGTCCGGACAGCTGCGCAGATGCTTGCGGATGGCTTCCGCGCTTTCTCTGCTGACGATGTGCTCCTGATATAATTCTGCCAGATCCCTTACAATCTTACAAGTCATGTTCATTTGAAATCGCCTCCAAAATCATTTTTTTAGCACGATGATAAATTACCCTTGCGGAATTTTCGCTGATATGCAGCGATTTTCCGATTTCTGCATAACTCATGTCCGCGTAAACACGCAAAATTGTCACATCACGGTACTTGTCCGGCAATGCTTTCATCGCTTTGCGGATGCTGTCGAGCATCAGCTGCCGTTCCACCGTTTCTTCCAGCTCCTCGGCACTGTCCTGAAAATACATCTCTGCAATCATGTCCGTGCTGATGGAATCCATGTAATGCTTGTTCTTTCGCAGATGTCTGTAATATGTATGCTTGGCAATGGATGCCAGCCATGTGAATACATCACTGTCACCGCGGAACCGGTGGAAAGATACAAACGCTTGGTAAAATGTTTCCTGCGTCAGCTCCTCTGCAAGGTCGCGCTGGTTGGTCAGCTTATAAAGAAACGCATAGGTACGCGTGAAATATTCCTGATATAAGGCTTCAAATTCAAGCTTCATGAATACACCTCTCTCCGGCAGCCCTGTTTTGCACAGAAATCTGCCTTCCATTATAGTAAGTAGCCGCCGGCACTCAAATGTTACAAGGACGACCGCTGTGAAAATGCACAAAAATCACGGGCAAACCTCCGGTATAATTTGGCATGTAACGCTGTAACAAACCACGTTACAGGTGTTACTAAGTTAACAGAGCACTTGTACAAGGAAACTGTGGTGCGCTGGCAGGCGTAATGCAGCCACAATAGGAGGCAATAAAATGAGTTTTAACATTAAGGGAACCGGCATGTATGTGCCGTCCAGAGTAGTGACAAATGATGATCTTGCACAGATCGTGGAAACCAACGATGAGTGGATCACCAAAAGAGTCGGCATTAAAGAACGCCGCGTTTCCGAGACGGAGTTTACCTCCGACCTTGGTACAAAGGCAGCACAGGCAGCACTTGAGGATTCCGGCTGTACTGTGCAGGATATTGACCTGATTCTGGCAGCGTCCGTCAGCGGTGAAACTTCTTCTCCGTCCATGGCATGTATGATTCAAAACAAGCTCGGCGCATCCTGTCCGGCATTGGAAGTCAGCGCGGCTTGCTCTGCATTCCTCTTTTTGCTGGAAACCGCAGCTGCATATTTCGCACTGCGCAGCCAGTACAAGAGAATTCTCGTAGTCGGCTGTGAGCGCATGAGTGGCATTGTGGACTGGACTGACAGAGGTACCTGCGTCATTTTCGGTGACGGTGCCGGTGCAGCAGTACTCGAACGCGGTGAGGGCTACCTCGATGCCGTGTACAATGTCAAGGGCGGCGATGATGTCATCAAGATTCCGTATGGTGTGGGCTGTTCTCCGTTCTTCAAGGCGGAGCAGGATTCTCCCTACATCCATATGCAGGGACAGGAAACCTTCCAGTATGCAGTTACTTCCCTGTGTGACGATGTAACCACACTTCTGGAAAGAAATGGTCTGACCATGGATGACATTGCATATGTCGTGCCGCATCAGGCAAACAAGAGAATTGTGGACTTTGCCCGCAAGCGTCTGCGTATGCCGGAGGAGAAGATGTTCTGCAACATCGAAAAGTACGGCAATACCTCCAGCGCGTCCGTTCCGATTGCATTGGATGAGCTGGCGAAAAGCGGCAAGCTCAACAGAGGCGACAAAATCATCCTCTGCGCATTCGGCGGCGGTCTGGCTGACGCAGCTTGCCTGATTGAGTGGTAAGCAAACCGCAATCCCCGTTTATATTCGTTTGGTGAGTGCCGGAACAATCCGGTTCACATATATTATATCATAAAAAAGGAGTAAAAACAATGGTACAGGAAAAAATTATCGCAATGCTGGCAGAAGCAACCGACACAGATGCAGCTGAGATTACAGCGGACACAAAGTTTTCCGATCTGGGCATTGATTCTCTGGACATGACAGAGATGGCGATGGATCTGGAAGATGAGTTTGACATCACACTGGAAATGTCTCCTGAACTGAACACTGTTGGCAAGCTGACTGAAGCTGTAGAGAAGCTCGTAGCTGAGGCGTAAGCATGATGCAGTCGCCGATTTGTGAAATTCTCGGCATTCAGTACCCTGTTTTTCAGGGCGGCATGGCATGGATCGCTGACGGCAAGCTTGCCGCAGCGGTCTCCAATGCCGGCGGTCTTGGCATTATTTCCGCAATGAATGCGAATGCAGAATACTTAAAGGAACAGATTACAATCGCCAAAGAGCTGACAGACCGTCCCTTTGGTGTGAATATAATGCTTATGAGTCCCTTTGCGGACGAATGTGCACAGGTTTGTGCAGAGATGAAACCGGCAGTTGTCACCACAGGTGCAGGCAGTGCAGTCAAGTACATGTCCATGTGGAATGAAGCCGGTATCAAGGTGATTCCCGTGGTAGCCTCCTGCACCATGGCAAAACAGGCTGAACGTGCAGGCGCGTTTGCTGTGATTGCAGAGGGACAGGAATCCGGCGGTCACATCGGTGAGCTGACCACCATGGCACTCGTGCCGCAGGTGGTTGACGCGGTGAATATCCCCGTGCTTGCAGCCGGTGGTATTGGCGATGGCAGAGGCATTGCCGCTGCAATCATGCTCGGCGCAGTGGGCGTACAGATGGGTACACGTTTCCTTGTTGCAGAGGAATGCGGCGTACACCAGAATTACAAGGACATGGTTCTGGGCGCAAAGGATATTTCCACACAGGTAACAGGCAGACGCTTCGGCGGCAATACCTGCCGTGGTATCAAGAATAATTTCACCCGTAATTTTGTCAAGGCGGAATACGATCCGGAGGCAACCGCAGAAAGTGTGGCAATGCTCGGTGCCGGCGCACTGCGCATGGCAGCGGTGGAGGGTGATGTCAAGCAGGGCAGCGTCCTTGCAGGACAGATTTCCGGTATGGTCAATCAACAGCAGACCTGCGCGGAAATTATCAGTGAGATTATGCAGGAGGCAGAAAACTGCCTGAAAGGAGCAGCAGCATGGGTAAAGTAGCATTTGTATTTTCCGGTCAGGGCGCACAGCATGTGGGCATGGGACAGGATTTCTACGAATCAGTTCCGGCAGTCAAGGAAATGTATGACGCTGCCGAGCAGGTAAGACCCGGCACACTGGAGCAGACCTTTACCGGCGATGGTGCTGCACTCAAGCAGACGGAGAATACACAGCCCTGTCTGTATCTGGCAGACCTTGCAGCAGCAGTTGCACTGCGTGAAAACGGTATCACACCGGATGCAGTGGCAGGTTTCTCCCTCGGCGAAATTCCTGCACTTGCCTTTGCAGGAGCTTATTCCGCACTCGATGGCTTCCGCATTGCCACAAAGCGCGGCGCATGTATGGCAGCCGCTTCCGATGCAGAAATTGCATCCATGGCGGCAATTGTCAGAATCCCCAGCGAACAGGCTGAGGAACTGGCAGCAAAGTATGACAAGGTGTATCCGGTGAATTACAATTCCCCGATGCAGCTGGTCGTTTCCGGCGATAAGGAGCAGCTTGCAGCGTTGAGTGCCGATGTCAAGGCAGTCAAGGGCAGAGCCGTACCGCTGGCAGTCAGCGGCGCATTCCATTCGCCGTACATGACACCTGCCGTAGCTCCCTTTGCAGAAGCACTGGCAGAATTTGCAGTAACGCTTCCGGAAGTTCCGGTGTACTCCAATTACACCTCTCGCCCCTATGAGGGCGACCCCAAGGAATTGATGTGCAAGCAGATCAACAATCCCGTAAAATGGACGCAGCTCATCCGCAATATGGCAGCTGAGGGTTTTGATACCTTCATCGAATGCGGTGCAGGCAATACGCTCCAGAAGCTCATCTCCCAGATTCTTCCGGAGGCAAAGAGCTACTGCGTGGAAAATGCAGAGGGACTTGCACAGGTACTCGAAGCACTCAAGTAATCAACGAGGGACGGGATTGCAGGCAAGACCGCGATGAACCAAGCAAAAGCGGTCTGTCTGAACCGTCCTGAATCAATATTGCAGAAGAAAGGATGACAGCAATGCTGAAAGGAAAAGTTGCCGTTGTAACAGGCGGTTCACAGGGTATTGGTAAGGAGATTTGCAGAAAGTATGCAGAAAATGGCGCGGATATTGCCATTGTTGATGTATGTGCACCGGAAAAGGCACAGGCAGCGGCGGATGAAATCGCTGCATTGGGTGTTACCGTCAGAGCCTATCAGTGCAATGTGGCAGACAGCAACGCTGTTGCAGAAACCTGTCAGACAATTCTGAAGGATTTTGGCGGTGTGGACATTCTGATCAACAATGCCGGCATCACCAGAGATAATCTGATTCTGCGCATGAGCGAGGCTGATTTTGACGCGGTTGTCGATGTCAACCTCAAGGGCGCATTTTATATGACGAAGAATTTCTATCGTCCGATGATGAAGAAGAAGTACGGCAAGATTATCAATATCAGCTCCGTATCCGGTCTGTTCGGCAATGCAGGGCAGGCAAATTACTCCGCATCCAAGGCTGGTATCATTGGTCTTACCAAGTCCACTGCCAAGGAGCTGGCAGCAAAGGGTGTATGCGTCAATGCCATCGCTCCGGGCTTTATCATGACAAGCATGACCACGGATTTTCAGGGCAACGAAGAGCTGGTAAAGGCAATTCCGGCACATCGTTTCGGTAAGCCTGAGGAGGTTGCCGCACTGGCACTGTTCCTTGCTTCTCCGTCCTCGGATTACATTACTGGGGAAGTAATCCGCATTGACGGCGGCATGGCAATGTAGGAGGAAAGAAAGATGAGAAGAGTAGTAATCACCGGTATGGGTGCAATTACCCCCATCGGCAATAATATAGCAGAATTCAAGGAGGCAATGTTCGCTGGTAAGAATGGCATTGACACCATCACAAAGTTTGATGTGACCGATTCCAAGTGGACGCTGGCAGGCGAAGTCAAGAATTTTGATGCAGCAGCCATTTTCGGCAAGCCTGCTGTGAAGAACACCGACATGTTCACCCTGTATGCAATGGCAGCAGCGGATGAGGCAATGGCGCAGAGTGGCTTGCAGGGACAGATTGCAAGCGACCGCATCGGCGTATGCTTCGGCTCCGGTATCGGCGGTATGGATACCCTGTGCACCGAGCACCAGAACCTGCTGGAAAAGGGTGCAAGAAAGGTTTCTCCTCGTTTTGTACCGAAGATGATTTACAATATTGCAGCTGGCAATCTTGCCATCCGTTACAATGCAAACGGCCCGTGCACCGCAGTTTCCACTGCATGTGCAACCGGCGCAACTGCCATTGGCGAGGGCTACCGTACCATTCTGCATGGCTATGCAGACGCGATGATCTGCGGCGGCTCTGAAGCTGCGATCAATGCGCTCACTGTTGCAGGCTTCGGCAATTGTCAGGCACTTTCCACTGCGACCGATAAGGACAATGCGTGTATGCCGTTCGATAAGAGAAGAAACGGCTTCATCATGGCTGAGGGCGCAGGTGTTATGGTGCTGGAGGAATATGAACATGCCGTTGCAAGAGGTGCAAACATCATTGCAGAGGTATGCGGCTACGGCTCTACCTGTGACGCACATCATGTTACAGCACCTGACCCTGAGGCAAAATACACTGCAAAGGCATTTCTGGATGCCTATGATAACTGCGGCGTTCCGGCTGAGAAAATCTATGTCAATGCACATGGCACCAGCACACCCCTGAACGACGCAACTGAAACTGCCGCACTCAAGCGCGCATTCGGCGAGGACGCAAAGAAGCTGCACATCAGCTCTACCAAGTCCATGACCGGTCATATGCTCGGTGCAACCGGTACAGTTGAGGCGATCGCCGCTGTTCTGGCACTGACGGAGGGACTCGTTCCGCCGACCATCAATTACAAGGAAGCAGATCCGGAACTGGATCTGGACTATACACCCAATACCGCAGTCAAGGCAGATCTGGAACTGGCAATGTCCTCCAATCTGGGCTTTGGCGGTCATAATGCCGTTGTGGCATTCAAAAAGGTATAAGGAGGTGCAGTCATGCTGAACAAGGAACAGATCATGGAAATCCTGCCCCACCGCGACAACATGCTCCTGCTCGATGAAGCAGAGGCTGTGGACGGAAAGGCGCACGGCATTATCCACATTACCGGCGACGAGTTTTTCCTCAAGGGACATTTTCCCGGAAATCCCGTTGTTCCCGGTGTCATTCTCTGCGAAATGCTCGCACAGTCCGCATGTGTACTCCTTGCCGACCAGTGCAAGGGCTGTACACCCTATTTCACCGGACTTGACAAGGTAAAGTTCAGAAGTCAGGTAAAGCCCGGTGATACCTTTGAAACCGAGTGTGAAGTAACCAGATCCAAGGGCGCGTTCTATTTCTGCACAGGAAAGGGCTATGTGGGCGGCAAGCTTGCCGTGTCTGCCGATTTTTCCTTTGCATTGGTTGCGCCGGCAGCGGAGGCGTAATATGAGTTTTATTCAGGATTTTCTGCAGGCAAAGCTCGGTCAGACCGAGGTGCAGACAGTGACTTGTAAGAAATGCGGTCACGAGGAATCGGCATACGACCTGCAAAAGAACAGCTATATCTGCTCTGAATGCGGTTTTCATTACCGCATCGGCGCAAGGGACCGCGTCAAGCTCCTGTTTGACAAGAACAGCTTCCATGAGCTGTTCACAGGTCTGACCAGTAAAGATTTCCTGCATTTTCCGAGCTATCAGCAAAAGCTTGACAAATCCAGAGAAACCACTGGCGAGGACGATGCCGTAATCTGCGGTATCGCTACCATCGCAGGCATCCGTTTTGCCACATTTGTCATGGAACCGAAATTCATGATGGCAAGTATGGGTTCTGTTGTGGGTGAAAAGATTACCCGTCTGTATGAATATGCCCTTGAGTACAATCTCCCCGTTATCGGCTTTACCGCATCGGGTGGTGCAAGAATGCAGGAGGGTGTGATTTCCCTGATGCAGATGGCAAAGGTCAGTGCAGCTGTCAAGATGCACAGCAATGCAGGACTGCTCTATGTGACAGTTCTCACAGATCCGACCACCGGCGGTGTTACAGCAAGCTTTGCAATGCAGGGCGATATCATCCTTGCAGAGCCGGGCGCACTGGTCGGCTTTGCCGGCAGACGTGTGGTAGAACAGACCACCAAGAGCAAGCTGCCCGATAATTTCCAGAGCGCGGAATTCCTCATGGAGCACGGCTTTGTGGATGCCATCATCCCCAGAAACGAACTGCGCGATACCCTTGCAGAGATTCTGCATATCCACCAGAGATAAGGAGGCGGCACCATGAATTCCTATGAAAAGCTGAAAACAGCCAGACAAAACGGCAGACCGACTGGCGGCATGTATGTCAAGGAAATTTTTGAATTCCCCATCGAGCTGCACGGTGACCGCCGTTTCGGCGAGGACCTTGCCATTATGGCTGGTCTTGCCTATATCGGCAAGCGTCCGGTGACCTTCATTGCAATGGAAAAGGGCACGGATTTGCAGAGCCGTATTGCCCGTAATTTCGGCAGCCCCAAGCCTGAGGGCTACCGCAAGGCACTGCGTCTGATGAAGCAGGCAGAGAAGTTCCACCGCCCCGTGATATGCTTCGTGGACACCCTCGGCGCATTCTGCGGTGCAGAAGCGGAGGAACGCGGACAGGGACAGGCAATTGCTGAAAATATCATGGAAATGCTCGGTCTGAAAACCCCCGTTATCTCCGTTGTCATCGGTGAGGGCGGCAGCGGCGGTGCACTTGCACTGGCATCCGCAGACAGAGTATTCATTCTCGAAAATGCCGTATATTCGGTAATTTCCCCCGAAGGCTGCGCATCCATCCTCTGGAAGGATTCCAGCAAGGTGGCAGATGCAGCAGAATGCCTGCACATCACTGCGGAGGATATGAAGGAATTCGGCGTTGCCGAGGAGATCATTCCGGAGGATTTCGACCATTTCCCGAAAATGTGCAGAACCCTCAAGTCCGCAATTATGCGCGAGCTGGATAACCTCTGCGCACTCTCCGAGGAGGAGCTTCTGGAGCAGAGATATATGAGATTCCGTAAATTCGGTTACTATAGCGATAAAAATGCATAACCCTTGTGATGGATTCCTCTGCGGGGGAGTCCATCTCACACCATTGACACGCTTTTACACTTTCAACTGCAAAAGCACAATGTGAAAATTAGAAGAAAGTTCTGGAAATTACTTGACAAAATAGCGTGTATGATGTAATATAGTATTGTATACCAGATGCATACGAGAACGGAGGGAATACGATGGAGCCATTGTATCAAAAATACAGCACGGCAGAATTTGATGAAAGCGGAAAAATGACAGGATTTACGCTGCATTATCCGGAAAATTTCAATTTTGCATATGACGTAGTGGACGTAATTGCCGCACAGGAGCCGGAGAAAAAGGCGGTTGTCTGGTGCGATGATAATGGAAATGAGGGCGTACTCACATTTGGGGACATCAGCCGATTGTCCGCACAGACTGCCAATTATCTGGTCAAGCAGGGTGTGCGCAAGGGTGACCGTGTCATGCTGATGCTCAAGCGGCATTTTGAGTACTGGTACATGATTACAGCCCTGCATAAAATTGGTGCAGTTGCCATTCCGGCAAGTCACATGCTGACCACGGGTGATATTGTGTACCGTGCAAATGCGGCAGACATCCGAACGGTTGTGTGTGCGGATGATGACGCGCTGTGCAGCAAGGTGCTCGATGCATCCAAGCAGGCACCTGCGCTGACAAATCTGTTCACCGTGCGCCGTGGTCACGACGGATTCCGGCTGCTTGATGCGCTGATTACGGAAGAACCGGAAACATTCACGCGCGTGGATACAAGGGTTGGCGAAGCGATTCTGCTCTATTTTACATCTGGCACGACTGGTTATCCCAAGGCAGTTGTGCAC
Source organism: Ruminococcus sp. (assembly GCA_015066845.1). GTDB lineage: Bacteria > Bacillota > Clostridia > Oscillospirales > Ruminococcaceae > UBA3855. The sequence goes on along the minus strand of SVNO01000038.1, from coordinate 13,849 downwards.
AACCATGTCTATCCGCTGGCGCATATTGTGACGGGTGTGTACTGGCATTGTGTGCAGAATGACGGGCTGCATCTGACGGTTGCCGATACTGGCTGGGCAAAATCCAGCTGGGGCAAGATTTACGGTCAGTGGCTCGGCGGCAGTGCCATTATGGCATATGATTATGACCGTTTTGACGCATCAAAAATGATGGACATGCTGCAAAAGTACAATGTCACGACATTCTGTGCACCGCCCACGCTCTACCGCCTGATGGCAAAAACCGGATTGCGCAAGGAAGCCTTTGCCAGCGTCAAGCATGTAGCAACGGCAGGTGAGGCATTGCAGGAGGAAATCATCCGCCTGTTCTATGAATGCACGGGACTGGAGATCATGGAGGGCTTCGGACAGTCGGAAACCACGCTGATTATCGGCAATTTTGACGGAGATAAGCCAAAACGCGGCTCCATGGGCAAGGCATCCCCCCTGTATCAGGTGCGCCTTGTGGATGCGGACGGCAAGGATGTACCGCTTGGCGAAACGGGAGAAATTGTCATTGATGCAACGCAGCGAGTGCCGGAGGGACTTTGTCTGGGCTATGAGAACAACGATGAAGCCACAGCGCGCTGCTGGAAGGATGGTATTTTTCACACCGGCGATACTGCATACTGTGATGCGGAGGGGTATTATTACTATGTCGGCCGCATTGATGACGTGATTAAGTCCAGCGGCTACCGTATCGGACCGTTCGAGGTGGAAAGCACCCTGATTCAGCATCCGGCAGTACTGGAATGTGCGGTTACTGGTGTTCCCGATGCCGAGCGCGGCAATCTGATTAAGGCGACCATTGTTCTGCGCCCCGATGTTGCGCCGACGGACGCATTGCGTGAGGAATTGCAGGAATTTGTCAAGGAACGCACAGCGGCGTACAAAAGACCGAGGATCATTGAATTTGTCGAGGAACTGCCAAAGACTATCAGCGGAAAAATCCGGTACAATGTCATCCGTGAGCGAGATGCGAAGAAATAAACATCTGATTGTGATAACAGAAGTGCCTTTGTGCCGTGCGCAAGCGGCAGCTTAAAGAGATTTCGCGCACTGCGGTGCGCGACCAGAGGGCGTTGCCCTCTGGACACCCACGAGCTTTTTGAAAAAAGCTCGACCAAAAACTTTCCATTGCCTCCGGCATAAGAGGATAGTTTTTCTATAAACTGAAATCCCCCTCAACCGAGGGGGATTTCTTGTTTATTGTACTGTTTTCATTTCCCCGATTGCCGTCCCCGATGCATATGCATTCAGGCTTTCATCCGCGCGGATGCCGGCAAGGAAATTATAGGAACCCTGACACGCAATCATTGCTGCATTGTCACCGCACAGCGACAGCGGCGGCATGTAGAGGGTGAAGCCATGCTTTCTGCACATTGCTTCCATGGAACTGCGCAGCCCCGAATTTGCCGACACACCGCCTGCCATGGCAATGGTCTTGTATCCGGTCTGCTTTGCCGCAAGCAGTGTCTTTTCCGTCAGAATTTCTGCAACTGTTCTCTGTAAGCTTGCCGCCATTGAGGGCGCGTCAATTCCCTCGTTTTTTTGCTCGGCATGATGCACCATATTGATGACTGCCGTTTTCAGTCCGGAGAAGCTGCAATCCAGCTCACTGCCGGCAACCCTCGGACGAGGAAGGGGATATTTCGTGCTGTCGCCCTGCTGTGCTGCCTTGTCGATCTGCACACCGCCAGGATACGGATAGCCGAGCACTCTCGCGCATTTGTCGAAGCATTCGCCTGCCGCGTCATCGCGCGTTGTGCCGAGGATGGCAAATTCCGTGTACGACTTCACCTCGCACAGCATCGTATGTCCGCCGCTGACCACAAGACAGAGATAGGGGGGCTTGAGGTCGGGGTGTGCCAAGTAATTCGCTGCAATGTGTCCGGTAATGTGATGCACCGGAATCAGCGGCTTTCCTGATGCAAAGGCAAGCCCTTTCGCAAAATTTACCCCCACCAGAAGTGCACCGATCAGACCGGGCGTGTGCGTCACTGCAATGCCGTCAAGCATGTCGATGGTGACATTCGCCTCGGCAAGTGCCTGCTGTACCACCGTGTAAATATTCTCACAATGCCGTCTGGAGGCAAGCTCTGGCACAACGCCGCCGTATTGTCTGTGCTCCATCGCTTGTGACGCAATGACGGAAGAACGCAGTGTGGTGCAATCCTCCACAACGCTTGCAGCAGTTTCGTCACAGGAGCTTTCAATTCCAAGAATTAACATGTTTTTCCTCCATATTGCATTAAAATTCCATCCTCCACGGGATTGGTGTAATAGCGTTTCCGCATTCCGACTGCAAGGAATCCGTGCTTTTTGTACAGCCCGATTGCCGCTTCATTCGAGGCGCGTACCTCCAGAAAAATCTGTGTGCAGTCCGTGTTCTGCTCTAAAAATGCCGCAAGCAGCGCACTGCCCACAGACTGCCGGCGGTGGTCGGGATGCACGGCAACGTTGTTGATATCCGCCGTATCCACAACTCTCTGCGCTGTCAGAAAGCCCATTACATTGCCGTTTTCATCCAGTGCCGCAAGCACGATCCCACCCGTCCGTCCGGCTTCCAGTTCGAACATTTCATAACTCCACGGATTGGGAATGCACAGCTGTTCGAGTGCAGTAATCTGCGTCAGCAGTGCTGTTTCCTCCGCGGTGATCTTCTTAACCTTTTGCATCATACCATGTTTCTCCCTTATTGACTTCCGCAATCAGCGGTACGGAAAGCTCGCATACCTGCTGCATTTCTTCCTGTAAGATCCGCGCTGCCGCGTCCGCGTCTGCCAGCGGTACTTCCACGATCAATTCGTCATGCACCTGCAAGAGCAGCTTTGCCGTGGGCACTTCGCGTTCCAGTCTGTCATGCACATGCACCATTGCCAGCTTGATGATATCCGCCGCCGTGCCCTGTACAGGCGTGTTCATTGCAATGCGCTTGCCTGCCGCCTGCACCATCTTGTTTTTGGATCTCAGCTCCGGTACATATCTGCGTCTGCCATGCATCGTGCAGACATAGCCGTTTTCCGTGCCATCGCTGACTACCTTGTCCAGAAATGCAGAAACTTTGGGGTAAGAACCGAGATAGTCGTCAATATACTTCTTCGCCTTTGCCGTGCTTACATGAATATCTTTCGAGAGGGAGAATGCCCCCATACCGTAAAGAATGCCGAAATTCACGGCTTTTGCGGCACTTCGCATTTCAGGTGTCACGAACAGCTCCGGCATGTCAAAGACCTTTGCCGCGGTTGCCGTGTGGATGTCCGCGCCGCTTGTGAATGCCTCCTGCATTGCCTTGTCGCCGCTTAAATGCGCCATCAGCCGCAGTTCGATCTGGCTGTAGTCCGCATCAAGAAGAATGCAGCCCTCGGATGCCTTGAAGAATTTCCGCATATTTCTGCCAAGCTCCGTGCGCACGGGGATGTTCTGCAAATTCGGCTCAATGGACGAAATGCGGCCTGTTCTCGTTTCTGTCTGCTTGTATTTCGTGTGGATCCTGCCGTCCTCTGCCACCGTTTTCAGCAGACCGTCCACATAGGTGGACAGGAGCTTGGTGTACTGGCGGTATTCGATAATTGCCCCGATGATCGGATGCTTCGGGAGCAATTCCTCCAGCACCTCCGCATTCGTGGAATAGCCGCTTTTCGTCTTTTTCTTTGCCGGAAGTCCGAGTGTTTCAAACAGAATCGTTCCCAGCTGCTTCGGGGAAGAAATGTTGAATTCCTCGCCGGCATATTCGTAAATCTGCGTTTGCAGTTCGCTGATTTTTTCTGAAAGTCCCTCACCGAATGCGCGGATGCCGTCCTTGTCCACAAGGACTCCGGCATGTTCCATGGAAGCCAATACCCTCGTCAGCGGCAGTTCAATATCCGTCCAGAGGGGGAGGATTCCATCCTCCGTCAGTTGTGCAATACCCTTTTGCGGAAGTACGGAAAGTGCCTGAACTGCGGCATTTTCCGAAAGCTCCTCAAAATATGGCACACCCAGCTGTGCGCAGAGTGCCGCAACGCTGTAGTCCGATGCCGAGGGGTTGAGCAGGTAGCCGCAGACGGATGCGTCAAACACGATATTGCAAAGCGTTCCGCCGTGCTCGCAGGCAAAATGGTAGTGCGGTTTTGCGTCATCCGTTGCCTTTGCTTTGTCAGATGCAAAAAATCCCAGAATTTCAGAAATTTCCTGCGTTCTGTAAATCTCCGTACCATTGCAGATGGTCAATACGCCATCGCAAAGAAGATAGGGTACAGGTTCTTCCATCGCAGCGATTTTCTCCACAGAATAGGGAATCTCCGAAAGCTCCGGTGCTTCCTGCCTCTCTTGTACCGCAGCCGCAGCCGGTTCGCCGCTGCCGAGAGGGGAGAGGCTGAGCCGTTCGAGAATCTTGTACATTTCCAGTTCTGTGAGAATTCTGCGCAGCTCGTCCGTTTTCTGCGGCTTCGGGAGATATTCCCCAAAATCTGTGGAAACCGGTGCATCCGTCCGGATGGTCGCAAGCCATTTGCTCTGCTCTGCGTCCGGTCTGCCGTCGAGCAGCTTTTGCTTGATGCGGGGCGTTGCCTGTACCTCGTCCATGTGGTCGTACAGATTTTCAATGCTGCCCCATGCCTGCATCAATGCCATTGCTGTTTTTTCGCCGATGCCCTTGATGCCCGAAATATTGTCGGAGCTGTCGCCCATCAGTGCCTTGAGGTCAATCAGATGAATGGGCGCGAAACCGTATTCCTCCTGAAATTTGTCCGGTGTATAGGGAATATTTTCCCGATTCGTCACCAGATGCACCATGATGTTCTGGTCGATCAGCTGTAAACTGTCACGGTCGCCCGTCATGACCACGCATTCATGCCCCTGTGCCTGAGATGCTTTGGCAAGCGTTCCGAGAATATCATCCGCCTCGAAGCCCTCACAGGACAGGCAGACAATGCCCATTGCATCGAGAATCTGTTTAAGATAGGGCATCTGCATGGCAAGCTCCTCCGGCATTCCCTTGCGGTTCGCCTTGTAAGTGGCAACCGCTTTGTGGCGGAATGTCGGGCTTTTCAGATCGAACGCCACAGCCACGGCATCGGGCTTGATCTCGGCGGTTTCCTTTAGGTACATATTGATAAAGCCAAACAGTGCATTTGTGAAAATACCATTTTTATTGGAAAGTGCACGAACACCGTAAAATGCACGGTTGACAATGCTGTTTCCGTCTATGACAAGCAATTTCATCAGAAATCCTCCTTGCATACTGATTCATTCTCTATTATACCACATCCCAAAGGGAATTTCCAGTCTTTTGCAAAAATTCCCCCTCCAAAAAAGGAAGGGGAATTGCAGTGTGTTCAGCTCACATCCACCAAATCAATATAATCTCCGCCGTACTGTGCAATATAGTCCTTTCTGCCCTGCAAATCATCGCCGAGCAGGAGATTGAACATGTACACCATCTTTTCTGCATCCGCCGGCATTACCTTAATCAGGCGGCGCGTGTCAGGGTTCATTGTCGTCAGCGACATCATCTCCGGCTCGTTCTCACCAAGTCCCTTGGAACGCTGGATGACATATTTCTGGTCACCGATTTTTGCAAGAATATCGGTCTTTTCCTTTTCACTGTATGCGAAATACGTCTTGTTCTTCGCGGTGATCTCATACAGAGGGGATTCTGCAATGTACACATATCCCTCGCGGATGAGCGTGGGAGTCAGGCGGTAGAGCATTGTCAGAATCAGTGTGCGGATCTGGAAACCGTCCACATCCGCATCCGTGCAGATGATAATCTTGTTCCAACGCAGATTGTCCAGACTGAACTGCGCAATATTGCCCGTATTCTTCAGCTTGACTTCCACGCCGCAGCCGAGAACTTTCAAAAGGTCGGTGATAATATCGCTCTTGAAAATGCGCGGATAATCAGCTTTCAGGCAATTGAGAATCTTACCGCGTACCGGAATGACTGCCTGAAATTCCGCGTCACGGGCAAGCTTTACCGCACCCAATGCAGAGTCGCCCTCCACAATATAGACTTCGCGGCGCGTCACATCCTTTGTGCGGCAGTCCACGAATTTTTCTACCATATTCGCAAGGTCAATGCTGCTTGTCAGATTCTTCTTGATGCTCAGTCGTGTGCGCTCCGCACTCTCACGGCTGCGCTTGTTGATGAGTACCTGCTCTGCAATGCGGTTTGCCTCGTCCGGATTTTCGATGAAATAAACTTCCAGCTGATGCTTGAGGAAGTCCGTCATTGCCTCCTGAATGAACTTGTTCGTGATGGATTTCTTCGTCTGGTTCTCATAGGAGGTCTGTGTGGAGAAGGAGGAAGAAACCAGTACCAGACAGTCGCGGATGTCGTCAAATGTGATTTTTCCCTCATTCTTGTTGTATTTGTTGTTCGCTTTCAGATAGCTGTCAATCTTCGCCACAAACGCGTTGCGTACGGCGCGGTCCGGTGTACCGCCATGCTCCAGAAAGCTTGAATTATGATAATATTCAATGCAGTTGACCTGATTGGAAATGGTCATTGCTACCGAGAGCTTTACCTTATAATCCGGCTTGTCCGCGCGGTCGCGTCCCACGCGCTCACAGCTCCAGCACTGCACCGAGGTCATTGCCTTGTCGCCCGTCATTTCTGCTACATAGTCCGAAATGCCGTTCTCATACAGGTATTCCTTTTCCACAAAGCTCCCGTCCGCCTGCTGGGAACGGTACACAAACAGCAGATTCGGATTGACAACCGCCTGTCTGCGCAGCGTGTCGTGGAAATATTCATCCGGCACGAGAATGTCCGTAAACACGTCCAGATCCGGCTTCCAGCGCGTTTTGGTACCGGTCTGCTTTTTCTTGTACGGTTCCTTCTGCAAGCCGCCGACATTTTCGCCCTTTTCAAAATGCAGGCTGTAGGTGAAGCCGTCGCGGTGGATGGTGACATCCATAAACTCCGAAGCGAACTGCGTTGCACAAAGTCCCAGACCATTCAGACCGAGGGAATAGGAGTAGGCATCCTCGCCGTCCCCGTACTTACCGCCGGCGTACAGCTCGCAATAGACCAGCTCCCAGTTGAACCGCTGTTCCGTGCTGTTGAAATCCACCGGACAGCCGCGCCCGAAGTCCTCGACCTCGATCGTGCCGTCGTTCCAGCGTGTGATGATGATTTTTTCACCGAAGCCCGAACGCGCCTCGTCAATGGAGTTGGAAATGATCTCAAAAATCGAATGCGCACAGCCATCCAGTCCATCCGAACCAAAGATGACTCCCGGACGCTTGCGCACCTTGTCAGGGCCTTTGAGCATGGTAATACTATCGTTGCCGTATTCCTGTTTTTTTGCCATAATTACTCTCTTTCTGTAAAACGCACCGCCGGAGCGATGCAGTATCATTTCAGCCAGTATTAGGGCAATATCGCCCTTTCCCACCAGTGGGATTCTTGTTCAGCCGGACGGAAAATCTTGTCAAGCCTGATGCACTGTTCTTTGTGCGGTATTGCCTTATCTATCATAGCATACTTTTTGAAAAAAATCAAGAGGGGAAAGGGATTTCCATTGAAAATGGGGATTATGATGCAATACGGCTCACCGTGTATGTACAGTGAGCCTCAGTCTGTCAAAAAGCATTTTGTGCCCAAGGGCACAAAGGAAAGGCATACGAAAAGAACGGGTAGGGGGAGTTTTTTGCAAAAAACTCCCCCTCTCAAAAAAACAGTCCACAGGACTATTTTTTTGATTCACCCCTGAAAAAAGCGACGGCTTAAAGAGATTTCGCGCACTGCGGTGCGCGACCAGAGGGCTTTGCCCTCTGGACACCCACGAGCTTTTTGAAAAAAGCTCGACCAAAAACTTTTCCATTGCCTCCGGCATAAAAGGATAGTTTTTCGACAGACAGGAACGGCTCACCGTGTATGTACAGTGAGCCGTTTTTTACATGTTGATATGCTTATCCCAGTGTTGCCATGAAGTCCTCGATTGTTCCTTCACCGCCTGCGCCGGCGTAGGCAGCATACTGGAGGATGAGTGCAGCATCGGTCGCGCCGACCTTTCCGTCACCATCAACGTCACCAGTCAGCTTGGTTTCCGGCTGATCGGGCTGTTCAGGCTGTTCGGGCTGTTCCGGTACATCGGGTGTTTCCGGTGCGCCCGGCAGTGCTGCTTCGTAATGCATTGTCGCATTGAGAAGCACATCGTTGCCGTTTTCATTGAGCGTGATGTTTGCCCAGTCCGCTTCTGTGCCGGTGTAGTACACATCGGTCAGTGCGGTGCATCCGCTAGAAACATAGCCGCTGATGGTATTCACGGATTTCGGAATGTACAGTGCGGTCAGTCCCTCGTCGCCATTGAATGCGCCCTCGCCGATTGAGGTCACGCCCTCAGCGATGACAACCTGCGTCAGCTTTTCACAGCCTGAAAACGCTCTGTAGTCGATGCTTTCCACGCTGCCGGGGATGTAGATCGTTTCCAGTACAGAGCAGTTATCGAAGGTTTCACGGGGCAGACTTGTCAGGGTCTCAGAAAGCTTGACCGATTTCAGGGATGCACAGTTTGCAAATGCCTGCCAGCCAGTGATTGTTTTCAGGGAGTCAGGGAGTGCAATTTCCGTCAGGCTGGAACATCTCTGGAATGCATAGCTGCCCAGCTCTACCAGACCTTCGTCAAAAGTCACCTTTGACAGCTTTCTGCACTCGGAGAATGCATAGTTGCCGATGTTTGTCACGCTCTCCGGAATATGCACTGCCTCCAGAGCTTCACATTTGGCGAATACACTCTCATCAATCGTCACTACGCCATTTCCGATCGTTACATCTGTCAGTGCATTACAGCCGAAAAATGCTCTGTAGTCGATGTTTTCCACGCTTCCCGGAATGTCAATGGAGGTCAGCGAAGTACAATTCGTGAATACTTCTCTCGGCAGACTGGACAGGTTCTTGGAGAGCTTGATGGACTGCAGGGAAGTGCAGTTGCTAAATGTCTGCCAGCCTGTCATTGTTCTCAGCGTGTCAGGAAGTGCGATCTCCTTCAGGCTCGAACATTTTTGAAACGCATAGCCGCCTAACTCAATCAGACCTTCATCAAAGGTCACTGCCGCAAGTTTCTTACAGCCGGAGAATGCATAGTTGTCAATGGTGATCACACTTGCCGGAATGTGGACGGACAGCAGTGCTTCACAGCCAGAAAATACGCTCTCGCCGATCGTCACTACACCGTCATTGAGTGTCAGCTCCGTCATGCTCTTACAGCCTGCAAATGCCATGTAATCAATGTTTTTTACAGTGGCCGGAATCGTAATGGACTGCAGTGAGGTGCAGTTTCTGAAAGCTTCACGCGGAATTGCAGTCAGTGAGTCGGAGAGCTTGACAGTCGCAAGGGAAGTACAGCCAGCGAATGACTGCCAGCCGTTCATCGTGATCAGTGAATTCGGGAGTGCAACTTCCTTCAGGCTGATGCAATCGGCAAACACATTGCCGCCCATCTCCACCAGACCTTCGTCAAAGGTCAGTGTCGCCAGCTTCTTACAGCCGGAAAATGCATAGCCTTTGATCGTTGTGACATTAGCCGGAATATGCACAGCGGACAGTGCAGTACAGCCAGAAAACGCATACTCGCCGATTCCTGTCACACCGCTGCCCAACTCCACGCTCGCCAGACTTGTACAGCCGGAGAATGCAGCATAATCCACGGACTCTGCGCTTGCCGGAATGCTGATGTTTGTCAGATTGATACAGCCTTTGAACGTATCACGACTGATATGTTTCAAGGATGCGGAAAGCTGGACATCGTTCAGCGAGATACAGTCGTGGAACGCGCTCTGTCCCACCGATGTTACGCTGTCAGGAATACTAACGGACTTGAGGGACTTGCAGTTTTCAAACGCGCTGTCTGAAATGGCGGTGACGGGCAAACCTTCGATTTCGGCAGGGATCACGGCATTGCTAATGGAGGAATCCGCCTTGTAGATTTTGACATAATCCTCATACTTGCGATAGGTCAGCCCGTCAAGCGTGCCCTCGGTGTAGGATGCAGCGGATGCGGTCAGGGACAGCTCCTGCATGGCCTCCGGTACGATTGCCGGTGTGCCTGCAAAGAACAGTGTCAGAGCAGTCAGTCCGCTGATGGTTTTTCTTGTCATTCTGTTCATGGTTTTACTCCTTTCGGGATTTGGGGGTATCGTATTATACTATTATAACACATTTTCAAAAAAATGCAAGTGTTTTGAAAAAACGCGGAATACGCAAGGCATTCCTTTTGAGAAAGCGCGGTCAGTTCAGTTTTGCAATGAAGTCTGTGATCGAATCCGTTCCGCCCGTGCCGGCGTAAGCGGCATACTGGAGGATGAGCGCGGCATCCTTGGCATCGAATGTGTTGTCCTTGTTCAGGTCAGCGGCAGTTTTCTGCGCGTCCGTCAGAGAGGATTGCGCACCCGTACCTGCGGCAGCGGCGGCTGTCAGAAGCAATGCGGCATCGGTGGCATTGACACTGCCGTTCTCGTCCATATCACCCAGACCGACTGCAGCGGGTGTTTCCTCGATGTAGTGCACTGCCGCGCTGAACAACGGATCATTGCCGGTTGCTGTCACTGTAATTTCCGCAAGTTCTGCTTCTGTGCCGGTGTAGTATACATCTGTAAGGGATGTACATTTATAGAAAGCATAACTATTGATGGCAGTCACAGATTTCGGAAGGTACACGGTAGTCAATGCTGTGCAGGAATTAAATGTTTCGTCCTTCAATGTGGTCAGAGAATTTGGAAGCTTGATTGTGGTGAGGGCTTCGCAGTGAAAAAATGCCCCATTGCCCAAGTCTGTCACAGAGTCAGGCACAGTCACTTCTGTCAGGCTTTTGCAGCAGTCAAACGCATAATTGCCGATTTTCACCAGATTTTCTGAAAAAACCACGGATGCAAGGCTTGTACAGTTACAGAACGCAGATTTGTTGATTTTCTGGACGCTTGCAGGAAGTTCCAGTGCTGTCAATGCGGAACACCAGGCAAAAGCCGAGTCATCAATGGTGACAAGTCCATTGTTGAATTCTACCTCCGCAAGGCTCGTGCAGCTGGAAAAGCATTCATAACTGATTTTTTTCACAGATGCCGGAATGGTGATGCGCTCCAACGCAATGCAACCAGAGAACGTATCCATCGCCAGTGTTTGCAGATTCTCGGAAAGAGTGACATTTTTCAGGAACAGACACCCTCTGAATGCGCTGCGCTCAATTGTAATCACACTGTCAGGAATAATCACGCTTTTCAGGTTGCCGTTGTTGCAGAATGCTTCTTCTTTGATCTCCGTTACGGGCAGACCTTCAATTTCTGACGGGATGACAAGATCTTCCGTCGCTTTTGCCAATCCGCTGATGACAATGTGATCATCATATTTGCGGTATTTGACTGCACCTTCCACTCCAGTATCATAATCATCATAGCTTGCCGCAGCCGTAAGCTCTGCATTTTCCAGATACGCTGGCACGATCGCCGGTGCACCTGCAAAGAGAAGTGTCAGAGCTGTCAGTTCGCTGATGGCTTTTCTTGTCACTTTGTTCATAATAAGTTCCTCCTTTTAGTTAGTGCTGATTTAATACTATGTATTGATACTATGATACCACACTTTTCTGAAAAAGGCAAGTGTTTTTTTGAAATTCATGGTTTTTCACACGTTTTCATTGAAACATAAAGAGATTTTTCAGTGATAGCACACAAAAATAACCCCATGCAGGTGCAAGGGGGCGATAGCCCCAAGTGGGGTTCCAAGGGGCGCAGCCCCTTGGGCGGTGGAGGCGGCGCAGCCGCCTCCCATAATCCCCCTCCCTTTGGGAGGGGGCAGGGGGTGGGACGATCTTTGCACAACTTTCCTGAAGTTGATGACATTGCCCGTTGGGGGAGGGGTTGGGTACCTGAGTCAGGATGCTGCTTGAGGGCGACGGTATGCCGCAATAGGATTTCACTGCGGCTGTGGGGGCAGTTTTGGAGTGCTGCCCCCTAAAACAGTATCTATATTTAATTGCCGGAGTAATAAGAACAGCTCTGCAATCAAATACAGTGCGCATCAACGTTACATTCATTCTGTTTGAACAAAAATGTGTCGAGTGTTATTGGCAAAATCCTACAGTTTAGCCAAAAAATAGTTTTCTCTCTTGACAAGGCAAAGAAAAAATGCTACATTAAAAATATAGCATTTTTATTGAAAAATCAAACATTCGGATGTTTTGGTTCCGACACCGGATGCAAGTCGACATATGGAACAAGGAAGAGAAGGTTGACTTATGAAAAGACAAACCAAATCCATTCTGCTCGCGCTGACATTTCTCCTCGCTTTAACAGGCTGCGGTAAGACCGAAAGCTCCGGAGGTTCCGACTCCGGCAAGCCAGATTCTTCCTCGCAATCGTCTTCCTCCAAGGACGATCCTTCCAAGGATGAGAACTCCTCGCAGGCAGAGCAGATTCCCGCTTCAGAGCCAAAGTATCTTGATCTGGATGTACTGGACGGACAATGGGAGGTCTCCGTCGGTAAGATCAAAGATATTCACTGCTGTGTTCAACCATATATCATGCTGTTGACGGAAGACAATCGTCTGATGGCGTTCTTCACTACAAAACACGATGACCCCGAATATGAAGCTCAAGTACCGGATACCGTAGTCGGTTTCGCAGATGTTTCCGCACCGGAATACCTGACAGTCCTGGAGCATACGGACGGAACCTGTTCTGTCTACAGACGATCTGAGGATACTTTCAAGCTGTTGTATGAAGGACTGAAACTCCCGGATAACTGTTTAGTTTACTTCCCGAATGGCGGATCATCCTACGATGAAGTGCGCGTTTTTTATTCCAACGATACTGGCGTTGTCATGGATACCTATTCAACAAACCCAGAAAAAAAGTATGAGGGAACCGTACCGATCTCTCTGACCATGCTGGACGCCGAGGAAAAAGAACTTACCCCCGATTTCCAAGAATTCACATTCATGTGTCCTCGCGGGTATAACTATACCTATGTTGTCGATCCCAACACCGGAGATCTCTATGCCGGCCGTAATGGTGGACGCTTACCTCATTGGTCCTACAATGGCAAAGACGCCGGAACGATTTATATCAATGACGAACCCTTTCTGAAGGACTGTGATCAGATCTACCGCGAGCACTGCTATGGAATGGTCTATTCGCTCCGGAACGATCCCACATCCCTCTATATAACACAACTGGGTGATTACCTGTCGTTTGACCACCAGAACATCGTAACGCTGACGGATGGGTATACGACCAGCGATATTCAGGAGATTTTCCACGCCCCCACTAAATACGGCTGCGTCATTCGCATGAAGGATCAGAAGATCTATTCTGCAAAAGGCACATCCGTGAACTTTAACCCCGAACTGAACGAATTCTTCAATAGTGGGCATGTTGTTGATGTCGCTGCAGCAGATGATGAAATATATATTCTCATGGATGACAACTGCATCTATGTTTTGGACGACATGTCGCTGTATGTATTCTAAGAATGAGCCTTTCTAAGGCAAAATGGAAGAAATATGCTATAGCTGACAAAGGCTGTCCTTATGCAGCTGCTCCTCCAGTTCTGCGATTCTCGCGTTGGCTTGATCCAATTTCATTGTCAGAGTATCAATGGTCTGCTGCTTTGCCTTTTGGTACGCTGCAGTGTATCAAAAGGCAAGCCGACTGTATCTTGAAAGGAGTGTTCTTTATGAAAAAAACTACCGCTTCCGGTACGTCCCGCCGGTTTCCGCTGATCTGGAAAATCCTGATCCCGATTCTCGCTTTGATTCTCATCGTTGTCTCTGTGATTGCGGTCTATTCCGCCCAGAATGTCAAGGCCATGGACAAAGCCATCGATGCCGCACTTTCTACTATCTCTCAGGAG
>SVNO01000037.1 GCA_015066845.1 Ruminococcus sp. | reverse complement strand
TTCTGGGGTTATCACCCCGTAACTCCCCCCACCCCAACCCCTCCCCCAACGGGGGAGGGGCAATTTTTCGGGGACTTCGTCCCCGAACCCCTTTTGCGGAGCTATCGCTCCGCGTTTGACTTTAGATTTTTCGACAGACTGTATACTCTATCATTATACCACGCTCACACCAAAGATACAAGCATTTTTAGAATTTTTATCATGTTTTCCATCGGGGCGGCAAATGGATTCTGTATCTTTACACAAAATCACGTTGTCGGAATACAGCAAATTTTACAAAACAGCCGGAATCATTTGGAATACCTTGACTTCAATTGAAAAAAATAGTATAATAGGTAAGGAATCCGTATGATTTGCGGAGGCAGTTTGTAGAAAAATGACTTTTTCTGTACACTCGCCCCGTGTACCCTGCGGAGATTCATTGAAATTATTTTATTTTTGATTACATTGGAGGTATTCAAAATGGGCAGAGTTTATAATTTTAGTGCAGGTCCGGCTGTTCTGCCGGAGGAAGTCCTCAGAGAAGCAGCAGAGGAAATGATGGATTACCGCGGATGCGGCATGTCCGTTATGGAAATGTCCCACCGTTCCAAGATGTTCCAGCAGATCATTGACGACGCAGAGCAGGATCTGCGCGACCTGATGAACATTCCGGATAACTACAAGGTTCTGTTCCTGCAGGGCGGTGCATCCCAGCAGTTCGCAGCAGTACCGATGAACCTGATGAAGAATAAGAAGGCTGCATATGTTGTAACCGGTCAGTGGGCAAAGAAGGCATATCAGGAAGCACAGATTTACGGCGAGGCTGTTGCTGTGGCATCTTCCGCTGACAAGACCTTCTCCTATATTCCGGACTGCTCCGATCTGGATATTCCGGAGGATGCAGACTATGTATACATCTGCGAGAACAACACCATTTATGGTACAAAGTTCTGGACTCTGCCGAATACCAAGGGCAAGGTTCTGGTTGCTGACCAGTCCTCCTGCTTCCTGTCCGAGCCGGTTGATGTTGAGAAGTACGGTGTGATTTACGGCGGCGTACAGAAGAACATCGGCCCTGCTGGCGTAGTAATCGCTATCATCCGTGAGGATCTGATTCCGGACGAATGCCTTGAAGGCACACCGACCATGCTCAAGTGGAAGACACAGTCCGAGAATGGCTCCATGTACAACACACCGCCTTGCTATGGCATCTACATCTGCGGCAAGGTATTCAAGTGGATCAAGAAGATGGGCGGTCTTGAGGCAATGAAGGCTCACAACGAGAAGAAGGCTGCGATCCTGTACGATTTCCTCGACCAGAGCGAAATGTTCAAGGGCACTGTTGAGAAGAAGGATCGTTCTCTGATGAACGTACCGTTCGTAACAGGCAATGATGAGCTGGATGCGAAGTTTGTTGCAGCAGCAAAGGCAGCAGGCTTTGAGAACCTCAAGGGTCACAGAAGTGTTGGCGGTATGAGAGCTTCCATCTACAATGCTATGCCGATCGAGGGCGTTGAGGCACTTGTAGAATTCATGAAGAAGTTCGAGGCTGAGAATAAGTAAGCGCATTTGGCAGTTTCTGTGAAACTGCTCCCCACCCCCCGCCCCCTCTCCGGAGGGGAGGGGGTGTTAGTGCAGGGGCTTCACCCCTGCACCCCTTAAATTAACATATTGGAGGTATATCCCATGTACGATATTAAAACTCTGAACAAGATTGCTGCTTGCGGCACAGATCTGTTTGATAAGGCAAAGTACAATGTAGCAGATTCTCCTGAGAATCCTGTTGCAGTAATGGTTCGTTCTGCATCCATGCACGAAATGGAATTCGGCAATGATTTGCTGGCAATTGCAAGAGCTGGCGCAGGTGTCAACAACATTCCGGTTGACCGTTGTGCAGAGCAGGGTATTGTTGTATTCAACACACCCGGTGCAAATGCAAACGCAGTAAAGGAACTGGTTCTGGCAGGTCTGTTCCTGTCCAGCCGTAAGATCACCGCAGCAATTGAGTGGGCAAAGACACTCAAGGATGAGGGCGATCAGGTTGGCAAGCTGGTAGAAAAAGGCAAGGGCAATTTTGCAGGCCCTGAGATTCTGGGCAAGACACTGGGCGTAATTGGTCTGGGCGCAATCGGCGCAAAGGTTGCCAATGCAGCAATCCAGCTGGGCATGAAGGTCGTTGGTACTGATCCGTTCCTGTCCGTTGAGGGTGCACAGCAGCTCAACCACCACATCAAGGTTGTCAAGACCAGAGAAGAAGTCTATGCACAGGCTGATTATCTGACACTGCACCTGCCGTACAATGCAGAAACAAAGGGTATGCTGAATGCTGATGTATTCGCACAGATGAACGATGGCGCAAGAGTACTGAACTTCGCAAGAGGCGAGCTGGTAAACGATGCAGACATGAAGGAAGCACTGGCAAGCGGCAAGATCGCCTGCTATGTAACGGACTTCCCGAATGCAGAAACCGTTGCAATGGACGGCGTAATTGCAATTCCGCATCTGGGCGCATCTTCTCCGGAGAGCGAGGACAACTGTGCGATCATGGCAGCCAAGGAGCTGATTGACTACATCGAGAATGGCAACATCAAGAACAGCGTGAACTTCCCGAATGCAGTCATGAATGCAAACGGCACAAAGCTCTGCATCCTGCACAAGAATGTTCCGGCAATCATCTCCACCATTACAAGCGAGCTGGCAGCAGCTGGTCTGAACATTGACAACATGGTGAATGCATCCAAGAAGGATTATGCATATACCATGGTTGACGTTGCAGGCGAGGTTTCCGCTGATGTTGCAGCAAAGTTCGAGGCAATGGAGAACGTGATCCGCGTTCGTGTGATTACAAAGTGATTTTGCTATATGACGCTTGCTTCGCAGAGCATCATAGTGATTGAAAAGAAGGACGGCTTCGTGCCGTCCTTTTGTCTTTCAATAGCGATGATGCTCTGCTGCCTTTGCGTTTCGCGCACTGCGGTGCGCGACCAGAGGGCGTTGCCCTCTGGACACCCACGAGCTTTTTGAAAAAAGCTCGACCAAAAACTTTTCCATTGCCTCCGGCATAAGAGAATAGTTTTTTGACAGACTGAAAGGACGGCTCCGCGCCGTCCTTTTGTCTTTCAATAGCGATGATGCTCTGCGAAGCAAGCATCATGCGGTCGGTGCATTGTTCCGCGAAAAAGCGCACTCTGTGCACTAAAAGATCATTAAACGCGTCTGCCAGCGCGGGCTCCGCGCACGCGCCGTCCTTTTGTCTTTCAATAGCGATGATGCTCTGCGAAGCAAGCATCATGCGGTTCGGCGCATTGTTCCGCGAAAAAGCGCACTTTGTGCACTAAAAGATCATTAAACGCGTCTGCCAGCGCAGGCTCTGCGCTCACTCTACCTGTCTGCCCAAAAACTGCGCTGCCGCATTGACAAGGCTCTTTTGCAGCTCCGATACCGTCTGGCGATTGCCGTTGGACAGAAATGTCACAGCCCCCGTCACATCTCCCGATGAGAGAATCGGCAGGCAGGCGAGTGCCGGCTGTTCAACACCTTCGACCGCATAGAATTTACGGCTGGCATCCTCCGCAAAGAACTGCCGGCGTGATTCCATCAACTCCTCCAGTTCGGGGGATACCCTGCGCTCGTTGAATTCCTTTTTCGTCACGCCCGAAGTCGCTACCACATGGTCACGGTCAAAGACCACCACCGGACAGCCTGCCAGCTTGTGCATGATGTCTGCCACCTGTCCTGCATTTTCACTCATTTCCCCGATGGCAGAATATTTCTTGAAAATCACTTCTCCGTCATTGCTTGTGTAGATTTCAAGGGGGTCGCCCTCGCGAATCCGCATGGTTCTGCGGATTTCTTTCGGAATGACAACTCTGCCGAGATCGTCGATTCTTCGCACAATTCCAGTTGCTTTCATAGCATGTTACTCCTTTTTTGCAAGATTGCAGGAATAGTATCTGCCGGATTCGGGGAAATATTCGGGTGGAAAATGGGAATTTTATGAAATGCCCTAAAGCATATTCCTGCTGCACTAAGCACAAAATGCGAGTATTGCAAGAGAAAAAGCCATTGAAATTCTCTGAATTGTCTGTTATAATTAAAGTAACAAAGTAATACAGGAGGTATCCCTATGCGTAAATCATTCACTACACGACTCATGGGCTTGCTGCTGGCGGCAGCAATGACAATTCCTGCCGGATTCTCGCAGACAACGCAGATGAAAACCGCAGCTGCACCACAGTACCATTTCGATTTCGGCGGAAATGGCACAGCGTCCGGCTATACCGGCGTTTCAGCGGCAACGGGCTACAATGCAGGAACTGGCTATGGCTTCGCAAAAACCAGCGGCGTGAAGGATGTTGCCGCGTCCGGCAGCGGTGCGCTCTCCGATGCGGTGCAGTTCACCGATACGGCATGGTCAAACACCTTTAACGTGGATCTGCCCAACGGCTTGTACCGCGTTACCGTTACCCTCGGCAATACCAACCGCACATCCGTTGTTGCCGAGAATATGCTCCAGATTATGAACATGACCGGCAATAATGCCACCGATTCCATCCTCATCCCCATCACGGATGGACAGCTCAACATCATGGCAGCTCCCGGTAAGGCAGGCTATGCCTTCACCATGAGCGCGTTGGATATTGAGCAGGTTTCCACCGACCCGCAGCTTCCCCCCACTGTCTGGTTCTGCGGTGACTCCACCGTCTGCAATTACTACCCCAAGGCAAACAGTGTGCAGGCAGGCTGGGGACAGGTCTTTGACCAGTTCGTTCCTGCTGGCTGGCAGGTGCGCAATATGGCGGCAAGCGGTCAGTATGCGGCAGGCTTTGTCAGTGCCGGACAGTTCGCCCCCATCCTTGCCTATGGCAAGCCGGGTGATATTTACATCATCTCCATCGGTATCAACGATACCAATTATTCCAATGAAACAGAGTACACGGAAACTGTCACCAAAATGGTGCAGCAGGCAAAGGAAAAGGGGATGCGCGTGATTCTGGTCAAGCAGCAGGGCAGAGCCAGTGACGTGAACCGCACACCCCTTCTGCCGGGACGTTGGTTCGGCGGTGCGCTGGATAAAATCGGCGCGGCTGAAAATGTACAGGTCATCGACCTGTTCACCCTCTGGCAGAACCACACCACTTCCATCGGCTATGACGCAACACTGGGCTTGTATTGCTCCGGTGACGACCTGCACCCGAACCGTCAGGGCGCACTGAAGCTTGCAGAGCTTGCATTGACACAGATTGATTTTTCCGGTCAGGCAGTACTGCCTCCGGCAGCGGAAATTGACGAGAGCATGACATTTATGCTCAAAAACGGCAGCAGCGGACTGTATCTGACGCTTGCAGACGCACCGGCGGACGGTGTGAATGTCGTACAGGCAGAAAATGCCGGCATTGATGAAGGAAAATCTCTCTGGAAAGCTGTAGCAGCAGAGGACGGCTATTACCGCATTGTCAGCTGCGCGGATGAAACCAAGCAGCTCGATGTTGACAGCATGAAGCCGGACAGCGGTACGAATATCGGCATCTGGGGCGATACTGCCTGTGATGCACAGCTGTTCCGCTTTTTAGCGCAGGATAACGGCAGCTATGTCATTACGACCAAGGCATCCGACAACGCCTGTGCAGTGGAAGTTACCTCCGCCTCCGCAGACAGCGGCGCGAATGTGCAGCAGTGGGAGCGCAATGGTCATGCCTGCCAGACATGGTTCATCGAAAGGGCGATCCGTTCGACAGAGGATGTCACGCTGGGCGACTTGAATGACGACGGCGTTGTGGACGGTTTTGATGAAGCCATCCTCAAGAGATTGCTGCGCGAGGAAAAGAGCGACCGCCGTACAAAGCGCAGCGGTGATGTGAACGTGGACACGAAGCTGGACGCAGCCGATTGCAGAGTCCTGCATGACTTCCTGATGAACCGCGGTGAGATCAGCGCGGCAAAGACCGGCAACCGTGTGTATTATGCCGTGGATCAGGCATATGGCGGCGGCTGGGAAGAAAAAACCAACGCAGGTTTTGCCTATGACGCATACCTCAACCTTGACAACAGAAACGGCAGCTTTATGGAATGGCGCGTGAGCGTACCGGAAAGCGGCAACTATCTCTGCACGTTCAACATTGCCAATGGCAGTGCCAACGACAGACCGATGAAAATTGAGGTCAACAACGGCAAGGACTACTGGATTCAGCCGTTCCTGACCACCTCCGCATGGACAACATGGCAGGAACGCGGCATTGTACTTCCCCTGCAAAAGGGCAGAAACATCATCCGCGCAACCTCCACAACCGCCGAGGGCGGCCCGAATTTCGATTATCTGCGTCTGGAATGGACGGATGAGCCGATTGCGGAAGTCTATGTACCGCAGCAGCAGCCCACACAGCCTGAGGGCGGTGATGTGACCATCTACATTGCAGGCGATTCCACCGTACAGACCTACCGTGCAAGCTATGCACCGCAGCAGGGCTGGGGCGCATATCTGGGCAATTATTTCGACCAGAGCGTAGCCGTTTCCAATCATGCCATTGCCGGCAGAAGCTCCAAGAGTTTTTACGATAACGGCAGACTGGACACCATTCTCAATGAAATCAAGGAAGGCGACTATCTGCTCGTACAGTTCGGCATCAATGACGCGGCATACAACAAGGCAGAGCGTTATGCACCGACCTGCGGCAGCGTACCGGGAACGGACGGCAGCTTTGAATTTTACATGGCAAAGTACATTGAGGGCGCAAAGGCAAAGGGTGCAACCGCGATTCTCATTACGCCCACACTGAGCGTCAAGAGCTACAGCAACGGTAAATTCACAGCAAGCTACACCAATTACACGGATTCTGTCAAGAAGCTTTCCGCATATTACAAAGTACCCTACATCGACCTGAACGGTCTGATGGTGGCGCATTACAACAGCATCGGCTATGATGCGGCGTACAAGTACCATCTCTGCGGTGCAGTGGAGGGTTCAACGGATACTACACATTTCAGCGAAACCGGCGCAGATGCCGTTGCAGGTCTGGTGGCAGGTGCGATTAAGAATGCAGGCGTGAGCATTTCCGGAAAGGTGAAGTGATTTCGCAGAATATCGCAAAAAAGGACGGCGTAAGCCGTCCTTTCTGTCTGTCAAAAAAACTAAAATCAAACGCGGAGCGATAGCTCCGCAAAAGGGGTTTGGGTGACTCCCCACGGGGTGGGGAGATGCTGAACGAAGTGAAGCAGAGGGGACGGGCTGTACAGCGAAGTCCCCGAAATATAGCCCCTCCCCCGTTGGGGGAGGGGTTGGGGTGGGGGCAGTTACAGGAGTGCTGACTCCAGAAAAAGAATTTTTTGACAAGCTGCAACCGCCGTACAGCAAATGTACGGCGGTTTGTTCTATATTGGTGAAATTACCAGATTTTCGGGAATTATCTGCGCAGAATATCAACCCAGGAAACATCCGCGCCCGTGCCTTTTGCGGCAGCATAGCAAAGAACTGCGGCAGCATCGGCAGCATTGACTGCACCATCCGCGTTTACGTCATCGGCGGCAGTTGCCTTGATATTTGCACCCGTGCCGTTCTGTGCGGCAATGGTCAGGACGTTTGCAGCGTCGGAGGCATCGACCGCACCGTCGGAATTGGAGTCGCCGGCATTGTCCCAGATGGAATAAACATCGCCCCGTCTTTCGCCTGGTCCATCATACCAGTATACCATCGGAGATTCAATTTTAATTTCGTCACCGAACTTTTCTTCAATTGTTTTTGAAAGATCACAATACAAGCCATGAACTTCCCAGCGCTTTTTCCCCTCATCGAGCAGTTTGTCAAACTGTTCGATGGCAAGTGCATAGTAATATCCCTCATTGTATTTGATTGTATCTCTTACCTTTGCACCGGAAAATTCTGGCTGTTCCAGCAGTTCTTCGAGTTTTTCTTCGGAATCAACGGTAATCCGAAGGTAATTGGTTTCCATAACATACTGGAGTGACCGCATATTCACATTGTAAACTTGTTCAGCACAATCATGTTCCAACATAAATTTACGCGCGATATTTCTGGTTTCTTCAAAGGGAGTGTCACCGAATGTCACCACATACGCTGTCTTTTCAGTGGAAAAATCAATCTCTACTCTGTAAGAAGCACCAAAGCTGGACAAAAATTCTTCATACGATCTGATTCGTAAATCAGATTCCGGAATGTCGAACATATCCGCAGTCACCTCTGCGCCGTCCGTTTCGACAATGAAACCATTCAATTTTGATTCTCTGACATACCACGGCACGTTGTCAATGAATGTGAAGCTGTCATAACAATTACACGCAGAAACAGAAACCGCGCCCATGGATGCAGTCATTGTCAATGCGGTAAGCAGTGCTGTCATTTTCTTCATCTTAGACATAATAAATTCCTCCTTTTACAAATTGTTTTAATCCTTCTGTCATCACCTTTGCTGTCAGTGTTAGTGCCAGCATTTGTTCTCCATTGGTATCACCCCCACACATTCTTGAAAAAATTCTATTTTTTTCCTTACCTGTATTATACCATAAATCCGGCAAAAAAGCAATGCACATTCATCATAAAACTCATGTATATTCTATGTACATATTCCATAAAAGCTGTCGAAAATTCAACAAAAAGAACGACGCTCACGCGTCGTTCTCAGTCTGTCAAAAAAACTACAAAAGGGGTTCGGTGCCTGAGTCAGGATGCTGCTTGAGGACGGCGCAAGCCGTCCTTTCTGTTATATACTACACATTCTCCTGCATCGCACGTTTCGCATTCGCCAGCATCAGCTTGATGCGGTTTTCCTGATTGACTCTGGTCGCGCCGGGGTCGTAGTCAATTGCAATAATATTTGCATTCGGATACGCTTTCTTGACTGCACGGCTCATGCCCTTGGCTACAATATGATTCGGCAGACAGCCGAACGGCTGCGTACAAATGATATTTTCCGTACCGGATGCCGCAAGTGCACCCATTTCTGCCGGAATCAGCCAGCCCTCGCCCATGCTTACCCCAAGCCCGATGAGCTTTTCACCGCTTTCCACGATCTCCGCGAAATCATGGGGTGCGGTAAATACGCCGTGCCTGCGGATCTCTGCAATCATTTCGTGCTGCTTGTGCAGAAACAGCTTGTATGCGCCCTTGAAAATCGGCGTTGCCTTGGTAGCTGCATCATAGAGCTTGGCATCCATGACCTTGTTTTTTGCCCAGTACAGCAAAAATTCCATCAGCCCCGGTACGACCGGTTCACATCCCTCCGAAATCAGGAAATCCTCCAGATGATTGTTGGCAAGGGGGGAGTACTTGACGTAGATTTCCCCGACAATGCCCACCTTGATTTTCGGAACGGCAGAACGCTCGATTTTTGCAAAATCCTGCAAAATCTGGCGGTATACCTTCTTCGTGTTCATGTACTTGTTTTCCTTGAACATCACATCCAGCTGCTTTTGCCACTTTTTCAGGCATTTTTCCGATGCGCCGCGTATCAGCTCATAGCTCCGGCTCTGGTTGTACAGTGTCATGAGCAAATCGCCGTACAGTACACAGTACATGCTCTTGAGCGTGAGGGGCGCGGTCATCTGAAAGGCAGAATCTTTCTCCAGACCGGAGAAATTCAGGGAGATAACGGGCACCTGCGGAAAGGTTTCCGCAAGGCATTTGCGCAGCAGGTAGATGTAATTGGACGCACGGCAGCCGCCGCCCGTCTGTGTGATCAGCAGCGCGGTCTTGTTCGGGTCGTATTTTCCGCTTTTCAATGCCTCCATGAATTGTCCCACAACCAGCAGACAGGGGTAACAGGTGTCATTGTGGACATTTTTCAGCCCCTCATCCACAACTGTGCGCGATTCACTTTCGAGCAGCTCACAGTGGAATCCATAGGATTCAAAGACATTCATAATCAATCGGAAATGAATCGGCAGCATATTCGGTACAAGGATGGTATGCGTCTTTTTCATTTCTTCTGTGAATTTTGCATATTCTGCCATAACGTTCCCTCCTTGACTCATTTCATCGCCGCAAGCAGACTCCTCAGTCTGATTTTTGCTGCACCTAAATTGTTGATCTCATCAATTTTCAGCTGTGTATACAGCTTTCCATTGCTTTCCAGAATGCTGCGCACCTCGTCCGTGGTGATCGCGTCAATGCCGCAGCCAAAGGATACCAGCTGTACCATCTGCATATCCGGCTGCGTTGTCACATACTGCGCCGCACGGTACAGACGGCTGTGATATGTCCACTGGTTCAGAACGCCCAGTTTCGGCATCTGTCCGAGTGCAGAAATACTGTCCTCCGTCACTACCGCAAGCCCCAGACTGGTGATCAGCTTGTGAATGCCGTGGTTGATCTCCTTGTCCAGATGGTACGGTCTGCCGGCAAGGACAATGATTTTCCGTCCCTCTGCACGAGCCTGTGCAATGACTTCAGTCGCTTTATCGGCGATATTTTGCCGGAAATCCTGCATTGCCTTGTATGCCGCATCCACCGCGCCTGCAATCTGTCCGCTGACATTGTACTTGGCAAGCGTCTTTTTCATCACGTTGATGACATTCTTCGGACGGTTCAGATCCATGTACGGATAGAGGAAATTTTCACTGTTCAGTCCGCTGTGGTTGGCGCGCATGAGTTCCGGATAGTACGCCACTACGGGGCAATTGAAATGATTCGAGGTATCCGGTTCCTGTATATTATAGCTCATGCACGGCCAGAAAATGAAATCCACATTCTTTTCCAGCAGCGATTCAATATGTCCATGCGCCAGCTTTGCCGGATAGCATACCGTATCCGAGGGGATCGTGTGCTGTCCCTTGAAATAAACCTTGCGGTCGCTCTCGCCTGAAATTTCCACCGCAAATCCGAGCTTTGTGAATAATGTATGCCAGAACGGGAGCTGTTCGTAGAAGCTGAGCACCATCGGCAGACCGATTCTTGCACGGGGATTTGCCGGCTGTTTGCTGGTCAGTTGGAACAGGCTCTCGTATTTGTAGCTGTATAAATTCGGTACTTCCGTTTCGCGCTGAATGCCTGCGCCCTTTTCGCAGCGATTGCCGGAAACAAATCTGCCGCCGTCCGAAAACCGGATGACATTGAGCTGACAGTTCGCCGTACATCCGCCGCATCTGACATTTTTCGACGTGTAGGAGAAATTCTGAAGTGCCTGCGGTGCAATCAACGTGCTTTCCGTTTCCTGCGCCTGCTCCTTTGCATACAGAGCCGCACCGAATGCGCCCATGAGTCCGGAAATTGCAGGACGAATGACATTCCTGCCGATTTCCCGTTCAAAACAGCGCAGCACTGCGTCATTGAGAAATGTACCGCCCTGCACGACAATATTCTGTCCAAGCTCCTCCACGCTCTTTGCGCGGATAACCTTATAAATGGCATTCTTGATGATGGAGGCAGAAAGTCCGGCAGAAATATCCTCCACCGTTGCGCCGTCCTTTTGTGCCTGCTTGACGGAGCTGTTCATGAATACCGTGCAGCGCGAACCAAGCTCCACCGGATGCTTGGCAAATAAGCCCATTTCCGAGAATTCCCCGATGTCATAGCCCAGAGCCATCGCAAAGGTCTGGATGAATGAGCCGCAGCCGGAGGAACATGCCTCGTTGAGCATGATGCTGTCGATCGTGCCGTTCTTGATTTTGAAGCATTTGATGTCCTGACCGCCGATGTCGATGATGAAATCCACATCCGGACAGAAAAACGCTGCCGCCTTGAAATGCGCCACCGTTTCCACGATGCCGTGGTCAACGGAAAGTCCTGCGCGGATCAGATCCTCACCATAGCCCGTGACCGCACTGCTGCAAATACGCAGATTCGGGTGCTTATCCCGATAGATCTGCTTGAGCTTCGCTGCGATTCTGTCCAGAGGCTGCCCCTCGTTGGAGGCATAATGGCTGTAGAGCAGTTCGCCCTTGTCCGTAATCAGGACAAGCTTTGTCGTGGTCGAGCCGGAGTCGATGCCGAGGTATGCGTCCCCCTCGTAGGTACGCAAATCGGCATATTTCAGGTCGTGCCGCTTGTGCCGGTCCACAAATGCCGCATATTCCGCTTGGGATTCAAACAGGCATTCTCCCGTCAGGACTTCGGAATTTGCCTGTGCATTCTGTACCATGTGCAGAAGCTCCTGTGCACTTTTTGCCGTAATTTTGCTCTCTTTTGCATACAGCGCAGAACCGAGAGCCACAAATACCGGTGCCTGTTCGGGGAAGATCGCCTCCTCGTCCGTCAGTCCCAGTGTTTCTACAAATGCCTTGCGCAGTCCTTTCTGGAAGGAGAGCGGGCCGCCAAGGAACAGGACATTGCCCTTGATTTCGCGTCCCTGTGCCAGTCCTGCAACCGTCTGGTCCACCACTGCGCGGAAAATACTGGCTGCCACATCCTCACGCGCCGCACCCTGATTGAGCAGCGGCTGGATGTCGGATTTGGCAAATACACCGCAGCGCGAGGCAATCGGATAGGTGCGCTTTGCCTGCAATGCAGCAGCGTCCAGTTCATCCACCGTAATACCCAGCAGCGTTGCCATCTGGTCAATGAATGCACCCGTACCGCCGGCACAAGTACCGTTCATGCGCTGCTCAACACCGCCTGTCAGGAAGATGATTTTTGCATCCTCACCGCCCAGTTCGATGACGGTATCCGCCGTGGGATAGCAGGTCTTGACGGCTAAGAATGCCGCGTGAACCTCCTGCACAAACGAAATACCCGCTGCATTGGCAAGTCCAAGACCGGCAGAGCCGGTCATGGCAGTACGCAGCTGTGCATCCGGAAATTTTGCAAGAATGCTTTCGAGCTGTCCGGCAACTGTTTCCTTTACCTTAGAAAAATGCCGCTGGTATGCGGAATGTAACATTGTTCCTTTCTCATCACAGACCACAGTCTTGACTGTGGTTGAGCCTACATCAATACCCAGTGCATAGGTTTCCATGATTCGTAAATTCCTCCCTTGTCCGTCCAACGGACATTATACAAGGCTGTCCTCGTGAATGACTTTGCCTTCATCTATGAAAATGCGCGGTACGCGCTTGGAAATGCCGCAGACGACCTCATAGCCAATCGTGCCGTACATACGCGCCACATCGTCCGCCGTAATGCAGTCGCCGCCGTCCGTTCCGATGAGTGTGACCATTGTTCCTACCTGTACCTCCGGTACATTGCCAATGTCTATCATCATCTGGTCCATGCAAATGCGCCCGACAATCGGACAGCGCACACCGCAGACGAGCACTTCTCCCTTGCCGGAGAGCAGTCTGCTGTAGCCGTCAGCATAGCCGATGGTGACAGTGGCGATTTTTTGCGTTTTTTCGGCAACATAGATTCTTCCGTAGCTGATGCATGTACCTGCCTCCACCGTCTTGATGTGGCTGATGCGTGTGCGCAGAGAAAGCACCGGCTGCAAATCCAGCGGCATCTGCAATGCTGCGTTCGGCTTGAGTCCGTACATGATAATGCCAGCCCTTGCCAGTGTGCTTGCCGGCTGATTGCGGTAACAGATCGCCGCACTGTTCATGCAGTGTACATGGCGCAGAGCCGTACCGCGCGCCCGTAATGCTGTATCCACCGCAAACAGCGCACGTTCCTGCATGGCTGTGTAGGCGGTATTGTCCTCGTCCTCCTCATCGGCTGCCGCAAAATGGGTGAAAATTCCCTCCACCTGCAAGCCGCCGCGCGAGAGAATGTTCTCCATCTGTGCAAGACATGCCTGCGTATCCATCGCCGGAATGCCGATTCTCCCCATGCCCGTGTCAAGCTTCACATGGCAGCGCACCGGTCTGCCGGGAGAGGCAAAATCCGAGAGCATCCGCGCATATTCGCCGGAAACCACCGCTTGCAGAATGTTTTGTTCAGCAAGCATCGGGGCGCATTCGGGGGAAGTATAGCCGAGAATGAGAATTTCCGCTTCCGGACACCATTTCCTGACGCGCACAGCCTCCTCAAAGCTGGATACGGCAAAGAACCGTACACCGATGGCATAGAGCTTGCGGCAGACAAATTTCTCACCGTGACCATAGGCATCCGCCTTGACAACGGCACAGTATTCCGTACTGTCCGCGAGCACCTGCCCGATGGACTGTACATTGTGGGATAGGGCATCAAGGGAAATTTCTGCCCACGCGCGCTGACGATACTGCATGATATTCCAGTTCCTTCCTTCCAGATGAGGCAGCTACCATTCTTTGTGCGGTTCTGCCTGAAAAATTTCAAATTTTTTTTGTTTTTGGCTTGTGATTTCTGTTGAGATGTGCTATAATATAAAAGCACAGCAATTTCATAACCTATAAAGGGGGATTACAAATGATAGAACTTCCTGTACATCCGCTGCTGACAGGCATTCCGCGTGAACGCGTTCTTTGTTTTACCGGACATCGTCCGGAAGCATTGCCTGAACCGGCGAAGCTGCCGTATATGCTCAATATGCTGCATGAACTGATCAACGAAGCCGTTGCCAAGGGTTATACCCATTTTTATACAGGACTTGCTGATGGTCTGGATTACTATGCAGCAGAGTACTTGTTTCAGCTGCGTCAGTCCAACCCGTCCATTATGGTCATTGGCGTACAGCCCTGCGTGAAATACCGCGAATTCTTTGAACAACGGGGCTACAGTCTTGCACGTCTTGAGTATATGCTTTCCAATGCAGACGGCATTGTCACGCTGCCCCCGCCAGCGGCAAACGCTGACGCGTTCAGAAATCGGAACGCTTATATGGTGGACAGATCCGGTGCGATCATCGCAGTCTATAAAAAGGCTGGGAGAGGCTCCGGCTCGTCAAGCACCTATCGTTATGCGACACAAAAGGGCATTGCGCGCTGCCGCATCTGTCTGGAAAAGGAAATTTCCTACGGCAAATGGGATGTTGAGCGCGTGGGCTTTTGACGCATACTATCATTATACCATCTAATTTCAAAAAATGCAAGTAGAAACCGCAAACTTTCATCATTCACAGAAGATGCGGTATTGCAAAAGGAGGAGCTATGGGCAAAAGAAAGAAAAAAAGCGGACATGTCGCCATTCCGTTCCTGTTGGCGTTTCTGTTTGCCATTGTCGGAATTGGCGGTATTGCGGCGTTTCTGTTCGGGAAACTGGACGATGACGGCGGTGGTATCCAGCAAATGGTCAGCAGCAGCCGCAAGCCGACTGCGGAGGATAATTTCACACTGCTGTTCGTACTCGATGAACCGAATGACCACGAACCACTGACCTTCATGCTCTCGCGCGTTCGTCCGGGAGATAAGAGCATCATGTTTGTCACACTGCCCCAGAATATGCTTTCTTTCGTGGACGGCAGACAGGACACCCTGTCGGGCTATTACAAAAATGGCGGTATTACGGATGTTCTCACTGCAGTGAAGAATGAAACGCAGATCACGCCGGACCGTTATATCATCCTCAATTCCGAGGGCTTCCAGAAAATCTGCAATATTTTCGGCGGCGCGTACTATGTTGTTCCCACCGGCACGAAGGGCTTTGCGGACAGTGCGGAAGCACAGTATCTCGGCCCGCCCCAGATGGAAAAGCTGCTGACGTATCCGATGTTCGACCAGGGCGAAGTGGAGCGCAGCGCATTGTCCGCGGATCTGATCACTTCCATGGTCAACCAGACCAATTTTGAGCGTGTATCCGCATCCATGGACGCGAATTTCAAAACGCTCATCAACATGATGCAGACGGACATTTCCGCACTGGATTATGACGACAGGAAAAGTGCACTCAAATACATGTACAAATACGGCAGCACCATTGCAGAATTCCGCATTGCAACCGGTACACTCGACGAGGAGAGCAATGTGTTCATTCTGGACAGTGGGTTCTATGATGGTGTGCGTGAATTCTTCGAGGAAACCGAAGAAACTGCACTGCCGGAGAAAAAGACCGAAGCATCCGATGCAGCGAAAACGGAGGAATAAGCCGTGTATCAGAATATGTTCGATACCCATGCCCATTATACCGACCGCGCGTTTGCACAGGACAGGGCACAGCTGCTTGCGGCATTGCCGGAACAGGGCGTATCCCTTGTGATGCTTGCCGGATGCAGTCCGGAGGATTCACTGGAATGTGCGGCACTGGCAGATACACAGGACTACCTCTATGCAGCAGCCGGAGTCCATCCGGAATGCGTGGATGAACTAAAGGGCGACTGGCTCGGTGAAATCCGCCGGATCGCGCAGGAAAACCCGAAAGTACGCGCTATCGGAGAAATCGGGCTGGATTATCATTATGACGGATACGATGCAGAGAAGCAAAAGCAGGTCTTTATCGCACAGCTTTTGCTGGCACAGGAATTGGATTTGCCGGTCATTCTGCATGTGCGTGACGCGATCGGCGATGCAATGGAGATTTTGCGCAAATACCGACCGCGCGGTGTGATGCATTGCTACAGCGGTTCAGCGGAAACGGCGAAAGAGATACTGTCGCTGGGGCTGTACATCGGGTTTACCGGCGTGCTGACATTCAAGAACGCACGGAAAGCACTGGAAGTACTGGACATCCTTCCGCCGGAGCGATTGCTGTTGGAAACGGATTGTCCGTACATGGCACCGGTACCATTCCGCGGCAAACGCTGTGACAGCAGTATGATTGCCTATACTGCGGCAAAAGCGGCAGAATGCAAGGACATTCCAGTGCAGGAATTGATTGATATCTGCTGTGAGAATGGGAAAAGGCTGTTCGGTATTGAATAGGTCGTCACGAAACCCCCTGAAGGATTTTGCGAATCCCCCTTGCATTGCAAGGGGGATTTTTGTGGGTGTTGGGAACGGGGTGTTCTCCCATGCAGTTTTGGGGTATGGGGGAGGAGCGCGGGGAACTTTCCCCATTGAGAAAAACCAAACTTGCTCACCCCATAGAGGGAAATTCCGCGCGCATGACAAAAAACACTCCCTTTTTTTATAAAAAACTCCCAATTTTCCCATTAGCTATTGACTTTACATTAAAATTGTACTATAATAATAGTAATTGTCGTGAATCTTTCACGGGAAAAATTCCGGATGGCACTCCCAAGGACGGAGCTGCATCCGTCAGGAGGTTAGATTGTGAAGAAAAATTCAGGAAAATCCGTCTTTTTTGTCACCTTCATCGTGATTATGGCGTTTGCACTCTCCACAGTGCTCGGCATCTCTACATATTATGGCGACATCAAGACAACCTATGTCCACGGTCTGGAGGATATCCGTCTGGGTATCGACATTCAGGGCGGTGTGGACATCACCTTTGAACCCGAAAATGATATGAATGCAACTGAGGATCAGATGGACGCTGCATTGCAGGTCATCAATATGCGACTCGTTTCACTCAATATCAACGACAGTGAAACCTATGTTGACTACAACAACAGCCGTATTATCGTGCGTTTCCCGTGGCAGTCCGGCGAAGAGGATTTCGACCCGACCGCCGCTGTTGAAGAACTCGGTCAGATGTCCGAGCTGACCTTCCGCTATGGACAGGATGTCAACGGCGAAGTGATCCTGACCGGTGCGCGCGTAGAACAGGCTACCCCCGGCTATGATACCCAGAATTCCCAGTGGGTTGTTCAGCTCAAGCTTGATAGCGAGGGTGCACAGGCATTCGCTGCTGCAACCGCTGCACAACATGCAAACGGCGGCTATATTTCCATCTGGATGGACGATATGTGCGTATCCAGTGCAACCGTAAACGAAACCATTTCCACCGGTGACGCAATCATCACTGGCAACTTTACCGCAGAATCTGCCAAGCAGCTGGCTGACCAGATCACTTCCGGTGCACTGCCTTTCTCCCTGAAAACCACAAGCACTAAGACGCTCTCCCCGACACTCGGCGCAGGCGCACTCTATGCAATGGTGCTCAGCGGTCTGATTGCTCTCGTGTTCATCTGCATCTACATGCTCGTGCTCTACCGTCTGCCCGGCTTTGTGGCAGTTGTTGGTCTGATTGGTCAGGTCGCTGGTATGCTCGCTGCCGTTTCCGGTTGGTTCGGCTTCATGCCCAGCTCAACATTGACCATCCCCGGCATCGCAGGTATCATCCTCTCCGTTGGTATGGGTGTTGACTGTAATATCATCACCGCAGAGCGTATCCGTGAAGAGCTTGCAAAGGGCAGAAATGTGGAATCCGCCCTGCGCACAGGCTATAAGAATGCGTTCTCCGCAATTCTTGACGGTAACCTGACACTCGCAATCGTTGCAGTCATCCTTATGGGTGCATTCGGTACAAATACCAATCCGCTGACCAAGATTCTCGATAAGACGATCTTCTTCATGTTCGGTTCTACAACCGAGGGCTTTGTGTATTCCTTCGGCTTCACACTGCTCGTCGGCGTTATCCTCAACTTCATCATGGGCGTGGGCGCAGCAAGACTCATGACCATGTCCCTTGCAAAGTTCAAGTGCTTCCGGAAGCCTGAGCTGTACGGCTACAATCAGGAGAAGTACAAGGCTCCCAGAACATTTAATTTCAGCGGTATGAAGAAGGTTTACTTCTCCATCGCAGCTGTTCTGGTTGCTGCTTCCCTGTGCACAAGCTTCCTCGGCGTAGAGGTTGCTATCGACTTCAAGGGCGGTACTATCGTTTCCTACTCCTACACAGGCGATATTGACGCAAATCTGTGTAAGGCAGAAATCGAGGACATCCTCGGTACTCCCATTACCATCCAGACCGGTGAAAGCTTCGATGCGGACACCAATACCCTGACCATTTCCTTCAGCTATAACGAAGGTCTGAGCGCAGACCTGCAGGAACAGATGCTCACTTGCGTACAGGAAACCTATCCGGATGCCGGCGTGGAAATGCTCGACAGCAATGACGTAAGCCCGTCCGCAGGTAAGGAATTCTTCGGTAAGTGTATCGTGGCAGTTGTCTTTGCTGCACTCCTGCTGATTCTCTACATCGCACTGCGATTCAAGAAGGTAAGCGGTTGGTCCGCTGGTCTGTTCACCATCACTGCACTGCTGCACGACATCATCATCACTTACGGTGCATTCGTACTCTGCGGCTTTGAAATCAACGCAAACTTCATGGCAGTACTGCTGACCATCTTCGGTTATTCTATCAACAACACCATCGTTGTTTACGACAGAATCCGTGAGAATCAGGATATTCTGCCGAAGAAGAGCAGCATTTCCGAGCTGGTCAACATCAGCGCGTCCCAGACGCTCAGACGTTCCATCCGCACATCCATTACCACTCTGGCAACCATGATTGTTATCAGCGTTGTAGCAGGTGTGTGCCATGTTAACGACATCATGAGCTTCTCCGTACCGATGGTATTCGGTCTGCTGGCAGGTACATTCTCCTCCCAGTGCATCGCACCGACACTGTGGGTATGGTGGAATGAAAAGCGCGGTATCAAGACAATCAGCGATTACAGCGGAAAGAAGAGCGCGTAATTATCCCTGAATACTACAAGTCCGTCAAAATCGCAGTGATTCTGACGGACTTGTTTTTATTTTAATTGATATGAAAGGAGCGAGCACTATGCAATTCAAAAAACCATTGGCACTGCTCTGCTGCACTGCATTGCTCAGTACACAGCCGGTCATTGCCGCACACGCAGCAGCACGGGGCGACCTTGACGGGGACGGTGCAGTCACCGCCTTTGACGTGGCGATTGCCAAGAAAGGTCTGCTCAGGGGTTTCTCCTCCGGTGACGCAGAAAAGGCAGCGGACATCAACGAGGACGGAAAAACGGAGGTTTCGGATATGATCCAGCTGTTGCGTTTTGTTATGGGGCAGATCTCCCAGTTTGAGGTAACAGAACCCGTTGCACCGCCGCCATCCTCCGCAGACCCGACCGCCTATATGCAGAAAATTCGTGAATCCATGACGAACAATGTACCGGCAGAAATGACCGCGCAGACTGCATATGGCAAAGTGGAAACGATTTCCTATTATTCCAAGACCGCAGAAAAACAGAAATCTGCCAATGTCCTGCTGCCGGATGGCTACAGCACATCGGAACGCTATCCGGTACTCTACATCAACCACGGCATTTTCGGCGACCATAATTCCATGCTTGACGAGGGCATGAAAGTACGCTCCCTTGCCGGAAATCTGGCAAACAAGGGCGAGGCAAAGAAGATGATTATTGTCCTCACGTCCATGTACACGAGCAAAACTTCCGACCAGTGCTCCGGCTTTACGCTTGCCGATACGCTTGCCTATGACGCGTTCCTCGATGACCTGACGGGCAGCCTGATGCCGTATATCGAGAGCAATTACGCAGCTGCAACAGGCCGTGAAAATACCGCGATCACGGGCTTTTCAATGGGCGGCAGAGAGGCTCTGTACATTGGCGTATCACGTCCGGATGTATTCGGCTACATCGGCGCGGCATGTCCTGCACCCGGTGTGACTCCCGGCAAGGATATGTTCATGGACCATCCGGGTTCGATGACGGAGCAGGAGTTCCGGATCGACACGAACCTGCCGTATGTATTCATGATTACCGGCGGCACAAATGACGGCGTTGTGGGCACATTCCCCCAGAGCTATCACAACATCCTGACCACGAACGGCACCGACCACATCTGGCAGGAAATTCAGGGCGGCGGTCATGACGGCAGCTGTGTTGTACCGCATTTGTACAATTATATGAAAGCGATTTTCAAGGCGGAGTAATAGAAAACAGTTTGCCGTAAAGGTCATTTTCTGGGGTTAGCCCCCTCCCCGAATAGGAAACACCCCCATGCAGAGCTTTGCAGCGCATCATGGGGGTGTTTTTTGGCTGCAAAAAGCAGCCGCCCATCTCACGACAGGCGGCGGTCATTTGCTGTATCATCTTATTTTTGCTGGAAGGATTACTTGAAGTTCTCTGTAATACCGATGGTTTCCTTGAGGATGCAGAGGGAGTCGTCCATGTCGAGTATGCCGTTTTCGTTCACGTCGCCGGTAAGCTTCGCATAGTCGCACAGCGGTTCACCGGCAAGCATCGCCTTGTTGATCTGGATGCAGTCGAGGATGTTCAGGCTGTCGTCCAAGGTTACGTCACCTTTTACGAATTTGTATTTGTCGCCCCATCTTGATTCAAGTATGCTGATGTCATAACAACCGTATCTTTCCATATATGGCATTTCCCTGCGAATTACATGTTTGAAATCCTCACCAAAAATATCCATGCCATTACCAAGATACTCAAAATTAGCGGCAAAAAAAGGCGGTATTTTTTCACCAACAGGCATTCTATCAGACGTACATTTCAATAAATCACCTACTTGAAGTTCCTGTTCACCAAAATCGCCAAAATCAACTTTACTAAGATATACGTCTGCTACCACTATACCATCGATATTAAGGCGTTTGCCAGCATAATGACGGGTTAAACTTCCATCCTCATAAATTTGGTCCAGGGTTCCTACAATCAACACATCAGGAGAAACCAAATCTGATTCAAAGTGAAAAGCGTGATTATCTGTCGCAACATCGATGCATTTGTCTGTGTAAACAAAATGCTCCGATGTAATTGTATAGTCTGTATCAACACTTTCGGCACTGGAGGGGATGGCAGTAATTGCAGCCATCATACATGTCAGTGCAGTCAAAATTGTAAACAATTTCTTTTTCATAATATTACCTCCTTAAATTTTGTTTTTTTATCAGCCATCTTATTTTTGCTGGAGGGATTACTTGAAGTTCTCTGTAATACCGATGGTTTCCTTGAGGATGCAGAGGGAATCGTCCATGTCGAGTACGCCGTTTTCGTTCACGTCGCCGGCAAGCTTCGCGTAGTCGCACAGCGGTGCACCGGCAAGCATCGCTCTGTTGAGCTGGATGCAGTCGAGGATGTTCACGCTGTCGTCTACGGTTGTGTCGCCCTTGATGAAGGTGACGTTTTCCTGCTCCCAGACGGCTGCATCACGCGATGCTTCATCAATTACCATCTGTAAGCGAACGATTTTCTCAAAATCTTTGCCTAACAGGTCAACACCATTGCCGAAATAAGTCAATTCGGTTTCTTCTCCGAAGCAGTAAGAGTATACCGTAGGTTCTGCTGCACACCACTCACCCTCAACCTTAAAAAGGTCACCGATCTGTAATTGCTTTTCACCAAAATGACTTTCAATGGAATAAATATCAACCTCGGCTACTCCGTTCTTCAAAAAGGTTTCATCGTTGATAGGGGAGATAACATATCCAATCAACTCGTCTCCAGAAACTCCCTGACCTTTTTCATAGTGGTAACCAACAACCATAAAATCAGGGGCAGCAAGCTCTGTTTCGAGGAAAAAACCACTGCCATATCCATAAGCATTATTTGTTTTGTATGTGAAAGTATCTGTGATATATGTGAATGCAGTATCTACGTCCGCATCAACATCCACTGCATGTGCGGACAAGGGGGTAAACATACAAAGAGCCGCTGTCAGAAAAGCCAAAAATCTTTTTTTCATAAAAATACCTCCTTAAATTTTGTTTTTTTATCAGCCATTTGATTTTTGCTGGAAGAATTACTTGAAGTTCTCTGTAATACCGATGGTTTCCTTATGCAATACGCCGCCATCAGGTTCACCCGTACGGTCGTAAGCAGAAATAGTGGTAAGACTGGTTCTAATAGTTTTTTCATCGGATACCTTATCCGATATAGACACAGTTTGACGTTGCGGTAATGCTTTCCGAATCAAGCATCCTGTTGTGTTGTCGTCTTCATCGCAACTCACCTCTTTCTGAGAAGCCTGCTGCCGGCTTGCTCTATTTTCCCTGTTTATATATATCCGTCAGAAACGAGGTGTTTTTTAACAGTATTTCCCAAACTTTGTAGGAATGCACAATTTCAGTACTGCCTACTTGTCAGGATTTTCCAAATACTCCTTGACGATCTGCCGGATTCGGTACATCCGCATGTAGAGTGCTGACGTTGAAATGCCCAGACTCTTTGCAAGAGCTTCTTTATCCGCCCCGCCATAGTACAGCGCAGCAAGCCTGCGGTCCTCGTCATCAAGAATATCCAGCACACTGTCCCGCAGTTCCTCAGGTGCAGCCTGTTCGGGTATTTCGTCAATATTGAGATTCTGCGGATGCTTTCGTTTGTAGCTTTTGATTTCTCTATCCGCCGTCGCCAAGAGCCACGGCAGAACGGATTCGAGCTGTATCAGCTGCTTGATTTTCTTTTGCAGAATGTAAAATACCTCCTGCGTACAATCCTCAGCAGCCGGAATATCACCATTCAGACGGGTAATACAGTAACCAAGAACAGTTCCATAATACTCCTGATAAATCAAATCAATGATTCGTTTTGTCATATGCTGCCCCCCTAAATCATATTTAGTAGTTTGTAAAAGCGAAAACTTGATGATGCTTCTTAACTTGAACAGATCGCAAGAGCTGCCCCCTCCGCCGCCGTTCGGCGGCACCTCCCCCGCGAAGCGGGGGAGGGATATGCGGGGGTTGCACCCCCGAATCCCGCTTTTTATTTAAGATTTAGAACTAACATAGTATTAGTAGTTTGTAAAAGCGAAAACTTGATGATGCTTCTTAACTTGAACAGATCGCAAGAGCTGCCCCCTCCGCCGCCGTTCGGCG
Organism: Ruminococcus sp.; assembly: GCA_015066845.1. Lineage (GTDB taxonomy): Bacteria > Bacillota > Clostridia > Oscillospirales > Ruminococcaceae > UBA3855. Next base: position 26 of record SVNO01000037.1, on the reverse strand, counting down.
GCACCTCCCCCGCGAAGCGGGGGAGG
>SVNO01000036.1 GCA_015066845.1 Ruminococcus sp. | reverse complement strand
TCGGCATTGATGATGCAGCAAAGAAACGAATTTTTGACCGTTTCTATCGTGCAGACGAATCACGCACAAGCAAGTCTCATTTCGGGCTTGGACTTTCGATTGCAAAGGAAATCGTAGAGCTGCATCATGGTACGATTTTGGTTTCCGATACGAAAGGTGGCGGCGCTACATTCAGGATAACTTTGCCAAAATAACATATATGTGAAAAACCTCGTATCTTTTTGTGAGATACGAGGTTTCGTATAATTCATTAAATGTCAGTTGCCTTGCTCTATCCATTCGTTTCGCTATTATTATACTACCCTTGTTTCGCTAGTGGGCGCTTACGACCATGGGTTGTATTCGTGGTGTTTTTTTAAAAAACAAACAGCCATGCAGACAATGTAACTGCATGGCTGTTGCTTGCCCAATCGATTTGGTAGAGATATTCCCTATCGCAAACACGATTTTGCGGGGATTTATTTTTGTGCTATCACAAGCCATTTTCCTGAATATATGCTCAATTCATCCTCGGGTCAAAACGCTTGATAATAACGGCGGAGGATACTCCGCAGGTATGTTGAAAGCCGAAGCTGTAGGGGGTGTAGGTGATGCTGCGCTCTTCAATCAGGCTGTAGGGGAATGCGTCCGTGCCGTACCATGCAAGCTCATAGAGGAGCTTGCGCACAGCGGTTTCACGTTCGTCAAGGGACATGCTCTGGAATTCGTCACTCTGCATCAGCTCGGAAATCACCCTGTCCACTTCTTCCATCTCGGCAAGTTCCTTGTCACTAAAGGTGTCGGATTCCGTTTCATCCGGCACTCTCCCCTCTTTGTCCGTTCCGGCAAAGGCACGTTCTGCAAGGTCTGCAAATTCCTGACGGTATTCGTTGTCCATGTCCACCTGTGCAAGGAGCTGCTGAATCTGCCAGAGGCTCGAATCGCCCGCATATTCGCTGTCACGCAGGAGCATTCCGAATTCTGCAACGGCTGCGGCAAAGGCGAGATTTTCCGGAATTACGCGGTCTGCAAGAGAGTTCGGTGTTTTAACGGGATGTTCCACAAGCTTGCTTTCCGTGCCCTCCGGCTCTTTGTAGCGCAGGGAAACAGTCATCAGCTCTGCATCCTCGCTCAGGACTTCTTCCGTATCCTGATACTTGAACGACATGCCGTGCATTGCATAGTTCGCCGCATCCGTCAGCACCAGTTCATAAAGGGCTGTCACGCTATGTCCTGCGCCAATTTCGCCGGCATCCACGCGGTCGTCTGCAAAATCCTCATTGACAAGTGCGCGGTTCTCATAGCCAATCAGGCGGTAGCTTGCCACCAGTTCGGGGTTGAATTCTGTCTGGATTTTCACATCCTTGGCAACGGTGTACAATGTGCCGCCCATTTCCTGCACCAGTACCTTGCGCGCTTCGAGCAGGCTGTCAATGTAGGCATAATTGCCGTTGCCATGGTCGGCAAGTGCCTCCAGACGGTCGTCCTTGAGGTTGCCCGTGCCAAAGCCCAGAACAGAGAGATTCACGCCGGATTCACGCTTTTCCTCAATCAAATCCGTCAGTTCTTCTTCACTGGACAAGCCGACATTCAGGTCGCCGTCCGTTGCCAGAACAACGCGGTTATTGCCGCCCTCGATGAAATATTCCTGTGCAAGGGCATAAGCGCGTACAATGCCGGCTGCACCTGCGGTCGAACCGCCGGCGGTCAGACTGTAGAGCTTCTCAGTGATGGTCAGATAGTCACTGCCTGCACAGCCCTCCAGTACCACGGCATCCGTGCCTGCGTAGGTGACAATGGAAATGCGGTCGTTTTCGTTGAGGTTTTCCGTGAGCATTGCAAAGGCTTCCTGCACCAGCGGCAGCTTGTTCTCTGCCATCATCGAACCGCTGACATCAATGAGAAAAACCAGATTCATCGGCTTTCTCTCGGAAAGGTCGATTTCCTGTGCCTGCAAGCCTACCAGCGCAAGCTGATTTTTACCGTTCCACGGGCAGTCGAACAGCTCGGTATTGACGGAAAACGGCACATCGCCCTCAGGTGCGGCGTAATTGTAGGAAAAGTAGTTAATCATCTCCTCAATGCGCACAGCATCGGGGTTGACTTCCTCGCCGTCGAGAATCATGCGGCGCACGTTGGAGTAGGAGGCTGTGTCCACATCCACGGAAAATGTACTCAGCGGATGCTGGAGGGTGCTGCGGAATCCGGTTTCGGTGATTTCGTTGTATTCCTCCGTGGACAGATGCTCTCTCTCAATACCGGTAACGTTGTAGTTGTAGAAGCCATCCTCGGCAATTTCATATTCCGCTGCAACGTCTGATTTATTGCTCTGCACAATGCCATTGTTTGTCTGCGGTGAACGCTGCTCTGTACTTTTTTCGGAACAACCGGTCAATGCCATGGTCAGGAATGCACATGCGCTGAGCAGTGCAATAACGTTGTTTTTCTTTTTCATAATGATACTCCTTTATAATCGTGATGCCTCCCATTCTGCAAGGAATGCAAATAATACGGCATCCTCTGTGATATACATTCTGTCGTAAAAATAATCATCCACGCCGTACTTTGCATACAGTAAGGGCTGTGCATCAGCATGTTTCAGTGATTTCCATCCGTTATGGTACACAAGCTCCCCTGCCGGTGTCAGTTCCAGCTGCGGTGCGGCTGCATTGACAAGCTGCCAGTTTTCCGCATTCTGGTACAGGGGCAGAACATATTCATGCGCGGTTTGCAGGAAATAGGGGCTTTTGCTGGTAAGGGAAAGCTGTGTGCCGGATGCAATATCTGCGCCGTAGGCATCCACGACCTCCAGCAGGTACTCCATTTCGCCGTCCGTGTGCTGTGTGCTCTGCAAAACCTGCACATCCACAAAACATTCTGTCAGTGACAGTACCGCACTTTCCTCAAACAACTGCGTTCCGGCACTGAGCTTTGCAGTGTCCACGGCTGCTGTATTTTGGGGCAAGCCGAGGGATGCATAGGTGCGTTGTTCGGATTCCTGCTCCGTTTTTACAACATCGTTCATCTGCACATCGTCCAACACATCCTCATGCTTTTCCTCAAATGCCGATTCAGATTTGTTGCCCGCCGGTGCTTCGGCACTCTCCTGTTCGTCCTGCATGATGGTTTCGGAATTCTGGTGGAGTCCGGAGGGCTTTGCAAAGAATGTTGCACCGGATACCACTACAAGCAGACATGCGGCAATGGTCATCACGCGGCGCGCTGTGTGCATCCGGATAACGGGTTTCTGGGGTTGCTCTGCGGTTTGTTCGGGCAGCTGGGATTCAATCCGCTGCCAGAGGGCTTCGGGATTCGGGATGGTCTGCTGCATTTCCTCCATACACCGCTTTTCTATTTCTTTTCTGGTCATACGAGTTGTCCCTCCTCTGCTAATTTTTGCAGTTTTCCGATTGCTGTCCGATATTTCCATGCAATCGTCCCAAGGGGACGCTTCAGTATGGCTGCGATTTCACGGAAAGTCAGTTCTGCGGACAAATGCATTTGCACGATTTCGCGTTCCTCCTCCGAAAGACGGGAAAGTATCTGGTTGGTTTGCATTGTACCAAGTACCTGTTCCTCCGTCGATTCCGGCTGGATCTGCCGTTGTTCAAGAACCTGCGCGGCATCCTCTGTCGGGATTTCACGGTTTTTACGCTGAAAATCCACTGCCATATTCCTTGCAATGGTATTCATCCAGCATTTGTGCCCCGTGCCTGCCCGATAAGTAGATGCACAGCTCCACAGCTTGAGAAAAAATTCCGATGTCAGGTCCTCCGCGTCCTGATGGCGGTGCACACGCCCAAGAAACAGACGGTAGATGGTATTCCCGTACGCGTCATACACATCACGCAGTCCGTTGCGGTCGCCCTGTAGGATTTTCTCAATTGCGGCACTGAATTCCGCATCCGTCATGTTGTTCGCTCCTTTCCATGTGAAGCAGGCATCAGCTGCAATACTGTGTCGTGTTGACATCCCGATGTATGCTTCTGTATGTTATACGTTTTTGTTGACCTTGTTGTATGGAAAAATCTGCACAAAAATCTTTCCAAATTTCTGTGCAGATTCAATAAATTCAGATTTTCAAGCCATCTGCGGTTGCATTGCCAACCTATCAGAAGCCCTCATCCTCAATCGAACCGCTTTCCGTCGGAATTGGCGGTACGGTTGCAGGCGGTTCTGTAGCCGGCGGTTCGGTTGCCGGAGGCTCTGTAGCAGGCGGCTGTGTGGTCGGCGGCTGCGTTGCCGGCGGCTCTGTCACGACCTTTGTTGTGGTAGTAGTGGGCTTGGTTGTCGCCTTGGTGCTCGCTGTGGTATTCACAGGGGCATCGGTAGCTCTGGTCGTGGCCTTTGTGGCGGGCGCGTCCGTTTCTCTGGGACGCGTGGTCGTTGTGCGTGAGCTTTCGGTGGTATCATCTTCCTCCTCAGGCTCTGTCATCGCAGGGCTGCTCTCAGTCAGCTCGGTTTCTTCCGTCAGGAGGGTTTCCTCCGTCAGCAATGTTTCCTCGGTGGCAGTGGTTTCTGTGCTTTCCACGGTCGGCAGCGGTGTGCCGGACCATCCGCCCGTGCTGATGACGCTGTTGCCTCTGCCAAGGCTGACGGTCAGCCAGATCTCCGTATCCACGGGAACAACGGTATTACGGGCTGTACCCTGTGAAATGACGGTATCAGCGGCAAATCCTGCATCGGCAGAATAGATGATCACCGCTTTCAGACGTGCTTTCTCAAGAACAGAACGTGCGGAATTGACGTTCATCATTGTCACACTCGGTACGCGGACGGTTTCCACGCCAAGGCTGACAATCATATTGACAACTGTACCCTGTGAAACACGTCTGCCCTCAGGGATTTCCTGCGAAATGACCATGCCCTTGGGAACGAGGGGGTCGTAGACCGCTTCGACCTGCAATGCATAGAGATGCAGTGCGGCAAGCTCCTCCTTTGCCTCCTCGAAATCCTTGCCGACATAATTGCCGACAGTTTCCATCTTGCTTGTGTCCAAATCGTCACGTCCGAGGGACACGCGCAGATGAATTACGGAATCGCGTTCAAGCAGGGTGTCCGGCTTGATGTTCTGGCTGATGACGGAGCCGGGGGCATCGCCTAAGCTGAGAATCTCTTCATAGGTTACGGCAAATCCGAGCTTTTCGAGCATAGCAACTGCTTTATTCAGCTGCATATTGGTGACATCGGGGACATAACTGTGCCAGCCGTCACTGATGATGATCTGCATGGTTTCACCCTTTTTGAGGATTGCGCCGGCATTGGGCTTCTGGGTGACAACATGGTTTTCTTCCACGGTGGGGTTGCCCTCACGCGAGGCAATGACCACATGCAGCCCGATTTCCTCCGCCTTAAGAACGGCATCCTCCTGCGTCAGATACAGCAGCTCCGGCACTCGTACTTCATCCTCTGCAATGGCGTATTCCGTATCGTGGAATTTTCCGGCATATTGTCCGGCTGCAACAAGCGTCACGGGAACGGCGCAGCAGAGGATGCAGAAAATTGCAGTAAATACGGGGGAAAAGAGCTTTCCGAATCCCGATGTACCGGATTTGCGGCGTTTCATGCGCACGGTACGTTTGGCAGGATTGTCTTTATGTAAGAGCTTCCAGAGCTGTTCAATGCCGATTTCCGGATGCTCCATGCCTTTTTTCAAAGCTTTCCGGATACCGCTTGGCAGTCCGGCTGCAATTTCATTGCGGTAGGTTCGCTCACCGGTCATCATCAGGTAGAGCAGTGTGCTCAGTGCGCGGACATCCTCCTGCGCGGTCAGCGGTTCTTCCCGAATGCCGCTGCACCACCCTGTAAGGACGGTGGTATCGTCGCGCAGCAGGACGGAATATTCCGAAATTGCGCCGTGATAGAGCCGTTCTTCATGGAGTCCGAACAGGGTATCCATCACCGGTGTAAGCAGACTGATGGCATCCTGCGGCGTGAAAAGCTGCTGTGCCAGTGCGTCAGCAAGACTCTGTTCCTCAACAGACTCCGCGGCAATCCACACAGTACCGCCTGCCTCGAATACTCCGAGAATCCGTTCAATCGCGCTTTCCTCGGCAAATTCCTGAAGCTCGGACATGCGTGAGATACATTCGCTTTTCACTGCGGAAAAGAGGGATTCTGCTTCGGCGTGGTAGGGTGTCCAGATGCCGTTTTCATCCCGTGCGCACCAGCGCATGGGCAGAAGCTCACGCAGGCAGACGGGCAGCTGGGTGGCTGTGTGTCTTGCAAGGTAGGTCAGTTCCAATCCGCAGACACGCAATGGCTTCTCCAATGTATATTCTCCGACCACCGTACCTGCCGGCAAAGCCGCGCGCTGTACGACTGGCGGAAAGCTGTCATTTGTACTGTACCAGCTCATTGTTCCCCTCCTTTACTGCAATGCACTGCCGTCAATATCGTCACGAATCGTGCTGATAAAGGACAGGGCATCATGATTTTCTATTGTCTGCGCAAAAACTGCATCATGGATGGGCAGTGCGCTGTAATATTCGGCAAACATAATCTGCTGCGCTTCTTCGGTCAGCAGGTATTGAATCCAGAGCATTCCGATACGCTGGCTGTTCCAATCGACATCGGCATTAACAGTGCAGCACATTTCGGCTTGCAGAGGGTAGCTGCCATCCACGGACACGGGCAGCATACGGACTGCACCGGAGGTCAGCGCGTTGCGCTCGACAATGGCAATGCGGCTTGTTCCGGCAAGCAGCGGCGCGTCACTGCGGCTTGCAAGGAATTCGTTAAACGGGAGCATCTGGCGTGTGTGCGCGGAATCGGTCTTTGCAAGGAATTTCTCAGCGGAGGAATCATAGGGAATATCTTCTGCAATATCGGCATATTCCACGAAATCCGCTTCTTCCATTTCACACGAGGAGGCATTGTAATACAGTGCCGTCAGGCTGCATCCAAGCGGAATGGTATTGGTAAAGCTGTGCAGATTCACAAGGTAATTGTCCGGCAGAGAACGCGTGAGGAGCGAAAGGTCTGCGGCATTCTGCACAATCTGCGCATTCTGTGTATTCATGAACACCGTCGGCGGTTCGGCAGTGGACAGCAGTGCATCGTCAAAGGAATCATCCGCGTAGATGACAAGATTGACACCGCAGCCGGGGTATTTATTCTCAAAACCGTTGGTCAATGCCTGATACATTGCCTGCGTTTCCATTTCGTCAAGGGCAGGTTCAATGGGCATCCAGACGGAAATCACATCATCCTGCACCAGTCCCAGCTTCACGCAAAGTCCCAGCGGCAGGTGATTTCTGCCAAGCCAGAATACGCCGGCTGCCGCAGCTGCCAAAAAGAGCAGGCAGAGCAGGAAACGGAGCAGGGGTTTGACAGAAGTACGGGCGGTGCGCGGTTTTGCAAGGGAATTTTCCTCGCAGATAAGCGCGCTGCGCAGCAGTTCGGCATCCTGATAGCCGTACTGGAGAACGTTGCGCAGGATTTCCGCGTCCTCTTCCTCCTCGTCCATGCTGCCGCAAAGTCCGGACAGGAATGTGGTCAGAATGTGCATATCCTCAGTAGTGTCGGAGCTGCCATCCGCTGCGGCTTCTAAAATGCAGTCGGGGCAGAGGGTAAATGTACCATCGGACGCAAGCAGAATCTGCGATGCGGAAAGTCTGCCGCACAGCAGTCCCATACGGTGCAGGGCAACATAGGTATCGCACAGTGCAATGCCAAGGCTGCGGATGTAGGTGGCTGTCCGCGGAAAGTCCGTCTGTGCAAGGCTCTCCCCTTCCGACTGCTGGAATGTGCAGTATACCGTGCCGTTTTCCTCAAACACCTCATAAAATACAGGCAGATAGGGAACTGGATTTTTCAGGAGGGCGTTTGCGGCTTTCAGAAAGCGCGTCCTGCCCTTTGCAAAATTCCCCTGCGGTTCTACGGTAACGCCGTCCTGTGCACGGATCGCGTCCGTTTCCGGTAAGTATTCCACAATGGCGCAGGTTTCTTCCGTATCCACACCCTGCGCAAGATAGCGGAGTATCTGCTTGTATTCTGCTGCAATCTCCATCAGCTCCCACTGCCCTGTCAGGACGCTTTCCTGCGGCAATGCCTGTGCAGCTGTTTCACTTCTTCTGCTTTGCCAGATCAAATTCATAGTTCATCTCCTGTTCACATGATGTCAACATATATAGTATAGCACATTCCAGCGGAAAAGTCAAATATTTCAGCAAAAAAAGCAGCCCCGCATTACTGCCATGCACGGGCTGCTTCGTTGTAATACTGGATGAGAACGGGACGCGTGAGCTGATTGATGCCGGCTTCGGTCATTTCATCCTTGCCGAACATAAACAGCGCAGGCAGGCTCTCCTCGGTAAGATACCGCGTATCCTCCGGCAGTGCGTGGTGCTGCGTCAGGGGTGTTCTGGATGCCATGTTGAAGCCCCAGTCGCCGAATGCAGGCACTTGCAGATGGTACGGAAGCACCTCCATTTCCTCGCTCTGAATGGTGTTGTGAATACACCAGAACGCTTTGGAGGCATAGTAGGGACTTGTGGACTGCACATTCAGAATGCCGCTGTCTGTCAGGCGGCTGCTGCACAGGCGGTAAAAAATATTGGTGTAAAGCTTGCTGAGTGCCTCGTTGTTGGGGTCGGGCAGGTCTACAATGATGAGGTCATACAGCTCCGTGCAGGATTCGAGATACTCATAGGCATCAGTATTGATAATGGTCACGCGGTCACTTTGCAGTGCTCCCTCATTGAGCGCGGTAATCTGCGGATGCTCCTGACAGAGGGTTGTCATTGCACTGTCAAGGTCAACAAGGGTCACTGTGGTGTCGGGATATTTCAGCAGCTCACGGGCTGCCAGTCCGTCACCGCCGCCGAGCAGCAGGACTTTTTCACGCTGCTGTGCATATGCCATGGGGATATGCACAAGTGCCTCGTGGTAACGGTATTCGTCCATGGAGGAGAACTGACAGTTGCCGTCAAGATACAGGCGCGTGTCGTCCTTATGGCGCGTCATGACAATTTTCTGGTATTCCGTCTGCTGATTAAGAATCACATTGTCGCGATAGAGTCCGTTTTCAATGGTCTGTCCCACATTTTCGGCAAAAAGCATTCCGATTGCCATGGAACAGAGCAGGAGAACGGAAACAACGCGGTAGAATCCTGCATTGCGCAGTCTTGCGGAATAGCGGAAAATGATGAGCACTGCCGCAAGCAGATTGAGCGAGCCGACAAGGGCTGCGGTTGCAAAATAGCCCAGATGGGGCAGGAGTACCATGGGGAATGCGATGGAACCGATGAGTCCGCCGATGTAGTCAAAGGAAAAGATGGAGGAGATGGTAACGCGCAAATCCTTCCTGTCCTCCTCAATGATGCGCGTGAGCAGCGGAATTTCCAGACCGGCGAATGTGCCGATAATGATGATTTCCAGATACATCACAAGGGCGTAGGATTGCAGATGGAGGTTGGCAAGAAAGAGCAGCAGGGAGCTGAGTCCCCCGATGATACCAATGCCGATTTCCACGTTGGCAAACCAGTTGAACAGGTTTTTGCGGATGAACTTGGACAGGAATGAACCCAAGCCAAGCGCACACATGTACAAGCCAATGGTGATGGAATACTGGAGCGTGGAATTGCCCACAAGATACGAGCTGACAGCACTGATGATCAGCTCGTAGACCATGGAACAGCCTGAAATCATCAATGTTGTCAGCATCAATAAACGATAATTTTTCATAGTATGGTTATGCGATCACACCGCTGATGACATTGGCAAGACCAATGAAAATACCAGCGACCATAATGCCTGCCGCGGTATTGCCGCAGCCCACTTCATCGTTGAGGTTGTACTGCTTGTTGAAGAAGCGGATCACGAGATAGCCAATCATGAAGAATACAATGCCGATGACGAAATACAGCACACTGCCGCCGATTCCGACCAGCAGGGATTCCTTTGCGGAGGATGCTGCCGGAGAGGAGATGGCAGCTTTCAGAAGCATACCAACGCCAATGTTGGTGCCGGCGGATACAAAGCCGATTGCCTTGTTGCCGCGCTTGATTTCCTCAGGGAAAGAACAGGGAATAATCAGGTCAATCAGGAAATTGCCCAGCATCATCAAGGCGATGCCAAGAACGGAATAGATTGCAACCTCCATAATATCGTACAAAATGCTCATGATAATTTCTCCTTTCGTTATTTACCGCCACTCAGACCGCCGCCGGAGGACTGTCTTGACGCAATGCTTGCCTGACGGACGCTGTTGGAATAGGTGTGGTAGGTGTTGGATGATGAATACTCGATGTAATCACCGTCATAGGAACTATAGGGCGAAGTATACTTGCCGCTGTAGGTGCTTGAATCAGAACCATAGCCCGTGGAATAATAGAAATTACGGTAATAGCGGCGGGAAAGAGGACGGCTGTGATACGGGTCATCGTCCGAAGTATAGGCATAGGCGCGGTCGGAAATCTGCACAAGCACTTCATCTTCCAGAGAAAGATAAATCAGGCAGTATTCCTTTTGTGTGAGAATGGCAATTGCGCCTTCTGTTTCTGCATCATCCTGCTGGACATACTGGGTGTTGCCGTCAATGGCATTGATGATGTCCGTAGCAGTGGAGGCAATGGTATAGCCGGTCGGGGCTTTGTAGACATCCGCGGAATTTTTCTCGTTGCCGGTAATGGATGTCACATAAGTATAATTGTCATTCTTTTTGAGGTATTTTGCAATACTTGTACCAGAAACGGCACTGAATGCAGCTGTGAAAAATGCAAAAACGGCGATAAGCGTGAATACGGTAACAGCAATCACTGAACCTGCAAGCTTTGTGCCGCCGCCGCTGCGGCTGCTGGAACGGTAAGTCGGATTGCTGCGTACATGCCAGAATTCATGTTCATCGAGATAGTAGCCCATGGAATGCTCCGTACCGTCATCCCATGTTTCATCGGAAATGATTTTCTCCTCGGTTTCATCCTCGTACTCGGTAAATTCCGCGCGGTCGCCGCGCTCAACATCCACATCGCCTGCACAGGACACGACAACCTCCGTGCCATGATCGCTCCAGTGGTAGCCGCTGCGGTCGGGTACGCGAATCATCTGCCAGATGGAATATTCCTTGTAGACATCGTCCACGCTCAGCCAGTGTTCCGTACCGTCCTTGTCGGAAATCAAACGGTATTCATCCCACTGACAATTGTCGTCGGTGTTTTTGTAGGTGATCCTGCCAACGACCTGATACAGTTCACCATCGGCGCATATGGTATCGCCTAATTGAAATTTCAAATACTGCACTCCCCTTTCAGATTGCGTTCCACAGATTGGATGCGGCAGGTTTCTGCATGAAATGCCGTGCGCAGTGCGTCCGCAACTGCACGGGGGACATCATCGCTGCAGGAAAATACATCCACTGCGGCATAACGGAATTCCGGCCATGTATGAATTGAAAAATGTGACGCGGAGATTACGGCAATATAGGATATGCCAATGGGGGTGAATTTGTGCATACACTCCTCCACAATCTGCGCACCGATGGAATGCACTGCGTCACGCGCTGCCGACTGCACATGGTTCATATCATCGAGCAGCTTTGCGTCACAGCCGTACAAATCCACAATCAGCTGCAATGCCACGGTTTCTCCCGTCCCTCCTTCCGACTCATATACATATATTATATAGTAAAGTGATAAAAAAGTCAATAACTTAATGCGAAAAATGTTCAGAATTTTTCCACATACCTTCCCTTTACTAATGTCGGTGTCTGTGCTATAATAATACAATAGTCTCCCTTCGCCGGATGAACAGAAATTTCTGTACATCTTCCGTGCTTCATAGGGAATACTATCATAATAGAAAAGGAACTTGAAGCATAATGAAAGATTTACAGGCACTTTGCCGGATCCTGTCCGGCAGCAAAGTATACCTCCAGACGCATAATTTCCCCGACCCTGACGCGATTGCCTCGGCATTCGGCTTGCAGAAGCTGCTGGCGCATTATGGGATTACGGCACTTATCTGCTATGACGGCACGGCGGAAAAGCTCTCTGCACAGGCAATGCTGAACCATTTCGGTATTGAGATGGTACAGATCTGTGATTTGACGGACATGCAGCCGGAGGACAAAATTGTCACGATCGATTGCCAGAAATACAATACAAATCTCACGGATTTGTGCGGTGATGAGGTTGCCTGCATTGACCACCACCCGACCATGATTCCCTGTGAATACGCCTACAAGGATATACGGATTGTCGGGGCATGTTCCTCCATTATTGCGGAGTATTTCTTTGACAATGGCATTGAACCGGACAAGAACACCGCATCCGCGCTGGTGTATGGCATTAAAATGGATACTGCCGATTTTTCACGCGGCATGACGCAGTTTGACGCGCAGATGTATGCAAAACTCTTTCCCTATGCGGACAACGGGCTGATTGACCGGATGCGGATCAACACGCTGGAATTTGCTGACCTCAAGGCTTATGGCAGTGCTATCAACAATATCCGCGTGTTTGGAAATGTGGGCTATGCAACGATTCCCTTTGCATGTCCTGACGCATTGATCGCAATGATTTCCGACTTCATCCTCGCGCTGGACATCATTGAATTCAGCGTGGTCTATGCCGTGCGCGATGATGGGTACAAATTCTCCGTACGCTCGGAAATTCCGGAACTTCATGCCGGAAAAATCATCCGGCAGGCTCTCTCGGACATCGGCAGCGGCGGCGGTCATGCGCGTATGGCAGGTGGTTATGCCAATGCTGCAAATCTGCCCGATGATGTGTTCCTGCGTGACGCTGCCATCACCCGCCTGTTCAGCAAGGCGATTGCAGACTTAAAGGAAGAACCTGATGAGGGCTTGACAAGTCTGTAACAAACGTGTATAATAAGAAAGACAATACAATTTCTTCGGGGTATGTGAAATTCATAACCGACGGTGAATGTGCAGGCATACTGCACATAAGTCCGTGAGCCGTAAACAGGCTGATCCGGTGCAATTCCGGAACCGACGGTAGGGGTGATTTCTTTGTAGAATCGCCAAAAGTCCGGATGAGAGAAGAATGCAATCAGCTGCAAAACAAAACCCCCGAACTTGTTTCGGGGGCTTTTTCGGAGGTGCAGAAAAATGACGAATGAAATGTATATGGAACGCGCCATCAATCTGGCAAAGCGTGGGATTGGCTTTGTCAACCCCAATCCCCTTGTGGGGGCGGTTATCATCAAGGATGGCAGAATCATCGGCGAGGGATACCATGAACGCTGCGGCGGACTTCATGCGGAGCGCAATGCCCTGCAGAACTGCACGGAGGACCCGCGCGGTGCAACGATGTTTGTCACCCTTGAGCCTTGCTGCCATCACGGCAAAACACCACCCTGCACGGATGCGATCATTGAGCATGGCATTGCCACGGTCTTTGTCGGCTCTGATGACCCGAATCCCCTCGTTGCCGGCAAGGGCGTTCAGGCGTTGCGTGACGCTGGCATTACGGTGCACACAGGAATGTGCAAGGAGGAATGCGATGCACTCAACCGCGTATTTTTCCACTATATCCGGACAAAAACACCATTCTGCGTAATGAAAACGGCAATGACGGCGGATGGAAAAACGGCAACGCGCACGGGGCTTTCCCGTTGGATTTCCAATTCCGAGTCGCGCAGACATGTGCACGAAACGCGCAAACGCGTTGCAGGCATTATGGTCGGCATCGGCACGGTGCTTTCGGATGACCCGATGCTCAACTGCCGTGCAGAAAACCCAAGCCATCCGGCGCGGATTGTGTGCGATACTAATTTGCAGATTCCGGAGGACTGCCGGCTGGTGCACAGTGCGCAGGACATTCCGACCTATGTTGCGGCAAGCCGTATAGACCCGCGCAAACGCGCTGTTCTGGAACAGCGAGGTGTGCATGTACTCGAAATTCCGGAGATGGATGGGCATGTCAATCTGCGCGCGCTGATGTACCGGCTCGGTGAACTGGGAATTGACAGCATTCTCATCGAGGGCGGTGCGGCACTGCATGAAGCCGCACTGCGCAGCGGCATTGTACAGCATGTGCACGTTTATGTTGCGCCGAAGATTTTCGGCGGATTTTCGGCAAAATCCGCAGTCGGCGGTCTTGGTGTGGCAAGTCCGGACGAGGCTTACCGGCTGAGCTGCCCGACCATTACGCGGTTCGGAGATGATGTACTGCTGGAATATGATGTGGAGGGCTGCGGATGTTTACCGGAATAATTGAGGAAGTCGGAACAGTACGCGGCATCCGGACAACTGCCGGCGCGTGTGTGCTGACCATCGCTGCGGACAAGGTACTGGAGGATGTGCGGATGGGCGACAGTATCGCGGTCAACGGCACATGCCTGACGGTTTGCCGTTTTGATGGGAGCACGTTTTCTGCGGATGTGATGCCGGAAACCATGCGGCGCACCAATCTCGGACTGCTGCAAAGCGGCAGCAAGGTGAATCTGGAACGCGCCATGCCTGCAAACGGCAGGTTCGGCGGTCATATCGTTTCCGGTCATATTGACGGCACAGGGCGGATTCTTTCGTACCGGCGCGAGGACAATGCGGTTTGGGTGACGATTGGCGCAGATTTGGAAATTCTGCGGTATATCGTGGAAAAAGGCTCTATTGCCATTGACGGCATCAGCCTGACGGTGGCAAGGACGGGGCAGGAGGATTTTGCCGTGTCCATCATTCCGCACACCGGTGCAGAAACCACGCTCCTGCATAAGAAAGCCGGTGACATTGTGAATCTGGAGTGCGACATCATCGCAAAATATGTGGAAAAGCTCTGCGGCAATCGGAAGTCCGGCGGTATTACGGAGGATTTTCTGGCAAAGCACGGCTTTATGTAAAGAAAGGATGACAGTGTATGACATTCAACACCATTCCTGAAGCACTGGAAGCACTGCGGCAGGGAAAGGTCATTCTCGTCACGGATGACCCCGACCGCGAGAATGAGGGAGACCTGATTTGTGCGGCACAGTTTGCGACCACGGAAAATGTGAATTTTATGGCGGCACAGGCAAAGGGGCTGATTTGTATGCCCATGAGCCGTGCCATGACGGAGCGTCTTGGACTGCGGCAGATGGTGCAGAACAATACGGACAACCACTGCACCGCATTCACAGAGTCGATTGACCATGTGGACACCACCACTGGCATTTCCGCGGAAGAACGCGGATTTACTGCAAGAATGTGCGTTTCTGAGGAGGCGAAGCCCTCGGATTTCCGCCGCCCCGGTCATATGTTTCCGCTGGAAGCAAAGGCAGGCGGTGTACTGGAGCGCAACGGACACACGGAGGCAACGGTTGACCTGATGCGTCTTGCCGGACTTGCGGAATGCGGTCTTTGCTGTGAGATCATGGCAGAGGACGGCACAATGATGCGCCTGACACAGCTGAAGGAATTTGCCAAGGAATATGGGCTGGTTTTCGTCACCATCGAGGACCTGCAAAAATACCGCCGCATCCATGACCCGTTCATGGAGCGCGTTTCCCATGCGCAGCTTCCTACAAAATATGGCGATTTCGAGATTTACGGCTACCAGAACCGCATCACGGGGCGCGAGCATGTGGCTCTCGTCATGGGGGATGTGGCAGACGGTGCGCCGGTGCTCTGCCGTGTGCATTCGGAGTGCCTGACAGGTGATGTATTTGGTTCGTGCCGCTGTGACTGCGGCGAGCAGCTGGACGCGGCGATGAAGCGGATCGCAGAGGAAGGACGCGGCATTCTCCTCTACCTGCGGCAGGAAGGGCGCGGCATCGGACTTCTGAACAAAATCAAGGCTTACGATTTGCAGGAGCACGGGCGCGATACAGTTGAGGCAAATGTGGAGCTCGGATTTGCACCGGATTTGCGCGATTACAGCGAAGGTGCACAGATTCTGCGCGACCTTGGGGCAGTGACGCTGCGGATCATGACGAATAATCCGGAGAAAATCTCGGATTTGTCCGATTACGGCATTGCCATCACAGCGAGGGAAGCCATTGAAATTCCCCCGAAAAAGGAAAACCTTTTCTATCTGCGCACTAAGCAGGAGAAGATGGGGCATATGATTGATGTTCCGGAGGAATAAAAATGTTTTGGGCGATTGGCATTTTCTTCCTGCTGTTCCTTATTTTTGTGGCAATCTGCATTGCTGAACGTGACGGCTCTGAAGAAGAAAAGGATTATCCTCTTACACTCTCTGGCTTTACACGAATAAGGTACGAGCTATACTCAGAATGGAACGAACGAATCAGACAATGGGCAGATCACCGAAAGAAAACCAAAAACCATTCGCATAGTGTCAAAACCTATGACGAATTGTATACAACCAGAAAGGAAGATCATTATGAAAACAATTGAAGGAATTTACTGCGGACAGGGATTAAAAATTGCCATTGTAGCATCCCGTTTCAATGAATTCATCACCTCCAAGCTCATTGGCGGTGCACAGGATTGTCTGGTACGCCACGGCGTATCCGATGACGACATCACCCTTGCATGGGTACCGGGTGCATACGAAATTCCGCTTGCTGCAAAGAAGCTTGCAAAATCCGGAAACTACGATGCGATTATCTGCGTGGGTGCAGTCATCCGCGGCTCAACGTCCCACTATGATTATGTATGCGCAGAGGTTTCCAAGGGCATTGCTGCGGTATCTCTGGAAACGGAAGTTCCGGTGCTGTTCGGTGTTCTGACAACTGACACCATTGAACAGGCAATCGAACGCGCAGGCACAAAGGCTGGCAATAAGGGCTATGATTGTGCAATGTCCGCACTGGAGCTGGTGCATCTGTTCAAGCAGGTATAAGATGCGGAAGATTCTGTTTTTCGATGTGGACGGCACACTCATGGAGGATAATGCCGCCCACTTCGTTCCTGAAAGTACAAAACAAGCCCTCCGCCTTGCTCATGCGGCAGGGCATCTGCTCTATGTGAATACGGGCAGACCGCTTTGCAATGTGGATGCGGACGTGCATGAGCTGGGGTTTGACGGATATCTGTGCGGCTGCGGTACATATATCGAATGCGAGGGAAAGGAATGCTTTTACCAGACGGTTTCCCCCGATGTGATGGAAAAAATGGTGGAGCTTGTCCGCGCAGTGGACGCTGCACCCCTATACGAGCATCGGGATGGATTCTTCTTTGACCCCCACACACGCGAGCTGCCGTTCATCCTTGAGATCCGCAGCACGTTCCGGATGCAGGAAAAGAACATCTACCGCAGTACGCAGGACAAGGATTTTGCCTTTGACAAATTCGTCATTGCCTATGACGAGCAGACCGACCTTGACGCATTCAAGGCAGGCATTGCGCCGTATTTCACCTTTGTGGACAGGGGGTATGGGTTTGCAGAAATGCACCCCCACAATTGCTCCAAGGGGCTTGCGATGGAATTTGTCCTGCGCCATCACGGGCTTGCAAAAGCCCAGTCCTACGCCATCGGCGACAGCCTGAACGACCTGACCATGCTGCGCGCGGCAGGTACGGGCATTGCCATGGGCGATGGAGAAAAACTCATTCCCCATGCGGATTATGTCACGGCAAAACTGCGGGAGAATGGGATTTACAAGGCAATGGAGCATTTCGGTTTTTTTGAAAAAGCATAAGCGGTCTACACTAAAATAATACGCACTAATAGTTTGTAAAAGCTAAAACTTGATGATGCTTCTTAACTTGAACAGATCGCAAGAGCTGCCCCCTCCGCCGCCGTTCGGCGGCACCTCCCCCGCAAAGCGGGGGAGGGATATACGGGGGCTGCGCTGAACAGCCCGTCCCCTCTGCTTCACTTTGTTCAGCATCTCCCCGCCCCGCGGGGAGTCACCCGAATCCCGCATTTTCATTCAAGATTTAGATTTTACATAGTACTAAAAAAGAAAAGCCTGTTCACAGTCTGTGGACGGGCTTTTCTGCGCTTTGCCGTCAACTGTAAACAGGCTTTCTGTGATTATCCGTCCCGTAAAAAAGGGGGGGCAGAACGGAGAATCATAGGGAACGAAGCCGCCGCATAGGAGTACAGCGGCTTCGGGAGGGGGCTTATGCAATGGGGAGGGTTTTTACCAGACCGATGGTGTGCTGGAGAATGTTGAGCGCGTCAGTCATTGTCGGTTTGCCGTCCTTGTCAACGTCTGCATTGACTGTGCCTGCTGCTGTCAGCTGCTTGCCAATGAGCAGGTTCTGGTTCAGCAGGAGTACGTCGCGGATGTCTACGCTGCCGTCACAGTTTACGTCACCATAAACTGTTGTGCCGGTGGAGGGCATTGTGGTAGTTGTGGTGGTCGTTGTGCTTTCAGACGGTGCAGTGTTCTGAGTTGTTGTAGTGGTTTCTGAAGGTGTTATTTCAATATTGCCACTGCCGCCGAGGGAGTAAGCATCCTCGTCCATGCAGCCGCCGTCGGTTTCAAACTGTCCGACAAGTTTGTCAGTATTTGTTTCGAGAGCATAGCTGCCGGACGGAATGTAAGAAAGAGAGGCGTTGGTGTCGAAATCACCGTACAGACAATTGTTGGAAACCTTTTCGGTCTTGCTGCTGACAACGGTTGCCTGTGCATTACCACGGCAGTTTACAACAGAATCGTTGAAACTCTTAACTACGCCGCCGGTTGTTACTTCACAAATGTCCTTACAGCCTGTGAACAGGTTGTATTCAGAGAAGATATATGCATTTGCTCTGGGATTCTGGCAGTAGCTTGTCTGACCATCATAAATATTGTTGTACATATGGATGTTAGCCTGACGAGCCAGCGGACCTCTGGATTCGCAATTCTTCCAGTAGTTGTTGTGGTAAGTAAGGTGATACTGCATATTCTTGTCGTCCGCACCAACGAGGTTTGTCTTATGGTATCCCTCGTAGTAGCAGTAGCTGTTTGTGAAGTACTGACCACGCTTGAAGTCACATGCGCCGTCGCCGCCGGCCTTATCGGATTCAGCAGGATTGGAAATCTTCGGTGCGTAGAATTCGCAGTTGTGGATCCAGCATCTTTCAGCGGATGCAGTCAGGGTAGAACCTTCCTGTACGCCTTCCATACCGATGCAGTCTTCCGGAACATTTCTGAATGCGATGTTTCTTACCTCGAAGCTCTTGCCGAGTGTCGGGTTGCCAGATTCAGCGATGAAGTGAATACCCCAGCCATTGATCTCTGCATCAGTACCCATACCTTCGATGGTGATGTCCTTACCGGACTGCATTCTTGCCATGTAGCCATTGTCGCCCACAGAACCGCCGTAGTTGTCGGAGTCATACTCTGTTACACCTGCCGGAGCAGTTACGCTGCCGATGATTCTGATAACGAGAGGAGTGCCATCCTTAGCAAGCTTTTCGATAATATCGCTGTTGGTATTCGCTGTGCCGCCCTTGGAGGTCTTGCCGCCGCCGACATCCTGACCTGCGGAGTTGAGGATGTTGCCGATACCCTTGACAGTTGTGCCATCCTTGGAGGTGACGGAAACTGTATCCTTGTTGCCATCCGTTACATACAGAACAATCGCATTCTCCTTGAGTGTACCATTGTCATTGTACGCACCGACACCGTCGGTGTAATTGAAGTGTGCATAACCGGAACGATCCTGTGCGCCGACTGCCACATCATTGACAGTAACTGCACCCTTTGTGGTATCCATCTTCAGACTATAAGTGCCTGCAGGCAGACCGGGAATATCCACACGAACACCGTCTGCGGTATCTCTTACCAGATATTCAAAATCTGTACCCTCCAGCTTGCCGTTGACGGGGCCTGTGTAGGAAATGCCTGTTACAGACGCGTCATTTGCGCCGGAAACAACCATGTATGCCATTTCATTCCAGCCGCCTACGGAAACTACGTTCAAATCACCTTCAACATTGATGTCGGGGTTGATATACTGACCGGAGGTTGTGGTATATGTGGGCTGAGAATCAGAACCGGAAGGCGCAGTGGTCTGTGCCGGTGCAGATGTGGACGGTGCAGAACCAGAACCAGAAAGACTCATGTAGAACAGGTTGATGCTGTCACCCTTTGTGATGGTGTGATTGCCTGCGGAAAGAGAAACAGTTGCAACACCGTTTGCATCAGTGGTGTACTTTGTACCATCAACCTTTACGCCCTTGCCTGCCTCTGCGAATACGAGAGTCAGAGTGCCGCTTCCGTTGAATGTGATGGAAGTTGTGGATTCCATCTTCAGGCACTGTGTCAGCGTCATTCCACCATAGCTTACTGTACCCTTGGAAGTGGACAGGTTTCCGCTGATGGTGTAGAAACTGCTGGACGTGCCATTTTCCGTAAAATTGTGGTTGTAGTTCCCCTCCGTCACTGTTCCGCCGTTTGTGGTCTGTGCCGGTGTGGTTGTCTGTGCCGGAGCAGTGGTCTGTGCCGGAGCAGTAGTCTGTACCGGAGTTGTGCTGTCTGTGAAGCCGCTGCCGATGGCTACGATGGAATCCTTGTAGGATGTCAGTGCGGACTTCAGACCTGTGATAACATCGGAATTCTTATCCTCTGTGGAGTCATCGAAATTCCACTTGAAGTCGCCGCCGTTCACACGACCAGCCTTTGCTTCTACGATTGCAGGAACATCAGCAGCTGCATCTACGCTATAGCTGTACATATCGCTTGCAGTATCAAAGTTGCTGTACTTTGCGCCGCCGTTTGCAGCAGTTACAGAAGACGGAACCTGCTCTGTTCTGGAGGAAGCATCATAGCAGTCGAAATCAGAGCTGCTTGTGCTGTAGGGCTTGTAGGAGGTCGCACCCTCTACAATATTGCCGTAAGCCTTGATCATGCCGCCTGCCTCGCCGGACAGTGTTTCCTCTGTATCAGAACCCTGTGTGGAGATGATCATCGGCTTTGCGCAGTTTCTGAAGTAGTTGTTCTCTACAAATACGTCAGAATCCGTTGTAGAACCGATACCGTACTTGGCGTTGCCGTCGTAGTAGTTGTTGTAAACGTGAACCGTTGCAACTCTTACACGGGGATGACGGGAATCGGAGTGGTCATACCAGTTGTGGTGGTATGTGATGTAGTTGGATGTATCGCTGGAATTTGCGCCCTGCAGGTTGCACTTTCCGCTATCCCAGAAGTGATTGTAGGAGTGGGTGATGTACTGGGACTTCTTAGTGTCCAGGGCGCCGTCGCCCTTTACCTGGTCAGCGTCGGAACCTGCATCGCCATAGAAGAAATCGCAGTTGTGAACCCAGCAGTATGTATTGCCCTGCTGCAGACCGCAGTTGTCACCTTCGGAGCTGTTGCAGTTCATGAAACCAAGGTTTCTTACTTCCACATTGGAGCTGTTCTTGATTCGAACGCCGAAGCCGTTCATGGTAGCATCACTGCCGATACCTTCCAGTGTCAGACCGCAGGTTACCTTGTCAACCAGCAGGTCGCCCTTGTCCAGTGTGGACGGGTCTGTAATATTGCCGATGAAACGAATGCAGACCGGTGTGGAGCTGTCCTGTGCCGCATTGATGATGTTCTGTACGCCAGTAACAGATGCACCGCCGATTTTTGCGGAAACGGAATCCTTTGTTGCGTTTGTAACATATACAACAACCGCGCCGGATTTCAGAGTACCGTCACCGTTGTATGCGCCAAGTGCCTTGCCCTTGTTGAATGCAAAACCGCTTCTGTCACCTGCTTCCACAGTTACCTTCACTTCAGCTGCCTTGGAAGCATCTGCGGAACCGCCAACAATCGGAACAATCTTAATGGTGTGGCTGCCGGCTGTTACACCAACCACATCTGCACGGAAGTGGCTTGCGTACTGTCTGACCAGCATTGTGTCAATCTGTGCGCCATCGCAATATACATTATAGCCGGACGCACCGGATACAGCGGACCACTGTACATAAGCACCTTCCTGATAGCCCGCGCTCTCAGTAACAGTTACGCTGCTTGTGCTTGCCTTTGCAAGAGTACCTGCATAGGAAGCTTCATTCAGATTGAGTGCTGCTGCACTCTGGGAATATGAGGGAACTGCGGATACGACAGTTGCCATTGCAACGATGGCTGCTGTCATCTTTTTAATCATGCTCATTTTCATAGTGGATGACTCCCTTTCTGTATTTGATGATTCTATTATAGCACACTTTTTAACCAATTACAAGTGGTATATTTACCAAATTATATTACAGCCTTTTAGTCATATTGCACAAATTTTATTGCAGTAAAGTAAATGAGAATTCTTTAGATGTCATTGATATTCCCTATTTTCAGGCATTTTTAATATTTGCGCAAAAATCTTTCAACAATTGATGTTAGTGAAAGTGCTGTGCATGTAATTTTAATTTTAGATATTACTCTTAGTATTCCGTCATTATTTAAGCTAAATAGTATGCTATTAACCAGTACAAAATTCCAGTTTTCACGGTATGTGCAGGAAACGAGCACAGCAATATTGTGCTAATGATGTTCATTTTTTCACCTAATATAACAGAATTAGCCCCTCCCATACTGTTTTTTGTGAAAATTCGCTGATGAAGCAGGAAGATTTATCCTCTGAGTTTATCGGAAACATACAAAAAACGGAATGAATTTTGTGTAATCGGACAGGATTCCTGATTATTCTTGATTTTTTGACAGATTCATGCTATAATATAGATATTGCAGTGATTTTCACGCAGAACGAGAATTTACATACGAAGGAGAATCAAGATGAACAATGAGGAAAAGAACGGAAAGGGCGTATCGTTCACATACAATCCAAGGGTTTTGAAAATTGAGATTTTCGCTTCCCTGCTGCTGATTGCGGTGCTGACGGTTGTAGCCATTACGCACTCAAACACGACAAAGAAATACGAAGCGGTCATTGCGGAGTTGGAATCGGAGGTCGATCGGTTATCGGATCCGGTTGCGGTGCATGAGGTTGCGACAAAAACGGTCAGTCTGGATTTGATTCAATCTTCGATTAAGGACATCGGGGAGCTTGCGACGGTAGAATACCTGTATACAGACGCAGGTAAGTATGAAAATCCGAAGCAGCTGTTCGGGAAGGACATTCCGTTTACCACAAAGTCGTTCATTGCAAAGTGGGATGGTACGATTAAGGCTGGCGTAGATATTGAGCAGGTAGTTGTAGAAATCAACGATGAAAAGAAACTGATTACAATTCATTTGCCGAAGGCAGAGATTCTTTCACATGAAATTGACGAAAACAGCATTGAAACGCTGGATGAACAGGATGGATTATTCAATCCGGTGAATGTGGATGATGTACGCGCATTTGACAAGGCAAGCAAGCTGGCGATGGAAGAACGTGCCATCGGGCTGGGACTTCTGGACAATGCGACGGAGAATGCGAAGGATATTATTGAGAAACTTGTAAAAAATGATGTTGTGACGGAGCTTGGATATACGGTAAAGTTTAAGGAAATTGTATAAACAATGAGGCACTTCCCTTTTGGGAAGTGCCTACTTTATTGCGAAAACTGGCGAAATACAAATAAAAAAGAGTTTCCGGATACTCGGAAACTCTTTTGAATTGGTGGGCCATCGGGGACTCGAACCCGGGACCATCCGGTTATGAGCCGGGAGCTCTAACCAACTGAGCTAATGGCCCGATATAAAAATAAAGGAGCAGTAAAACTGCACCTTTATTGTAAAAGCCGGCACCGAACTAATTTCCCAGGTCGTGACCAACCAAGTATTTTCGTCGCGAAAGAGCTTAACTGCCGTGTTCGGAAAGGGAACGGGTGGGACCTCTTTGCAATAAGCACC
>SVNO01000101.1 GCA_015066845.1 Ruminococcus sp. | reverse complement strand
GCTTTTTTCAGGGGTGAATCAAAAAAATAGTCCTGTGGACTGTTTTTTTGAGAGGGGCACTTTTTTGCAAAAAAGTGCCCCTACCTATTCTCTTAGTATGCCGCGCCTTTGTGCCCTTGGGCACAAAAATACTTTTTCGACAGACAGAAAGCTCCGGTTTTCACCGGAGCTTCTTCTTTATTCCAATACCAACGCGTTGAATCTCTCCATGAATTCATCCTCTGCATCCACGCAGAAATGAACCAAGGCTTCGTAAAGTTTACCGTCTTTTTCAAAATAATACCAGCGGTGCACTGCTGTGTGCAGTCCCATGCTCACCTGTCCCTGAATGGACTGTGCTTCCAGCCCGAGGAAGGTGTCCTCCTGGAATTGAATATTGGTATAGCTTTCATTCTGTGTGAGGTACTGCAGTGCCTCCTGCATACATTGATCCGTGGTGCTCGCACCCGTCTTTTTGATGTTCATTGCAAAATAATCCAGATATTCACAGTCCGTCTTTGCCAGACGGCTTGCAAGTGCTGCGGCATTTTTATTCTGAATCTGCGGATACCATGTATCATCATAGGTCAGCGTGAATGTGTCCGCTTTTATCACGCCGCCAGTGGTCGGTTCTGCGCCGAAATACTGCACGGATTCTACAATCTCCGCTGCCAGCTCCTCATATGCTGCACCCTTGCCATCCGGATATTCTGCATAAACAACAAACAGATTGCCGTCACCCTCGCACAGGGTAATGCTCGACAGACTGCGCTGCTGCTCATATACCGGAAATGCGGCTGTCAGACGGCGACCGGTCTGTGCGCCATGTGTGTATTCTTCCTCCGTGACGGATTCATAATCCTGCCCAATATAGTCCACCTGCATCATCTTGGAAAATGCCTGCGCACTCATGTGCTGGTCGGGCAGCTCCGATACACCGAGGAATGCTTCTTCCCCATCCTCGCCCGTCAGACAAAATGCGTATTCGTAGCCATGGGCATCCTCTATCTGCTTGATTTCTTCAGGGGCAACGAAGTAAAACCGCGACATTGTATAGCCCGTACCGCTTTCCGGTTCCGGAAATTCAGGAGCTTTGGATTCCGTTTCCGTTTTTCCGCAGCCCGTACATAACAGCATTCCAGCCAGCAGCAATGCCGGCAATCTTCTTTTCTGCATAACGTCCTCTCCTTTATGGATTGTGTATTCCCATTATAGCATATTTCCGGTAAAATGTCAATCCTGCATAAAATACACTTTTGTGGTACAACGCTTTAAATAATTAAAAAAACCTCTTGACAAATCCGGAAAAATCCTTTATGATATATATAGTTACAGCAATAATGCGCAGACATTTCGCGTGGGTAAGTACACCGAAAAAAAGCGCATTACTCGCGGCGAGAATACAACGAACCGCAATATGACGCGGAAGATTTCGCAGAATGGAGAAGCTTATGAAAACAATTGCAGTGCACACGCAGAACCCCTATGACGTGCTTGTAGAGCGCGGCATTCTCGGACGCTGCGGCACTTATATCGCACCCCTGCTCAAGGGCAGGACTTGCGCGATCATTACGGACGATAACGTGGACGGACTCTATGCAGATACCGTGACAGCATCCCTCGAAGCACAGGGATTGACGGTGGTAAAGTTTGTGTTTCCGCATGGGGAAGGCTCGAAAAATGCGCAGACGCTGCTCGATATTTACGCCTTTCTCTGTGAACATGAAATCACAAGAAGTGACTGCCTGATTGCCCTCGGCGGCGGCGTTGTCGGCGATATTACTGGCTTTGCGGCGGCTACCTTCCTGCGCGGAATGCAGTATGTCCAGCTGCCCACCACGCTCCTTGCACAGGTGGATTCCTCCGTTGGCGGCAAGACTGCCATTGACCTTGCACAGGGGAAAAATCTTGTCGGCGCATTCAAGCAGCCGGCAATTGTACTGTGCGATCCTGACGCACTTTCCACACTGCCGGATGTATTCCTTGCCGATGGAATGGGCGAGGTCATCAAGTACGGTATGATTCGTGACGCGGCATTGTTCGACATGCTCTGCACGCTGAATCTGGACACGGTTCGTGCGGAGTTTGATACCATCATCCCCACCTGCATTGCCATCAAGCGCGATGTGGTGGAGGCTGACCCGTTTGACCATGGTGAACGCATGATCCTCAATTTCGGGCACACGCTTGCCCATGCCATTGAAACCTACTACCACTACGAAACCTATACCCACGGCTCTGCAGTGGCAGCAGGTATGTGCATGATGACAAAGCAATGCGGCACAGCGGAACAGTACGAAAAGCTCTGTGCCTGCTGTCAGGGCTACCAGCTTCCGGTGACAGTGGACGCGCCCCTTGCACAGCTCATTCCCCTGTGCAGCGGCGACAAGAAACGTGCCGGCGGCAATCTGCGCTATGTGGTCTGTGAACCGACCGGAACGGCACAGATCCGCACTGTAACATTACAGGAATTCCACGACCTGTTCATCCACTAAGGAGGCATTATGGATTTACAACTCATGCCATCCCGTCTTTCAGGCACGGTTTCCATCCCGTCCTCTAAGAGTATGACGCACCGTGCCATCATTTGTGCGGCTCTTGCAGGCGGTGCATCCGCATTGACGGGGATTGACTATTCCAAGGATATTGACGCAACACTGGGCATTATGCAGGCATTCGGGGCACAGTTCCGGAAGGACGGCTCGTCCGTTCATATGCAGGGCATTGCATCGCCTGCATCCTGTGCGATTGCCGATTGCTGCGAAAGCGGCTCAACTCTGCGTTTTCTCATCCCCGTTGCGGCAGCACTGGGCATCCGCACGGAATTCCGCGGACAGGGCAGACTCCCCCAGCGGCCGATTACCCCCTATATCCGCGAGCTTTCCCAGAAAGGCGTAACCTTTCACTATGACAATACCATGCCCTTTGTGATGGAGGGCAGACTGCAAAGCGGTACATTCCATCTGGAGGGGGATATTTCCTCCCAGTTTATCACGGGGCTGCTTTTTGCACTGCCGCTTCTGGAGGGGGATTCCGACATTGTGATGACATCTCCTCTGCAATCAAAACCCTATGCGGATATGACAATTGACTGTATGCACAGGTTCGGCGTGGAAGTGACAGAAACGCCGGAGGGCTACCATGTACGCGGCAATCAGCAGTACACGGCAGCGGATGTGCACATGGAGGGTGATTTTTCACAGGCTGCGTTCTTCTATGTGGCAAACGCGCTGGGCAATGCGGTGATGCTTGAAAATATTCCGGAAAAATCCGTGCAGGGCGACCGAAAAATTGTTGAAATCATCGAAGAAATGTGGTATAATAAAAGTAACGGAAAAAATGCAGCGTTCCATGTTGATGCAACGGACATTCCCGACCTTGTGCCCATCCTTGCGGTACTGGGAACGTTCGGGGATGCAGTGTCGGTCATCACCGGTGCAGAGCGTCTGCGCATCAAGGAAAGCGACCGGCTGACGGCAGTTTCAGAGCTGCTGAACAACCTCGGCGGCAAGGTGATCGTGCATGAGGACGGACTGGAAATTCACCCAGTACCGGCATTGCACGGCGGTACGGTGGACAGCTTCGGCGACCATCGCATTGCCATGTGCGCGGCGATTGCGGCAACACGCTGTACTGCACCTGTGATTCTGCGCGGTGCGGAATGCGTGGAAAAATCCTATCCTGCATTTTTTGACGATTATCAGCATTTGGGAGGTATTGCCAATGGCATCATTCTGGAATAACCGTATTTCTATTTCTATTTTTGGTGAATCCCACGGCCCTGCAATCGGCGTTACGATTGACAATCTGCCACCCGGAGAATACATCGACATTGAAAAGCTCCACCAGTTCATGGAACGCCGTGCGCCCAAAAGTGACGGTACAACGACTCCGCGCAAGGAAAAGGACATGAACCAGATTATGTCCGGTCTGATGAACGACCGCACCACGGGCACACCGCTGTGCGCATTCATCCAGAACACCGACACACGCTCCAAGGATTACTCCAATCTTGCGAAGCTTCCGCGCCCCGGACATGCCGATTATACCGGCGCACT
>SVNO01000035.1 GCA_015066845.1 Ruminococcus sp. | reverse complement strand
CCCTGTAACTGCCCCCACCCCAACCCCTCCCCCAAAGGGGGAGGGGCTATTTTTCGGGGACTTCGTCCCCGAACCCCTTGTGCGGAGCTATCGCTCCGCGTTTGATTTTAGGTTTTTCGACAGACAGAAATCCCCTGCAATGCAGGGGATTTCCTCAATATCGTTTTCTTATAACGGGAATGCAGTTACCAGACCGATCGTGTACTTGAGAATGTTCAGTGCATCTGTAGAGGTAGGCTCGCCATCTCCATCCACGTCTGCGTTCAGAATGCCCTGTGCCTGCAGTGCATCGCCAATCAGCAGGTTCTTGTTGAGCAGGAGCACATCTACAATGGTCACCTCGCCATCGCAGTTAACATCGCCGTATGCAATATCCGTCGGCGGCTGGGGTGCGGAAGCTGTGAATACGGAACAGAGCTGTGCAGTATCCTTTACGCCGTTCTCGCCGTTGAAGTAGATTTCGCCCCATTCTGTGAGATTTGTACCTTCCCAGTCGTTTACGAGGTCAAGGTATTCCACGCCGCCGCTGTTGCCCTTCCAGCTCCAGCCGATGTAGCCGATTTCATTATCAACACAGTAGTCCATCAGGTATGCTTCATCCACATCACCATCAGAATGCTTGTGACCGAATTCACCGATAACGATCGGTGCGCCAGACTGCATTGCGCCCTCGATGTTGGACTTGATCATATCAGCAGTACCGCCTGCATATTCATACATATGAATGGAGAATACGGTATTCTTCAGCGGGTCAGCTGCAAATACCTTCTTGCCTTCTTCCTTGACAGAGGTCGGGTACTGTCCCCAGCCTGCGCTGTCAATCATAATCATGTTCTCAATGCCGGCATCACGCACAACGCCGATTGCCTGTGCTGTGCCGTCTGCCCATGCAGAACTATTCCACTGACCATACCACTCGTTGGCAATGTTCAGAATGACAAATGCCTTGTTTTCATTGAGCAGGTCCTTGAATTCTGTCCAATACTCAGCTGCTGCAACGATTGCGGAAGCCTCGTCCTTGCCGGTTGCGTCATGTACTTCAAGAACGCAGATCTGCTTGTTTGCCTTACACCAGTCAATGATGTTCTCCAGCTCGGTTGCAGTGGTCTTATCCCACTGTACGCCATTGGAGCATACAATACGAACGCAGTTTGTGCCCAGAGAAGCTGCTGCTTCGATGGAGGTCTTGGTGTAGTTCTTGTACCAGCAATGTGCGATATTGACACCGCGCATTACGAACGGGTTGCCGTTTGCGTCACGGATGGTCTGTCCATCCACATAGAAGCCGCCCTCTGTAATTACCGGAGGCTCATACGGCTCTGTCGGGTCAGTTGTGCCGCTGGATGCTGCAACATATGCGTCAGTAATCTTAACGCCCGATGTTTCAGCATTTTCGCCGTCAGCAGTACCTGCCCACCATACCTGTCCCTGGAAAGAGGTCTGCTTCTGAATCTTGGCAACTGCTTCCTTGATGATGTCTTTATCGGTCACTTCCTCTGTACCGAGTGTGACGTTCAGGGGATTGGTCATATCCACGAGTACCTTGCCGCTTTCGGACGCGCTCCACTGAATATTTACCCAGTAGTATTCGCCGCCGATTTCCACAGAACCGCCAAGTCCGCCGTTTGCTGCGCTCACGCCCTTGGGCAGCTCTACTTCAATGTACACCTTGGAACCAACTGCTTCCGGGAAAATAATCGCTGTATAGCCTTCTTCTTCGACAAGCTTTGCATGTCCCTCTTCCGGAGCTTCGGTCGGCTGTGTAGGCTCGGTCGGCTCGGTCGTGGTCGGAATGAACTCCTCGCCGGTGTACTCATACTCTTTGTAATCCGGCAGCTCATCAAGTGTGATTACCTTTTCATGCTGGTAGATCTTTGTCAAGGTGTCCGCATTGTTGAACAGTGTCAGGAACTTGCCGCCGTCTTCATCACCCTCGTACCACGGGCAGAAATAAGACCAGTACGCACCTTCCTCAAGCATTGCGTCGATGGACGGAATGGTGTCGCATTCTGTCAGTGCAATAATCTTGCCTGCACCGCCGTACATATCCACAAGGTTGAAGAAAGTCGAAGAAATCGCGCTTTCATTCGGGTTATTTGCAGATGCATTGTACTTATCATAGCCAACGATATCTACGCAGTCATCGCCCGGATACCAGTTTGCAGACTTGCCGTAGGTATAGCTGTTGAATTCCCAGATGAGGTTGTGCAGACCATATTCCTCGGTCAGAGTGGTGTACAGGAGTTTCCACAGTGCCTTGTAAGTACCGGAACCATCCTTGCCCCACCAGAACCATGAACCTGTTTCACCGCCTGCGCCTTCCGCTTCATGGAACGGACGGAACAGAATCGGAACGCCGGCATCCTGTACCTCAAGCAGCTGCTTTGCCAGCATATCCACGCATTCCATGAAGTACTTGTACTCCTTGGAATCCTTGTCGCTGATGATCTTTGCCGGACTGAAGTCAGTCTGCTGACTGTAGGTGCACTTCGACCAATCCAGTTTGCTGCCCAGCTCATAGCTTGCAAACTCCTTGGGTACGTTGATATGCCAAGAAGCCGTTGCAATACCGCCGCGCTCGCTTCCCCATGCAATCACACGCTCGGTTGTGCCGTCATCCCAGCCGTACAGCGGGTTGTAGTTCATGAAATCGAAACCGCGGATCGCCGGAACCTTACCGGTCAGATCCTCCAGATAATCGAATTCCCACTCATAATTGCCATTATGTCCGCCGCCGTAGGTTTCCTGCTGACCAGAAATGATGTAATCGCCGTAAACAGTAGCCATATAGTTCATCAAGCCCTGTGCCTCCGCAGTTGCCTTGGGGTCGCTCAGCTTATTGGAGCATTCAAGTTCTACTGCCTCTGCTGCTTCGATGCTCACATAGTCAAAAACCGTCCAGCCCCATGAACCTACAATCTTCACTTCATTTTCGCCCTTGTTAAGCTTAACAGTGCCGAATTTTACTTCCTCAAACGAAGAAGTTTCCGGATAACTTACGTTACCCTGATTCACACCGTTTATCTCAAGTCCCTGAATCTTGTCGCCATACCAGCCTGCATAGCCGATTGTCAGTTCATACATTCCCGATTCTGGTGCAGTTACAGTAACGGAAACAGTATCAGCGTTGTCCTTCAAAAAGACGTAGCCAGTGCCGGAATATCCGCTTTCAGTCTTAAGAACCTCAGCCATACCGGTCTGTGTTCCGTCCTCGAATTCAAATTTTGTGGCTGCCGCAATCGTTCCGAACGGAACAGAAAGCATACAATTCAATGCCATTGCACATGCCATGCCCCCGCCAAGTATTTTTCTTTTCAGCATATACATTCTTCCTTCCTTATTTAATTAACACCGTAACTCTCAGTGCTTAATTTATTTTAGCACACTTTAAGCAAACTGTCAATAATTTTCCGTCAATTTCTAAACAGAAATCCTAAATTTTGTAGGAACATACAAATTTTACTGTGTTTAGCATGTGTTTAGCTTACAATTAAGTGAGTTATTAACCAGCACATTGGTGGTGCAGCGGGAAATGGGAATAAAAAAAGGGAATGCCGAAGCATTCCCTTTGTGTAGTAAAACTACAATTATTCGTTGATAGCGATAACAACGCCGGAACCAACAGTTCTACCACCCTCACGGATAGCGAAACGGAGGTTCTGCTCAATAGCGATAGGAGTGATCAGCTCAACATCCATCTCTACGTTGTCGCCAGGACGGCACATTTCTACGCCCTCCGGCAGAGTTACGATACCAGTAACGTCAGTTGTTCTGAAATAGAACTGCGGTCTGTAGTTGTTGAAGAACGGTGTGTGACGGCCGCCTTCTTCCTTCTTCAGAACGTAAACCTGACCCTTGAACTTTGTGTGGGGGTTGATGGAGCCGGGCTTGCAGAGAACCTGACCTCTTTCAACGTCCTTTCTCTGAACACCACGGAGCAGAGCACCAACGTTGTCACCAGCCTCAGCAAAGTCGAGCTGCTTTCTGAACATTTCCAGACCAGTTACTGTAGTCTTGGAGCTTTCTTCCTTCAGACCAACGATCTCAACTTCCTCACCTACGTTCATACGGCCTCTCTCTACACGGCCTGTTACTACAGTACCACGGCCAGAGATGGTCATTGTATCCTCGATAGGCATCAGGAACGGCTTAGCATCATCTCTCTCAGGAGTCGGAATGTAAGAGTCTACATTCTCCATCAGTTCGAGAATCGGAGCATATGCCGGATCGGACAGATCATCGGGAGCGTTCAGAGCTGCCAGAGCGGAGCCCTTTACGATCGGAATATCATCGCCCGGGAATTCATACTCGGACAGAGTATCACGGATGTCCATTTCAACGAGTTCGAGCAGCTCTTCATCGTCAACCTGGTCAGCCTTGTTCATGAATACTACGATTGCCGGTACGCCTACCTGACGAGCCAGCAGGATGTGCTCCTTAGTCTGAGCCATCGGGCCGTCAGAAGAAGCTACTACGAGGATAGCACCGTCCATCTGAGCTGCACCAGTGATCATGTTCTTTACATAGTCAGCATGTCCAGGGCAGTCAACGTGTGCATAGTGACGTGCTTCTGTCTCGTACTCAACGTGAGCAGTGTTGATTGTGATACCACGCTCTCTCTCCTCAGGAGCCTTGTCGATCATGTCATATGCCTCGTACTTAGCCTGACCCTTCAGAGCGAGAGTCTTTGTGATAGCTGCAGTCAGAGTTGTCTTACCGTGGTCTACGTGACCAATTGTACCAATATTTACATGGGGCTTGGTACGTTCAAATTTTGCCTTTGCCATTGGAAGTTTCCTCCTTTAATTACTGTATAACAGCATTATGATATATACATTATACCATATTACTGCATGAATTGCAAGTGTTTTTGGAAAATTTACCTGCAAAATCACATAATTTTTTTCATCAGGGACAAAAATTACTTCTTGCCTCTGGAAGTCATGATGGATTCTGCGATGTTCTTCGGAACTTCTCTGTAGCTGTGAGGTTCCATTGCATACTGGCCACGGCCCTGTGTGTTGGAACGCAGCTGGTTGGAATAACCGAACATCTCAGACAGCGGAACAAGTGCGTCAACCTGTACAGTACCCGGTCTTGTTTCCTGACCCTGGATTTCACCACGGCGGGAGCTGAGGTCACCGATTACGTTACCCAGATATTCATCGGGAGCGATAACTGCAACCTTCATAATCGGTTCCATCAGAATCGGTTCTGCCTTACGCATAGCTTCCTTGAATGCCATAGAACCAGCAATCTTAAATGCCATTTCAGAAGAGTCAACTTCATGGTAAGAACCATCATACAGTTCAACCTTAACGTCAACTACCTGATAGCCTGCCAGAATACCAGCCTGCATTGCACCCTTGATACCAGCATCAACAGCGGGGATATATTCCTTCGGAATAGAACCGCCGACTACAGAGTTTGTGAACTCGTAGCCCTTACCGGACTCATTCGGGGATACACGAATCTTAACATGACCGTACTGACCGCTACCACCGGACTGCTTCTTGTACTTGTGATCAACGTCTGCATTGCCCTTGATGGTTTCCTTATAGGATACCTGCGGAGCACCTACGTTAGCCTCAACCTTGAACTCACGGAGCAGTCTGTCAACGATGATATCGAGGTGGAGCTCACCCATACCAGCGATGATGGTCTGACCGGTTTCTTCATCAGTCCATGTGCGGAATGTCGGGTCTTCTTCAGCAAGCTTTGCGAGAGCAACGCCCATCTTTTCCTGACCAGCCTTGGTCTTCGGCTCGATAGCCAGATTGATAACCGGCTCCGGGAATTCCATGGATTCGAGGATTACGGGATGGTTTTCATCGCAGAGAGTATCACCGGTTGTGGTCTGCTTCAGACCAATCGCAGCTGCGATATCACCGGAATATACCTTGTCCAGTTCCTTACGGCTGTTAGCGTGCATCTGCACGATTCTGCCGATTCTCTCATGCTTGCCCTTTGTAGAGTTGAGTACGCCGGAACCAGCTTCGAGAACACCGGAATATACACGGAAGAAAGTAAGCTTACCAACGAACGGGTCTGTTGCAATCTTGAATGCAAGTGCAGCAAACGGTGCATCGTCAGCAGAGGGGCAAACCTTCTCCTCGCCTGTCTCAACGTCGATACCCTTGATGTCATCAACGTCTGTCGGAGCAGGCATATAGTCAACAATTGCATCCAGCAGCTTCTGAACGCCCTTGTTCTTATAGGAAGTACCGCAAACAACCGGTACCATTGTGTTAGCAATACAGGACTTTCTGATGCAGGTCTTGATTTCCTCGATTGTGAGTTCCTCACCTGCAAAATACTTCTCCATCAGCTCGTCATCCTGCTCAGCAACATGCTCCAGCAGGGACTCACGAAATTCCTCAGCCTTTTCAACCATGTCTTCCGGAATTTCCTCAACACGGATGTCCTTACCGAGGTCATCGTAGTAAACATAAGCCTTCATTTCAACCAGGTCAATAATGCCCTTGAAGGTTTCTTCAGCACCGATCGGCAGCTGAATCGGAACAGCGTTACACTTGAGTCTGTCACGCATCATATCTACAACACGGTAGAAGTCTGCGCCCATGATGTCCATCTTGTTAACGTAAGCCATTCTCGGTACCTTGTACTTGTCAGCCTGACGCCAAACAGTTTCGGACTGCGGCTCAACGCCGCCCTTTGCGCACAGTACAGTGACGGAACCATCGAGTACACGCAGGGAACGCTCAACCTCTACAGTGAAGTCAACGTGTCCGGGTGTGTCGATGATGTTGAGTCTGTGACCTGCCCAATATGCTGTTGTTGCAGCGGAGGTAATTGTGATACCTCTCTCCTGCTCCTGCTCCATCCAGTCCATGGTTGCTGCACCCTCATGGGTTTCACCAATCTTGTAGTTTACACCGGTATAGAACAGGATACGTTCTGTAGTCGTAGTCTTACCAGCATCGATGTGAGCCATGATGCCGATATTTCTGGTACGCTCCAGTGAACAATCTCTTGCCATAATTCTTCTCCTTTATCAGCGGATTTGCATTCTGGCAAATTACCAGCGATAGTGAGCAAACGCCTTGTTTGCTTCTGCCATCTTGTGTGTATCGTCGCGCTTCTTGCAAGCACCGCCAACACCGTTGAGTGCATCGAGAATTTCACCAGCAAGTCTTTCCTTCATGGTCTTCTCGTTACGCTCTCTGGAATACTTGGTGATCCATCTCAGACCCAGTGTCTGCTTTCTTTCCGGACGAACTTCCATCGGTACCTGGTAAGTTGCACCGCCCAGACGGCGAGCCTTAACTTCCAGCTGAGGCATAATGTTTTCCATAGCCTCTTCAAACACTTCCAGTGCATCTCTGCCGGTCTTTTCAGCGACAATTTCAAATGCACCATAAACGATCTTCTGCGCTACGCCCTTCTTGCCATCCAGCATCACGTTGTTGATCAGACGTGTAACCAGCTTGGAATTGTATACGGGGTCGAGCAGTACATCACGCTTTGCGATTTTACCTCTTCTCGGCATTTCGCTTCCCTCCTTCACATTGATTCGTGAATTCATAGGTACTCGTCCTGCTTTCCGCAGGTACGTCACGCCAACGCAGAGGATTTCGCATAATCTATATGAAAATCTCCACATCAGCTGTGGTTATCCTAATTCACTTCGTTAATTTGCGGCTTTCAGAAAAATCTTACTTCTTGCCAGCCTTCGGTCTCTTTGCACCGTACTTGGAACGAGCCTGCTGTCTGTTTGCTACACCCTGAGCATCGAGCGCACCACGGATGATGTGGTAACGTACACCGGGGAGGTCCTTTACACGTCCGCCGCGGATCAGTACAACGCTATGTTCCTGCAGGTTGTGACCGATACCCGGAATGTAAGATGTAACCTCGTAGCCATTTGTCAGCTTAACTCTTGCGATCTTACGCATAGCAGAGTTCGGCTTCTTCGGAGTTGTTGTCTTAACAACTGTGCAAACGCCTCTCTTCTGCGGAGCACTCTGGTTAATCTGCACCTTCTTCTTTGCATTGTAACCCTTCTGCAGAGCCGGAGCTGTAGACTTAGACTCCTGCATCTTTCTGCCCTTGCGTACGAGCTGATTAAATGTCGGCATCTTATATCCTCCTTTTCAATAAATGTTATGCGGATATGGTTATCGCATACCATGATATTATACACCAAATAAGGGGATTTGTCAAGTGTTTTTTTCGTTTTGCGGAAAATGTGTTGGAAATCTTTGAGAAAAAACGGTGTTGAAATTTGTTGGAAATCAACAAAGTTGTGGGGCGGTGTTGTGGAAGGATTATCCCACCCCCTGCCCCCTTCCAAAGGGAGGGAGATTATGGGAGGCGGCTGCGCCGCCTCCACCGCCCAAGGGGCTGCGCCCCTTGGAACCCCGCTTGGGGGCTATCGCCCCCTTGCCCCGTTTAAGTTGATGACATTGCCCCGATGGGGGAGGAGCTATATTGGGAGGGTACTGCATACCCTCCGCCTGCGTTTTGGGGGCTTGCGTCCCCATATGATGGTGCGTTTTTGGAGAATAGTGCCGTTTTCTTTGAGGAAATTCCATCGCAGCCCCCTGTCTGTGGAAAACAATCCTCAACCGGCTTTTCCACCCCAAAAGCCAACTTTCCCGACTTAATTCGAGCTATTCCGACAAACCGAAAGCATCTCATTCTGCCGCCAGCGTCAGTCTGCGCTCCTGTCCGACAATACCAATATAGGTGCTGCCGGTGTTGAGCTGCAAGGGGCTGCCGTCTGCGGTGTAGAATGCAAAAGGTGCGGAATCATCAGGCTTTTCCCAGCGGATGGGCTGATAGCTGCCGAGGGAAACACAATACCCCTCCCCTGCTGTCAGCTCGATTTTCCGCAGGTACTCTGCTTCGTCAAGATAGCTCACGTCCGTCTGAAGAATCAGCACATTCCGGAACGAAAGCTGTGCATTGGCGCGCGCATCCATCTGCGGTTTGCCGTTATGGTCAACAAGGTACATCTGTGATTCCGCGTGAAAGGTAAAGCCCGTCATACTACTATTAGAAAAAGAGATTGCCGCGCGTGTGCATGGGTCGCCTGCCGCGGTCGGTATATCATAAAAGGAAAACTGCATTCCACGGTCAGTTTCCCTGCGGATGACGCGCTGTTCAAGAACTGCCGGAAGCTCTGCGCCGCGCAGGAAACCTGTATGCTCGACAGCATACCGTCCCACACGCTCAGGGTCACGGTAGAACAGGGCAGAACGCTCCAGTTTTCCACCATCAAGATGGTCAATGCCAAGCTGCGCCATCGTTTCCACTGCATGAACCTGTTCCGTGCCCCAATGCAGATAAACCGCATCCATTCCCATAGCAAGCTTGGGGTAATAATACCTTGCACTTCGGACGGAACAGACATCGGGAACTGCCGTAAAATCGGCATAAACTGCCATCATACGCGTCACGCCGCCCTCCACCGGCAGCTCATACAGCACATCAGCCTGTGCAATGCCGTACTGCGGATAGGACGCAGGGATATTGTTCACCATCACCGCAACCGGACGCATTCCGACGGCACGGTCGGGATAGCCACTCTCACCTGTGAGGGGGTTGATGCCATTGCATTCCTCCGGCGCAGGAGGGGGCATGGTAGTAATGTCTGTGGCTTGCGTCGGCTCTGGGGTTGTCGTTGTTTGTGCAGTGGTCTGCGTGGTCGCGGTGGTTTCTGCGATGGATTCCGTTTGTTGCTGACATCCGGTCATTGTGAGCAGAAGCAATGCTGCAAGAGCAATCGGGCGGTAAGTTCGTTTCATCATTCATCACCTTTTCATGTGGTTCGGTACGTTGCGATTCCAATTTCTGACAGGCTGCCTAAAAAAACGCTGTATTTGTCTGAAAGAACAAAATACAGCGTTGAATATTATGTTTTTTTAAGCTGTCCTACAAAAATCAGGATTACGCTTGACATTCTTTATATAATGTGTTATAATTTTACAATGTATCATATTATGAAGTGCTGTGCTCTTTCATATCATATGAGTATAGCACATAATACAGCGTTTGTCAAGTGCTGTATGAAAAAAATTTTTGGTACAGAATGAATGTCAACTCCACATGATGCCTTTTCGGGGCATGATGTGAAAATTTTAAGGAGGTATCGCCTATGGTGAATGTGACTGCCAAACAGCTTGGTAAAAATGTCAGAATGAGCTTTGGAAAGATCAACGAAGTCCTCGACATGCCGAACCTGATTGAGATTCAGAAGAATTCCTACAAGTGGTTCAGAGAGGAAGGACTTCAGGAGGTATTCCGCGATTTTTCCGCAACGGATTACAACGGAAATCTGGTGCTGACATTTGTTGGCTATCGCTTTGATGATGAAAACCTCAAGTACACGATCGCGGAGGCGAAGGAGCATCAGGCTACCTACGCATCCCCCCTGCGCGTAACTGCAAAGCTCTGGAACAAGGAAACGGGCGAGCTGAAGGAAAGCGAAATTTTCATGGGTGATTTCCCGCTGATGACAGAAAGCGGCACATTCGTGATCAACGGCGCAGAGCGAGTCATCGTTTCCCAGCTGGTGCGTTCCCCCGGTGTTTACTATGATATGGAAAAGGACAAGACAGGTAAAGAGCTGTTCAAGTCCACCATCATCCCGAACCGCGGCGCGTGGCTGGAATACGAGATGGATTCCAACGATGTGGCATATGTCCGCATTGACAAGAACCGTAAGATTCCGCTGACCACATTCATCCGTTCCATCGGTCTTGGCACTGATGAAGAAATTCAGGAGAAATTCGGTATTGACGAACGCCTGAACCAGACCATCCTCCAGAAGGATATTACCAAAAACACAGAGGATGCGCTGATTGAGGTTTACAAGAAGCTGCGTCCGGGCGAGCCGCCCACGGTGGAAAGTGCACAGGCACAGCTCAATATTCTGTTCTTCGATCCGAGAAGATACGACCTTTGCAAATTCGGCAGATACAAGTACAACAAGAAGCTTGGCATTGCCTCCCGTCTTGCAGGTCATCAGCTGACCAAGCCCGTTGTCAATGTCAGAACCGGCGAAGTTCTCGCAGAAGCTGGCGAAGTACTCACCGCTGACCGCGCAATGGCAATCGAGCAGGCAGGTGTTTACGAGGCATTCATCACTGTAGAATCCAAGGAATACTACCAGAACGAAAAGGGACAGACCTCCATCCGCATGGTAGAAAAGGAAATCAAAGTACTGGGTAACGGCATGGTTGACCTTGCCGGTTATGTAGACTTTGATCCGCTGGAAATCGGCATCAATGAGAAGGTTTCCTTCAAGGTACTGTGCGACATTCTCGAAAACACAGAGCCGGAAAACCTCAA
This sequence comes from Ruminococcus sp., assembly GCA_015066845.1. GTDB lineage: Bacteria > Bacillota > Clostridia > Oscillospirales > Ruminococcaceae > UBA3855. The sequence continues at coordinate 12,396 of SVNO01000035.1, read as the reverse complement.
GGCAGAGATGAAGAGACGCGCAGAGGACCTCGTGCCCAATCACATCACACTTGACGATATTTATGCAACTGTCAGCTACTTCCTCAATCTCTGTGAGGGTGTTGGTACAATTGACGACATCGACCACCTCGGCAACCGCCGTATCCGCTGCGTAGGTGAGTTGCTGCAGAACACCATGCGTACAGGCTTTGCAAGAATGGAGCGCACCATCCGTGAGCGCATGAACTTGCAGGCACAGGATATGGATGTTATCACACCGCAGGCTCTCGTCAATATCCGTTCCATCACCTCTCAGGTCAAGGAATTCTTCTGCTCCTCCCCCCTGTCCCAGTTCATGGACCAGAACAATCCCCTTGCAGAGCTGACACATAAGAGAAGACTTTCCGCCCTCGGCCCTGGCGGTCTGTCCCGTGACCGTGCCGGATTTGAGGTTCGTGACGTACACTACAGCCACTACGGCAGAATGTGCCCCATCGAAACCCCTGAAGGCCCGAACATCGGTCTGATTTCCTATCTTGCAACCTTTGCAAGAATCAATGAATATGGCTTTATCGAAGCTCCCTACCGCCGCGTGGACAAGGAAACCGGCATCGTAACTGACGAAGTTGTTTACATGTCCGCAGACGTGGAGGATATGTACGTTGTCGCACAGGCGAACGAACCGCTGACAGAGGAGGGCAAATTTGCCCGTGCCAAGGTCAATGCACGTTATCGTGAGAAGATTCTCGAATGCGAAAACAGCAAGGTTGACTTCATGGACGTTTCTCCGAAGATGGTAGTTTCCGTCGCAACTGCAATGATTCCCTTCCTCGAAAACGATGACGCAAACCGTGCACTCATGGGCGCGAACATGCAGCGTCAGGCTGTGCCGCTGCTGAGAACAGAGCGTCCGTTCGTTGGTACTGGTATGGAATACAAGGCAGCGGTTGACTCCGGTGTCTGCGTTCTGTCCGAAACTGACGGTACTGTTACTTCCGTTTCCGCAGATAAGATCGTGATTCAGGATCCTCAGAATCTGGAGCATGTTTACAATCTCATCAAGTTCAAGCGTTCCAACCAGGATACCTGCGTCAACCAGCGTCCGATCGTCAATGCAGGCGAAACTGTCCGCAAGGGACAGGTGCTTGCAGATGGTCCTGCTACAGCTGATGGTGAAATCTCCCTTGGTAAGAATGCCCTCATCGGCTTCATGACTTGGGAAGGTTACAACTACGAGGACGCTGTACTGCTGAATGAACGTCTGGTTCGTGAGGATGTATTCACATCCATCCACATTGAAGAATATGAGCTGGAATGCCGCGACACCAAGCTCGGTCCGGAGGAAATCACACGCGACATTCCCAATGTCGGTGACGATTCCCTGAAGAATCTGGACGAAAACGGTATCATCCGCATTGGTGCAGAGGTTCATGCAGGTGATATTCTCGTTGGTAAGGTAACACCCAAGGGTGAAACTGAGCTGACACCGGAAGAACGTCTGCTGCGCGCGATCTTCGGTGAAAAGGCGCGCGAGGTGCGTGACAATTCCCTGAAGGTACCCCACGGCGAGGGCGGTACTATCATTGATGTCAAGACCTTTACCCGTGACAACTGCGATGAGCTGGCACCCGGTGTCAACAAGCTCGTTCGCTGCTATATTGCACAGAAGCGTAAGATTTCCGTCGGCGACAAGATGGCTGGCCGTCATGGTAACAAGGGTGTCGTTTCCCGCGTACTGCCGGAGGAGGATATGCCGTTCCTGCCGGATGGCACACCGCTGGACATCGTGCTCAACCCGTTGGGCGTACCGTCCCGTATGAACATCGGTCAGGTACTGGAAGTGCATCTGGGTATGTCTGCAAAGGCTCTGGGCTGGCACATCATGACACCGGTATTCGATGGTGCGCATGAGGATGACATCCGTGCTTGCTTCCGTGAAGCAAATGAGAGAAATGCACCGTACCGCAACGAGATGTTCGAGCTCAATCAGATGGATAAGGTTATCAACCCCAAGGCTCTGGAAATGTCCGAGGATGGTAAGTTCACACTGTATGACGGCAGAACCGGCGAACCGTTTGACAATAAGGTAACTGTCGGTTATATGTACTACCTCAAGCTCCACCATCTGGTAGATGACAAGATTCACGCACGTTCCGTAGGTCCGTACTCCCTCGTTACACAGCAGCCTCTGGGCGGTAAGGCACAGTTCGGCGGTCAGCGTTTCGGTGAGATGGAAGTATGGGCACTGGAGGCTTATGGTGCTGCATACACCCTGCAGGAAATCCTGACAGTCAAGTCCGACGATACCGTAGGTCGTGTTAACACCTATGAGGCAATCGTCAAGGGACAGAATGTACCCAAGCCCGGCATTCCGGAATCCTTCAAGGTACTCATCAAGGAATTGCAGTCCCTTGGTCTGGACGTGAAGGTGCTGGATATCAATCAGGAAGAAATCGACCTCAAGCAGCATTTTGATGAGGATGATGATATTCCGATGATGCCGACTGCGGACTTCTCCGATGAAATGACGGCGGATGAACATTCCGACCTGAGTGATTTTGAGGATGCAGGCTACCGCACAGGTGATATGGAGGACGGTGACCCGTGGGCAGATGAAGATGATGATGATACCACGCCCGCATTTTTTGATTTTGATTTGCAGGACGAAGAATAAGTTCGTTAGATAAATGCTGCTTGCAGCGAAATGCTGTAAGCAGTCCCCCATCTTGTTTTAGGAGGTAACGGTTTGGAATTTAATACATTTGAATCCATTCAGATTGGACTTGCATCCCCTGAGCGTATCAGAAGCTGGTCCTATGGCGCAGTAGAACGCCCCGAAACCATCAACTACAGAACACAGAAGCCTGAGCGCGACGGTCTGTACTGCGAACGAATCTTTGGTCCGACCAAGGACTGGGAGTGCCATTGCGGTAAATTCAAGAAGATTCGCTTCAAGGGCAAGGTCTGCGACCGCTGCGGCGTTGAAGTTACCCGTGCCAAGGTTCGCCGTGAGCGTATGGGCCACATCGAACTGGCTGCACCGGTTTCCCACATCTGGTATTTCAAGGGTACACCGTCCAGAATTGGTCAGGTGCTTGAAATTTCCCAGAAGCGTCTGGAAGAAGTACTGTACTTTACAAAGTACATCGTTATCGAGCCGGGTAACACCAAGCTCGTGAAGAATCAGCTGCTCTCCGAGAAGGAATACAAGGAAAATCTGGAGCAGTATGAGAATGAATTCATTGCAGAAATGGGCGCGGAAGCAATTCAGCGTCTGCTGGATGAATATGATCCGGAATGCTATGTGCGCTATTTCACACAGCATTTGCCCATGGTTTCTGAAATTCTGGGTATGCCGGAAACACAGATTTATGATTTCCTGCACAAGCGCGTTTACTATGTAGAAGAAGCTGGTCAGTCCGGCTATGAGAACGACTCCATCGTGTCCTATGCAGACTACAAGGAAATGCTCCTCCCCTACAACCGCAGATGCGAGGATGATACCAATACACCGGCTCGCGTCAAGACAGGTTTCGCTTATATTCTGGAACTGTTTGACCAGCACTTTGACCCGACTGACGAGCGTTATGCTCCCATGCGCAAGGAGCATTGGATTAACGACCTGCAGTGGGTTTCCAATGAACTCAAGGAAGAGCTGAAGGATCTGCCCAATGGACAGAAGAAAATCAAGCTCCTGAAAAGACTCGAAATTGTGGAAGCTTTCCTTAAATCCGGCAACAAGCCGGCATGGATGGTAATGGGCGTTATTCCGGTAATTCCTCCGGATCTGCGTCCGATGGTCATGCTCGACGGCGGCAGATATGCTACCTCCGACCTCAATGACCTCTACCGCAGAGTTATCAACAGAAACAACCGCTTGCAGCGTATGCTCAAGCTCGAAGCTCCCGACATCATCGTGCGCAACGAGAAGCGTATGTTGCAGGAGGCTGTGGATGCCCTCATCGACAACGGCAGACATGGCAGAGCTGTAACAGGCCCGAACAACCGCGCACTCAAATCCCTCTCCGACATGCTCAAGGGTAAGCAGGGACGTTTCCGTCAGAACCTGCTCGGTAAGCGTGTTGACTACTCCGGCCGTTCCGTTATCGTTGTAGGTCCTGGTCTGAAGATGTACCAGTGCGGTCTGCCCAAGGAAATGGCACTGGAACTGTTCAAGCCCTTTGTTCTGAAGCGTCTGGTAGATACCAAGGTCATCGCCAATATCAAGAGTGCGAGAAAGATCGTGGATAAGGCAGCACAGAAGGAAGTCTGGGATGCACTGGAACATGTTATCAAGGGACATCCGGTACTGCTCAACCGTGCTCCTACCCTGCACCGTCTGGGTATTCAGGCATTTGAGCCGGTACTCGTAGAAGGCCGTGCACTTAAGCTCCATCCGCTGGTATGTTCTGCGTTCAACGCGGACTTCGACGGCGACCAGATGGCTGTCCATCTGCCGCTTTCCGCTGAAGCACAGGCTGAGGCAAGATTCCTCATGCTTGCTGCCAACAACCTGCTCAAGCCCTCCGATGGTCGTCCCGTAGCCGTTCCCTCTCAGGACATGGTGCTCGGTTCCTACTATCTGACACTCGAAAAGAAGGGTGACAAGGGCGAGGGCAAGTGCTTCCGCGACATCAACGAGGCACTGATGGCTTACCATGAGGGTGATGTTTCCCTCCACGCGCCGATCAAGGTACGCATTACCAAGGATGTGGCTGAAAAGAAGCTCTCCAAGATTATTGACTGCACCATCGGCAGACTGATTTTCAACGAGAATATCCCCCAGAATCTGGGTTATGTAGACAGAACCAATTCCGACAGACAGTTCGACCTTGAGGTTTCGTTCCTTGTAGGCAAGAGCAAGCTCTCCGAGATTATCGAACGCTGCATCCGCATTCACGGTACAACCACCACATCCGAAGTACTGGACAAAATCAAGGCTCTGGGCTTCAAGTACTCCACTCGTGCAGCGATTACGGTTGCTGTTTGTGACGCATCCATTCCGCCGCAGAAGAAGGATATTCTGGCTGCTGCCGATGCAGAAATTGAGCAGATTACAGAAGAATACGAGTATGGTTATATCTCCGCCTCCGAAAAATCCAATCGTGTTATCGAGGTATGGAACCAGGCAACCGATGATGTAACCTCCGCACTGAAGAAGAACCTCGACCAGTACAATCCCATCTTCATGATGGCTGATTCCGGTGCCCGTGGTAGTATCTCTCAGATTCGTCAGCTTGCTGGTATGCGTGGTCTGATTGCCAATACTTCCGGTACGACCATCGAAATCCCGATTCGTGCAAACTATCGTGAAGGTCTGAACATTCTGGAATACTTCATCTCCTCCCGTGGTGCGCGTAAAGGTCTTGCCGATACTGCGCTGCGTACTGCTGACTCCGGTTATCTGACTCGTCGTCTGGTTGACGTATCTCAGGAAGTGATTATCCGCGAGCAGGATTGCGGTACGGATGACGGTATCGAAATCTACGAAATCCGCAACGGCAAGGAAATGATCGAGCCGATGACTGAGCGTCTGGTGGGCAGATACCTCTGCGAAGACCTGCGCGATGCAGAAAGCGGCGAACTGGTTGTTTCCAAGAACAAGCTCATGAACGAAGCGGACGCACAGAAAGTTGTGGATATGGGCATTGAGCGCATCAAGATTCGTTCCGTGCTCAGATGTAAGGCAAAGCAGGGTGCATGTGCAAAGTGCTACGGTGCAAACCTTGCCAACAACAATCTGGTGGCTGTCGGTGAGGCAGTTGGTATCATTGCAGCGCAGTCCATCGGTGAACCCGGTACTCAGCTGACCATGCGTACCTTCCATACCGGCGGTATTGCGAACGCAGAAGATATTACACAGGGTCTTCCCCGTGTCGAGGAACTGTTCGAGGGCAGAAAGCCCAAGAATGCGGCAATTATTGCAGGCATTGACGGTGTCGTACACATTCAGGAGGTCAAGACCACAAGAACGCTCATCATCCGTGCAAATGACGGCAACACTGAGGAGCACCTGATTCCCTACAACTACAAGATCCGTGTGGCTGAGGGTGAAACCATCTCCAAGGGCGACCGCCTGACCGAGGGTAATGTATATCCGACCGACATTCTCAATGTACTGGGTACAAAGGCTGTTCAGGATTATATTATCAGCGAAGTACAGAAAGTATACCGTCAGCAGGGTGTAGATATCAACGACAAGCATATCGAAGTTATCGTGCGCCAGATGCTGCGCAAGGTTAAGGTGGATGAATCCGGCAGTGCAACGGATATTCCCAATTACAGCCACCTGCTCCCTGGTACGCTCACAGACCGCAGAGAAATTGACGCAGTTAACGAGATTATCGAGGAGCGCATTGCAAACGGCGAAACCGAACTGCAGCCCGTTACCATTGTACCGCTGCTGCAGGGTATCACCAAGGCAGCGTCCAGCTCTGACAGCTTCCTGTCCGCTGCATCCTTCCAGGAAACCACCAAGGCTCTGACTGACGCGGCAATCCGCGGTAAGATGGACCACCTGATGGGTCTGAAGGAAAATGTAATCATCGGTAAGCTGATTCCGGCTGGTACAGGTATGGACATTTACAACAATGTTCAGCTTGTCAAGACCGCAAAACCCGAAACCGGTGTAGAACACAGCGTAACTCCCATTGCTCCCATCGTATAAATAACAGAATCCCCGTTACGAGTTTGTAACGGGGATTTTTTAGTCAGTATACAATTGCAGTTTTGTCAGCTCAGAGAAATTTTCCAGCTCGTAATTGGGGATACAGAAATAATACTCCCCTGTGTTGTCCCAGAATTCGATCCGATGAAACTGTACCAGAAATTCGTCATTTCCAAGGCATTTTACCTTGTGACGGCGATATACTCTGGTTTGCGGATGCTTTTTTTGCAGCCAGCCATGAATTTTGCCCCAGTCCGCTTCTATGGGAACACTATTGAGCAGGGACAGCGGTATTTCAAAGCATCGCAGACAATCTGCAATACAAAGCATACCATTTTCAAGAAAACAGAAGCTTTCGTAATTACTGCAATCAAATCCTGTATGACTGATACAAAGCATCTGCTTTCTTCCCCGCGGATGGATCTGCTCAATGCGGACAGCGGTTTCAGGAATACGCATTTCCTGCATGGATCGGCGCAGCAGTTTCTTATGTTTTCTTTTCAACAGTCCCTCGCGTATCATATTGCGGACAATGACAAATACACCAAGAACGGGTGTGCAGAAGATGCAGTACATACCGGAAATAAACGTGATATCGTCGTGCAGATTCAGAAAATCGCTTCCCAGCCAGATGATAAGAGTGACAATTTCAGAAATCAACCAGAACCGTTTGAATCGTTTCCGGAAAAACACCTCCTTCATGTAGTCCTTCTCAAATTCCATGCGGTGCTCCTCTGTCACCTCACGTCGGATAAAGACATTCCCTGCAAATTCACCACTGCCATCCGGCAGAGGGTCGAACAGATGCTGCATAGAATACCTCCTCATAAAAAAGGACGGCTCTCACGAACCGTCCCTTGTTTTCAAAAATGACTCAAGCCATGCAAAGCTTATGCAAGCTCAGCGAAGTACTTGATGGTTCTTACCATCTGGCTTGTGTAGGAGTTCTCGTTGTCATACCAAGAAACAACCTGAACCTCGTACAGACCATTGCCCAGATCGCAAACCATTGTCTGAGTAGCGTCGAACAGAGAACCGTACTTCATGCCGATAACGTCAGAAGAAACGATCTGATCCTCGTTGTAGCCGAAGGACTCGGAAGCAGCAGCCTTCATAGCAGCGTTGATGCCTTCCTTAGTTACGTTCTCGCCCTTAACAACAGCTGTCAGGATGGTTGTGGAACCTGTCGGAACCGGTACACGCTGTGCAGAACCGATCAGCTTGCCGTTCAGCTCAGGAATTACCAGACCGATAGCCTTAGCAGCACCTGTGGAGTTCGGAACGATGTTTGCAGCACCAGCTCTTGCTCTTCTCATGTCACCCTTTCTGTGCGGGCCGTCGAGAATCATCTGGTCGCCAGTGTAAGCGTGGATTGTGCTCATGATACCGCTCTGTACTTCTGCATAGTCATTGAGTGCCTTAGCCATGGGAGCGAGGCAGTTTGTTGTGCAGGATGCAGCAGAGATGATGGTATCCTCAGCTGTCAGAGTCTTCTCGTTTACAGAGAATACGATTGTGGGCAGGTCGTTGCCAGCCGGAGCAGAGATAACAACCTTCTTAGCACCTGCTGTGATGTGAGCCTGTGCCTTGTCCTTGGAGCAGTAGAAGCCTGTGCACTCGAGAACAACGTCAACGCCGATCTCACCCCACGGCAGCTCAGCTGCGTTAGCCATTGCATAGATCTTCAGAGTCTTGCCGTCAACTGTGATTGTACCAGCCTCGTCATCAGCAACAACAGTGTGCTTGTTCTCGCCGATTGTACCGCAGTAGCCGCCCTGTGCTGTATCATACTTCAGGAGCTGTGCGAGCATGGAAGGCTTTGTCAGGTCGTTGATTGCAACTACCTCATAACCCTCTGCACCGAACATCTGTCTGAAAGCCAGACGACCGATTCTACCAAAACCATTAATAGCAACTTTTACTGACATTGGAATATACCTCCTAAATTTTTATACTCTTATTGTACACCATTTTCCGAAAAAATGCAAGTACTTTGACACAGAAATATCAAATTAGACACACTTTCCGTCAGCTTACACAAATACACGAACACTTTCAACAGCGATTCCCGACAATTTTACAGTATTTTTCCGGCATTTTTGAAATCCAAAGTTCCGTGCTTTACTTTTTTGTCGTTTCGGTGTATAATAGAATTGTCGAAAAAAGTCGAATCGCCCTGTGACGGCTTTTCCCCTGCACGGTTGTATTTCTGCGATACATTGCGGATACTATGGAGTGTTGACACTAAAATATTTCGAGCAGAAATTCCATGCAGGATGCGTGAAATATTGCCGAAATGATGTGTTGTCAGGCTTAGTATCAACACGACCTAATACGAATCCTCTAAATTCTGACAGACTTTGTCTATCGGAGTGAAAGGGAGCAGTATAACCATGTACGCGTACAGAATCCCACAGGTGCGTCACATATTGGCAAACCGTTGTCATCCACAGTCTTTTACAGGAGGCACACCATGAACAACGAATTACTGCAAGCCCTCTGCAACTGCTACCGCAGCAGCAGCGCATTGGTGCTGATAATGGACCTGCACTGGAATGTGCTCTGGTCAAATAAAGAGCCGGTGACGATCGGTTCACTCCCTACGCTGCTTGGTATTTCCCCCAACCAGACGGAACATGCCACCCATCATTTCCAGCTTGACGGGCTGCCCTACACCTGCCGGCTTCTGTGCAATATGCAGGACGGGCTGCGGATTGCAGAAATATTCCCCGATGAACAGCCATTGCGGCTCGATCCGGCGGAAGTGACCACAGCAATTCAGAGCATTTCCAATGCCTGCTTTGTTCTCAACCAGACTTTTGACCGTGAACAATTGCAGGACCATCGGTGGATGCTCAACACGATTATGGGCAGCTGCTACCGCGTGTATCGCTCGGTCTACCTGCACAATCTGACAGAACAGATGCGCAGTGACACGCAGCTCCCTGTGACGTTCTGTGTGCAGTCCGTGCTGCGCCAGTCCTATGCGCAGCTTGTGCGGATTCTGGAGCGTTGTATGAACGTGGAGATGGACTGTACAACGGAGAATCTGTATGCCAACGGCAATCCGGACGCACTTGTTTCCGCGCTTCTGGCGGCGGTCGTGCTTTGCTGTGCGGACAGTACTTGTTTCCTGTCCCTGCGCATATCGCTTGCGCAGCAGGATGGTGCAGTGCTGACGGTATCGGCGGAGGATACGCCGCTGCCGTTGGAGGATGTACAGCGGATCACGGACATTTCCGCGAACGGTGCACAGGCAGAGCGCATGATCCTGCACCAGTTCTGCACGGCACACGGCGGCAGCTGGATGCTGCACACGGACAGTGCACAAGGCATCCGCAGCTGTATTCTACGCTTTCCGGCATCGGAGGAGCATGAAGGGAGCATTCATCTGGAAAGTACAAAGGAAAGCACCGTGCCGGAGTATTTCGGGAAGCACAGCGTAATGCTTTCCTGCCTGCATTATCGGGAAATGTTCTGACAAAGGAGGAAAACGGATGAAACGAATGACATCATTCAGCGCGCTCGACATTATCAACCGGATATTGGACGAGCATGTACAGGAGGGCGACCACTGCATAGACGCGACAGCCGGACGCGGCTTTGACACGCTGCATCTCTGCCGGCTTGTGGGAGATAGCGGTCATGTGACGGCATTTGACATTCAGCAGGAGGCTGTGGACAGCACGAAAGCCCTGCTTGCGGAGCATGGGGTTGCACATCGGGCGCAGGTGATGCTGAAAAGCCACAGTGAGATGGAGCAGCATTTTGCACCGGAGAGCATTTCCCTGATCACGTTCAATTTCGGCTGGCTGCCCAAGGGCGACCACAGCATCAACACGCGCAAGGAAACGAGCATTGCAGCGATTGAGCAAGGGCTGCGGCTGCTGAAAAACGGCGGTATTATGACGCTGATCATCTATTACGGCAGGGATACGGGTTTTGAGGAGCGTGACGCGATTCTGGAGTATCTCCCGACACTGGATAACCGGAAATTCACAGTGGTGGAGATGCCGTTCGTCAACCGCACGAATTGTCCCCCGATTCCGATTGTGATTATTAAGGATAATTGTTAAGATTTGAGGCTGCACGAAGAACGTGCAGCCTCATTTTAACAGCCGCACATCTTTATGCGGTGTTGCCTTTATTTCGCCAATGCCGATACAGTAAATTTGTAATCACACAGGATCGCATCGAGGTATGTGGCATTGGATGCGGAAATGCGTAGGTAGTACGTTCCCGGCGCAAGTCCCGTAAAGAGCGATTGTGCGTCAATATCATGCAGTTCGCAGGTCTGTGCATTCGGTGCAATCCGCTGCTCCTTGACAACCTCACCGGAAGCGCGGTACACGCCGGCAATCAGTTCCGTCATGACTGAGCCGGTGGAAGTTGCCGTGCCGCCGAGATTCACATAATTTCCGCAGACCAGATTCGGAATGAGGAACCGCCGTTCCAGTGTAAGGGTATCCTCCCCCGGTGAAATCACGCGGAAATACTGGTTGGCAAGAACGTAGTCGGTATAAGTAGCATTGCTCGCAATCACGCGGTATTCATAGCTGCCGGCTGGGAGGCGGTCAAATGTGACAAACGCGTCAAGCGCAGCTACGTCATACACAAGCGCGTCCGGTGTCACAGTATTGCCGGTCACCATTACGCCGTCGGCATCAAATATGCCCACCGTGACGCTGCTGAGTTTGGAAACGGATGATGTAATCACGCCCTGTACAAACATCGGCGTTCCCATCACCATGTCCGTGGTCACTGTACCGCCGGAGAGGATGAGCGCGTCCTCCTGCACCGGTCTGGGGGTAATTGTGAATTCCTGATAAACCAGCGGCGTTGCTTTGCCGTCCACTACCGCAACGAATACTCTATAAATGTATTCTCCTGCAGGGAGGTTTTCAAAGGCAAGGCTGATTTGTGAAAGATTGTAGCTCTGTGCATCCGTGTACGCATCTGCCGAAAGCATCGTGTTCCCTGCCGTGTCATACACAAGCGCGGAAATTGCCTTGATTCTGTTGCCGGATGAGGTGATTTCACCGCTGAGAGGGAATTTCTCCCCTTCCTTCAATGTCGGTATCACGTCCACGCCCGTTGCACTGAGTACGCCGTTCTGATACTGCGGCGGTTTTGTGCTTTCTGTGGTCGTGGTGGTTGTGGCTGAGGTTGTAGTCGTTGTGGTTGTTGTAGTAGTTGTCGTAGTGGTCGTACTCGTTGTAGTTGTTGTGGTAGTTGTCGTAGTGGTTGTACTTGTTGTAGTCGTTGTAGTCGTGCTCGTTGTAGTCGTTGTGGTAGTTGTCGTAGTGGTCGTACTTGTTGTAGTCGTTGTGGTCGTGCTCGTTGTAGTCGTTGTGGTAGTTGTCGTAGTGGTCGTACTTGTGGTAGTCGTAGTGGTAGTTGTGGTGGTGGATGTGGTTGTTGTCGTTGTTGTGGGTTTCGGGGTTGTGGTCGTTGTCGTTGTGGTGGTGGGTTTGGTAGTCGGTTTCGTGGTTACTTTGGTTGTGGTGGTGGGTTTTGTTGTTGGTTTCGTGGTCGTTGCCTTGGTGGTGGTGGCTTTTGTGGTGGATTTGGCGGTAGTTGCCTTGGTGGTGGTTGCAGGTTTTGTGGTTGTTACCTTAGCTGTGGTTTTCTTGGTAGTAGTGGCTTTTGTGGTGGATTTGGCAGTAGTTGCCTTGGTGGTGGTTGCAGGTTTGGTGGTTGTTACCTTAGCTGTGGTTTTCTTGGTAGTAGTGGCTTTTGTAGTGGATTTG
>SVNO01000034.1 GCA_015066845.1 Ruminococcus sp. | reverse complement strand
AGATTTCGCGCACTGCGGTGCGCGACCAGAGGGCGTTGCCCTCTGGACACCCACGAGCTTTTTGAAAAAAGCTCGACCAAAAACTTTTCCATTGCCTCCGGCATAAGAGGATAGTTTTTCGACAGACTGGGAGGACTTTCAGAAGTATCCTTCTTGTTAATCTGCAAAATGCTTTGCGTACCGGAAGTCCACAGCTCCCGAAAATGCGTCAAATCTCAAATCCTGATTGCCTGCCGTGCAAATCAGATAGGAATTCTTGTAGAACAGGGGAATGAATGCATTCGTTTCCAGAATCGCACGTTCTGCTGCACCGTACAGCTCCACTGTATCCGCCAGCTTTCCGGCACTGGCAAGCCCTGCCATGATTCCCGAAAATTCCTCGCTGACAAATCCCAGCCGCTTCTGCTCTGCGGCAAACCGCTGGAGTGTTTCATAACAGCTGTCACGATTCGGGCCAACGCTGAACAGTGCGATGCTGTAATCGCCCGATGCAATGCGCTTTTCATATTCGTCCTGTGAAACCGTTTCCAGTCCGATATACTGCCCGAACAATGTCTGCCATTCCTGACAGATGGTCAGCAATGCTTCTGTGTCCTTGATGTCGTTCGATACCAGAATGCGGATGGTGTTCATGGAATTGAGCTGCAATGCCTTTTCTGCTTTCGCAAACAGCTCCGTAGCTTTTACAGGGTCGTAGGGGAGGGCAAGCGGTTCGTCCGCATACATCTCCCGATAGGAACTGCCCAGCAGATTCACTGCCGGCGGTATCACGCCATAAGCAGGCTGCAAATCCGCGCTGAGCTTCGGCGCATATGCCGTGCGGTCGATCGCATATGCAAGCGCAAGCCGCAGGTCGGTGTTTTGCAGGATTTCATTGTCCGGATGGAAAATCAAACCCATCGTCTGCGCATATCCTGATGTCACCGTGTAATTCTTGGACTCCGCATATGCCGTGCTGTTGCTCAGTGTTGCCAGTACGTCTGCACCGCCGTCTGCAAAATATGCGTCTGCATCCGCCTGTGATTTCAGAATGCGGAATGTCAGACTTGACGGGGCAATGTTCTCCGCGTCATAATGCGTCGGATTCTTGCGGAAATTCATGAAATTGTCCTTGCCGTACACATCATAATTCCACTTCGTCAGATAGAACGCGCCATTGCACAGCACCGTGTCCAGATCCAGCCCGTACCTGCCGTTGGTGGTCTGGAAAAAGGACTTGTTGCACGGTACGGCACAGGGCTGCGCCAGCAGGTTCAGGAATTCTGCATTTGTGTATTCCAGCTGGAAAATGACGGTCGTGCGGTCGGGCGCGGAAATGCCCAGTGCACTGACATCCTGTGTGCCTGCCATAATGGCATTGGCATTTTTCAGACAGGTGAATTTTGCCGCATACGGAGATTGCGTTTCCTTGCGGAACATGCGCTCAAATGCGAAAATATAATCGTACGCCGTCACAGGAATGGTTTCGTCCTCCTCCATGCCGCTTTTGTACCAGCAAGCGTCCTTGCGCAGGTTGAACATATAATATAAGCCATCCTCCGAAACTGTATAGCTCTCTGCACCGGCAGGCTGAATCACGCCGTTTTCGTCCAGCCGTACAAGCCCCTCCATGATGTTGGTGATCACCGTGTCTGCGTTGGGATTGTCCGTGTACTGCGGATCAAGACAGGCAGGATTGCCGGGAAGCGCACAGGTGAACAGGAAGCCCATGCCGGTTTGCTCATCTTTGCCGCAGGATGTGCACAGAAACAGCAGTGCCGCGCTGAGCAGTATGCAGAGTAATTGTGTGAATCTCTTTGCCATTGGTAACTCCTTGCAGTTTTCAGTCCGGTATCGCCTCGCTGCGATACTCACAGTATTATTATACCATTCTATTCGAAGATTGGCAACAGTTTTTCACATAATAAATTTAATTTTTTTTCAAAAAACTATTGACAGATTGTGAATACTGTGGTATAATGTATTATGTAAGCTTGTAGGTATACGAGCTGTAACATTATTTTACTGCGATAAGAAAGAAGGAGAATTATCGTGAAAAAGAGTACAGTGAAGGGTTTTACTCTGGTTGAATTGATTGTTGTAATTGCCATCATCGGTGTGCTCGGTGCAATTCTTCTGCCGACGCTGATTGGTTATGTAGATAAGGCAAAATACAGCAATGCAAATTCTACGGCAAAAACGCTGCAGAATGCCGGCATGACAGCTTGCCGCGAAACAGATACTGATGTCGGTTCGATTCCGAATGGCATTTATACAGATAGTGCCCATGCTGGCGGCGGACTGACCTACGATGCGGATTTTGAGAAGGCTGTCTATTATTACTTCAACACCGTTCAGGGCGAAGTATGGGCAATCAAGGTAGAGGATGGCTGTGCAATGGCTTCCTGTTATCAGCGTCATGATACGGACGCATATGTCGGTACTTATCCGCACCCGAACTATCAAAAGCGTCCGACACAGGATCTTGCTGCATTCATCACATTTGCAGAAACCGGTGTTTAATGTGAATTTGTGAAAACTGCTGAAAAAACGGGGCAGAATTTTGGAGGATGCGTATCCGGCAAATTGTCGGAAATGTGTTGACTTTTGCGCTGTAAAATGGTATACTATTATTAATAATCGTCCGACTACATACCGGCGGCTGCCGGCAGTGACCAATAGAATGAGGTGGATTTACGATGAAGAGATTCAGAAAATTAAAAGGCTTCACCCTGATGGAGCTGATCGTTGTACTCGCCATCATCGGCGTGTTGGCAGCAATTCTTGCGCCGAGTATGATGAACTATTACCGTTCCTCCAGAATCAAGGATGAGAACAACAACGCGCGCATGGTATACAATGGTGCACAGACGCAGCTGCAGCGGTTTGAGGTGCTTGACCGTACCGCACCCGATGAAAGCCCGTTTTCCGGACTTCTGATTGTGGAATACAACCGCAACGGTACGATTCTGACCACCAATGGTGCATCCGTGGAATCCGTACTGGCTCCTGTAGACCGCACCTCTACATCGGTTGCTGATGTTTCCATCATAACGCTGGTGGACGAAATCAACGCCCTTGTATCCGATGCGGAGGATACCAACTGGGCGATCTGTATTGAGGATTATTCCGTAAAGGGTGCGATTTCTGCGCAGAATACAACTGCCAATATTGTTGGTATGTATTCTTCCAACAATGCCGCTGGTGAAAAATCCCAGCCGACTGAATTGTCCGCAGTCAATTACGACACCATGATGATGAGTGGCAGAGTACTTGCCGATTATTCGGAGCGTTTCTACGGGCTGGTAGGTTATACCACAGCACCTGTAACACCTCCCTGATCAAATGAAAACAGTAGAAAAGCCGGTAATTCGTTACCGGCTTTTTGACATTGCAGAGAAAGATAAGGAGAACAGAATGAAAAGGCTTTTCCCGATTTTATGCGCATTTCTGCTCACTGCCTGTGGCTTGCCGCAGACGCAGGCGAATGCGCCGGAGCATACAGAATCCACCACGCAGACCACTGAAACTACCACTAAAGCCACGACCAAAGCTACAACCAAAGCCACGACCAAAGCCACCACTACTACCACCACTACTACCACCACCACGACCACTGCCACGACGACCACGACCACCGAAACCACGACCACCACGGAATCCACCGAACCGGAGCCGCCTGCACCGGAGTACGGAAAAATTGCGATGTACGGCGGCGTAATGGTCAGGGACAGCGGTACGCCCGAAGCACGGGCACTTGAGCTTTTTTCCGGCGGCATGAAAAACGGCGTTCGTTATGCGCAGGCACTCAACAGCTATCAGGCAGCCCTTGGGGAAACGGCGCGCGTCTGGTGCATGGTCGTCCCCACGTCCGCGGCGTACTATACGCCGGAGGAGGTTGCAGGGCAGTACGGCAGCCAGCTGGATAATTACCTGAATATCGCGGAAAATCTGGATGGTGTTACGCCTGTTCCCGTCTATGATGCCATTGGTGCGCATACAGAAGAACCCCTGTATTCGCGTACGGACTACCACTGGCAGCCCCTTGCTGCCTACTATGCAGCCGAGCAGTTTGCACTGACGGCGGAAGTGCCCTTTGCCGCACTCGACACCTACGAAGCGGTGACGCGTGAGGGCTATGTGGGCGCATTCTGTGCGGTGAACGGTGTTTCCGAGCTGAGAAATGCGCCGGAGCAGTTCACTTACTACAAGCCGGCAAACGTGGACAGCCTGCTGTGCACCTATTACAATACCGCCTTTTCCAATCCCAAGGAAAGTACACTGTTCTTTGAAAATAACAGCATCGGCGCGAGCTATACCGTTTTTGTCGGACGTGATGACTGCATTCTCCATGTGGAAACCGGCGTGGAAAATGACCGTGTACTCGTCATTTTCAAGGACAGCTACGGCAATGCCCTCGTGCCCTTCCTCACGCAGTCCTTTTCTCAGATTTACCTGTGCGACTTCCGTTATTTTGACCTAAATGCGCAGAGCTTTCTGACACAGGTCGGTGCAACGGATGTCCTGTTTGCTATGTCCACAGTCGCCTGCACCACATCGGGGAAAATTGGACAGGTCGAGCACAACCTCGTAAAATAGGCAATGTCATCAACTTAAGCGGAGTTCCAAGGGGCGCAGCCCCTTGGGCGATGGAGGCGGTGCAGCCGCCTCCCATAATCCCCCTCCCTTTGGGAGGGGGCAGGGGGCAATCTTTGCACAACTTTCCTAACGTTGATGACATTGGTAAAACAGGGGGATCACAGCCATAAAAAACGCATGTTCCTGAGCGCGAAAAATCGCTATATTTCAATAAAAATCGACATGTACAATTTCTTCCACTACAATTTGTAATTTCATGTCGGGAAATTTTCAACACAGTCGAAAAAAGCCATGGACACGTTGGTTTTCAACTGTTTCAACAGTTTTTTCAACAAAGAGGGATTTGAAAACCTGCGTATCCACGTTCTTTTCCACAAGCGTGTTGAAAAGTCGGTGGAGAAATTTGAATACAGCTTGTATATTGCAGAAAAATTGTGGAAAACTACCGCTGTATCCCCAAAGAAAGGCGGTTTTTCCATGATAAAAGGTGTGAACCGGAAGGTAATTGAAATCAACCATCCCGACAGCCTGTATTTTGAACGCGCGGTGCTCTATCTGCGGCCGGATGTGACGGAAGTTCCCATGCAGGACGCGCGCGCGGAAAGTGAGGGCTACGTCCGCAATGCCCCCACCGGCAGGCGCAGGCAGAGGCTGCACGGAATAGGGATGTTCCTGCTTGGCTGTGCAAGTGCCGCGCTTGTCTGGCTGCTGATGTCCTGAGGCAGCACCGCACAAAGACCGCCTGCGCATATCATCTTTGCCCGAAAAATCCGCAGTAAATCTTAAACAGATGCCCAACGAGCGTCAGCGAGTGCCGGCAGTCGCTGATGCAAAGCGGATGCACTGTTCCTTGTGCGGTATTGCCTTAAAATTTTTTGGAAATACAGTGAAAAGCACTTGTAATTCCAACGGATTCATGGTATAATAAATAGTATACGCATAGAGAAATTCTACAGAACGAGAAAGGTGATACCATGCCTAAGAAAGAAATGGAAATTTCAGAACGAGATAATATGATTATCGGACGCAATCCTGTCCGCGAAGCGTTGCGCAGCGGACAGCCGATTGATACAGTATATGTCAGCGGCGGTGCAGGTCTGCATGAAATCCGTGCGCTGGCACAGGAAAAGGGTGCAGTGGTGAAAACTGTCAGCGACCAGAAGCTTTCCCAGATGACCGATGGCGTACATCAGGGCGTAATTGCTTTTGGTGCATGTGCGGAGTATGTGACAGTGGAGGAATTGCTGGAGGTTTCCGCAAAAAAGGGAACTGCACCGTTCATCATCATCTGCGATGAGATCGAGGATCCCCACAATCTGGGGGCAATCATCCGGACAGCGGAAACAGCGGGCGCGGATGGCATCATCATCCCCAAACGCCGCAGTGCCATGCTCACGCCGACCGTACATAAAACCTCCGCAGGCGCAGCGAGCTGGCTGCCGGTCGCAAGGGTTTCCAACCTTGCCGCAGCCATCGAAAAGCTCAAGAAAGCCGGTGTCTGGATCTATGGCACGGACATGAACGGCAGCCTGTACACCGATACGAAATTTGACGGTGCAGTGGCTCTGGTCATCGGTTCAGAGGGATTTGGCATGAGCCGCCTGATTCGGGAGAAATGTGATTTTCTTGTCAAGCTCCCGATGCATGGCAAAATCACGTCCCTGAATGCATCCGTTGCAGCAGGAATTTTCATGTATGAAGTTGTACGTCAGAGAGGATAGGAGTCTACATAGAGATGGGAAAACAAAACATGACGCTTGAGGATATTCTCAACGAATATGCGCCCAGCTCTGCCGCGACAAAAAAAGAGCCGGCAGAACCGGAAAAGGCGCAGACAAAGCCGGAACAGTCAGTGCAGGAAGCACCTGCACCGAAGTCGTCACCGGATATTTCCGATATTACCGAAGCCGTACAGAAACGGCAGTATAAGGATGCTTTCGCACAGGCGGCAGCTGACCGCAATTCCGGAAAGCCGCATTATGCCAGCCGCCGTCCCCCGATGACGGTGGACAGGTCCAGAGTGTCCTTCATTCAGTCCTCGGCGATGGAGATTGACAACATGCCCATGCGTGTCAATGGATCTTCCACGCCAGCCCAGCCCGAACAGGAGGAACGCAAGCCCTTGCAGCCGGTGATGGGCGATACGCCGAAAATCCGCCGTATGAGTGATTCCACCCGTGCCAAGGAAATGCTGAAGCGCAAGAAGCGCAAGAAGCGCGGTGCAGCCGAGGAGGAAGGCTATACCTACGATAAGGAGCGTCCGGAGGGCGAGTATCTGTACACCCAGATTCACGGCGCGAAAAAGGCACGTCACCGTAAGAAAGTCAATCGGGATGATGTGACTGCATTCGGTACGGAAACGCTCCACCTCAATACACTTGACGTTGTGCCCGTGGCGCAGATTCCCGACCCTGAGCCGGTACAGCCGGTGGATGTCGAACCTGCACCGCGCGCGGAAAAAACCAGCATCAATCTCAGCTCCGGCAGCCTGACGGATGCGGATTCACTGGATATTGACATCAGCCGTACACCGGAGGAGGCAGAGGCGGAAACCAAGCGGCAGCAGCAGCTCATGTCCGACCGGATGGAGCTGGAAAATGCAGCCGACATCCGCAGCGATATTGCAGAGCTGCGGGAAGCCATCAGTTTCCGAATTATGGCACTGACGCTTGTGATGCTCATCAGCGGCTTCCTTTCGTTCAAAAACATTCTCTCCGTAGACTGGATGGCAGCAATGTCCGACCATACCCTTGCCGGCATTCAGACCGTACTTGGATTTGCGTCCGCAGTGGTTTGCTATCCCGTGCTGAAGAATGGCTTCAAGCGGCTGGTGACATTCCATGCCGACACCGACAGCCTTGCTGCGGTGGCATTGACCAGCTGTCTTGCTGCATCCTTTTCTGCATTCGTTGCCCCCGGCACAATGGAAAGCGGTATCATTCAGCTGTACATGCCCTGTGCAGTGCTCGTACTGCTGCTGCATTCCGTGGGTAAGCTGCTGATTGTCAACCGTGAGGAAACCAATCTGCGGCTTGCTGCAAAACGCTGCTGCTGTTATGGTCTGCGCGTGGTGGAGGATGAAAACCGCGCAGAAACCATCACCAGAGGAGTACTCGGTGATTTCCCGATTCTGACTGCAATGCGCCGCACGGACTGCATGGCAGATTTCCGGAAATATACATATTCCGCAGACATTTCCGACCGGTTCTGCCGTCCGACAGCCCCCATTTGCGTGATTACTTCTGCGGTACTCGCCATTCTGCTGACCTTCCTCAAGGCGCAGACACCCGTTTATGGTCTGATGGTCTTTTCCATGTTCGCATCCGTCAGCGGCTGTGCTGCCATCACATTTGTGGCAAACCTGCCGATGTACAAGGCGATCCGCCGGATGGTGCGCAATGATGCGCTCATGCTCGGCTACCAGAGTGTGGATGATTTCTACGATACCAATTCCATGATGTTTGACGCGTCCTCCATGTTTCCGGATGGCTCTGTCAAGCTTGCAGGCGTGAAAATGTTCTCCACCATCCGTCCGGAGGAAAGTCTGCTGGCAGCGGCAAGTCTGTCTTTCCACGCAGGCAGCGTTCTCAGCGGCATTTTCAAGGAAGTGCTTGCCGGAAAGCCGAATAAGCTCTATCCGGTGGAAAATTACGTCTATGAGGATTCCATGGGACTTTGCGGCTGGATAAACAACCAGCGTGTGCTTCTGGGTAACCGTGAGCTGATGCTCAGCCACAATATCGAGGGTATGCCGGCAAAGAACAAGGAAGCCGAGCTGCTCGGAAGCGGCAAGGAGGCAGTGTACCTCTCCGTTTCCGGTAACCTGTCGGCAATGTTCCTCGTGGAGCTGACTGCCGACCCGCAGGTGCAGTACTGGGCAAAGCATGTCGCAAGACGCGGCATCTGCATGATCCTGCACAGCGCGGATGCGATGATTACCATTCAGCGTGTTTCCACGCTCTTTGACATTCCGCCGGAGAACATCAAGATTCTCCCTGCCAAATTGCAGCAGGATTATGCCGCAGAAACCGCACATGTGGAAAATATGAGCGCATCCATGGCATGTTCCGGCACATTCAGCGGTATGGCACAGCTCGTACTCGGTGCGAAAGCCATCCGCAGAGTTGCCACCATCGGCACTATCATTCAAGCCGTATCCATCCTGCTCGGTATCATCATCGTCCTGATGGAGGAGGTTCTGAGTGTGGGCTTGTCGCCCGTCTGGATGCTCCTGCTGCAGGGTGTC
Source organism: Ruminococcus sp. (assembly GCA_015066845.1). GTDB lineage: Bacteria > Bacillota > Clostridia > Oscillospirales > Ruminococcaceae > UBA3855. The sequence goes on along the minus strand of SVNO01000034.1, from coordinate 15,603 downwards.
GGTGCTGCCATTACCCTGCTTGCGGCGAATCTTCGCCGAATTTCCTAAGGCAATAACGCACAGGTTTAGTGCGGTATTGCCCTAAGCAGACAGAAAGGAATCATCCATGCAAGATTACCCGAATCAGGAGCAGGAATACAGCAGCGGCTCCGACCTGCCCCGTCCGCGCAAGTATGTGACGGGCGGTGCGTCCAATCCCGAACCGCCGCATGAAATTCCCCCTGCCTTTTCACAGGCGCAAGTGCCTGTACAGCCAAAGCCTGTGGATCTACCGCCCCCAAAGCTGAAAAAACCGGATGCTCCGGTTGTGAAAAAACCGGAATCTGCGGCGAAAAAGCCAATTGCTCCGGCTGCGAAAAAACCGGAATCTGCGGCAAAAAAGCCGGAAACGGACAGCGCGGCACAGGAGCGCAAAAGCTACGGGAAGGATACCATGCAGTTCCGTACACCTTTTCGTGATACAGAATTCGATACAGAATTTGAACGCCGGCGCGCAGCACCTTTGCCGCAGCGTCAGGCAAATCAGAAACCGGCAGCACCGGCACGATCCTCTGCACCGCAGAAGAAGCCGCAGCATTCTCCGCAGCCGGTAAAGCCGCAGCAGCGCAAGGCAGTACAGCCGGCACAGAAGCCTGCAAAGCCGAAGAAACGCCGCCGCAATCCGGTGGCAAAATGGCTGCGCGGCATTGCAGCGACAATCGCGGCAGTGTTCCTGCTCTACAGCTGTGTGGCACTGCTCTTAATCAGCCGGCTTGAACATCTGCCGGCAGGGGAACGGCTTGTCACGGACGGTACACTCCATGCTGCCCATGTGACCAGTGTTCTGCTCATTGGCACGGATGCCCGTGATGCCAGTGAGCGCGGACGCTCGGATTCCATGATTCTCGTTTCCCTCAATTCCAAAACACGCACGATGTACATGACATCTTTCATGCGTGACGCATATGTGCAGATTCCCGACCACGGCAAGGATAAGCTCAATGCTGCCTATGCCTACGGCGGCGCGGAGCTGCTCATGGACACGCTCGAACAAAATTACGGTGTCAGTGTTGACCACTGCCTGAACGTCAGCTTTACTGGATTTGCCGGCATTATTGACGCATTCGGCGGTGTGGACATCACCATGTCCGACGCGGAGGCACGGGCACTCAATGAAATTCTCATCAGCGAGGTCAATGGACTGATGGGGGATGCGCGTGAAGCCGACCTGCTCGAAAGCGGCGGCAGCTTCCGGCTCAGCGGCAAGCAGGCATTGTCCTATGCCCGTATCCGCTATGTCGGCAATGCAGATTTTGAACGCACCTCCAGACAGCGCGAGGTGATGACGCAGCTGTTCGGAAATATCCGGACGCGCGCCGTTACGGCAGTACCGGAGCTTTTGTCCTCCGCACTGCCCAATGTGGGGACGAATATGTCCACAGGGGAACTCTACCTGCTCTCTCTCCGTGCACCCTTTGTGCTTGGCTATGAAACCGAGCAGCTCCAGATTCCGGCAGAGGGTACATGGTCGGGACAGACAGTGAATGGTCAGTCCGTGCTGACCGTGGATTTTGCAGAAAACACGAGAATTTTACAGGAAACTGTATATGCAACAACGAAATGAGGAAGCAACATGGGAAAAAAGACCGCATTTTTGCTGGCACTTGCTGCCTGCTGCATGGGCTTTGTTTCATGCGGTGAAGAGCCTGCGGAATCTCCGGCAGAAACGACCACGACCGCAGCGACCACCGTGCCCGTGCCTACGCAGACAACCGTGGAAACACAGAAACCCACGCCTGCGGATATTACAGGGCTGACCATCGCACAACGCGCTGAGCAGCTTACTGCACAGAAAGGTCATGTGTCCGATGAAACCGGCACGATTGACAGGGATTCCCTGAAAACGCTCAACGAACGGGCAGAAGCAATTGCGCAGAATTCAGGCATTCAGGTTGCCGCCGTCATTACCAACGACCTTTCCACCCTGACCCCTGAAGCCTTTGCAGCGGAGTATTACAATTCCCTCTACGGCGCAGGTACATCGGGATTTCTGGTGCTCGTCAACAATATGACAGGCAAGGACTTGATTCACACATCCGGCATGTGCAGCCACTATCTGCCGCAGGATGCGCTGACGCTTGCCATCACCAAGGCAACGCCGCATATTGTCACACAGGACTACGCCGCGGCAGTTGACCAGATTTTTTCCCTTGCCGACCAGATGCCCGATACCATCTTTGATTACAGCGGCATTCTCAGCAAGGAGCAATATGCGCAGTTCTGCGAAATAGCAGAGGATGCCATCAAGGACGAGAGCAAGCATTTCAGCGTTCTGCTTGTCGATACGCGTACATGGCAGACCGCCAATTCCCTGCAAAGCTATGCCGATGCCCAGCGCGGCAGTCTTGCCGATGATGGATTGCTTGTGGTGGATGTGCAGACGATGATTTGCGCAGTATCCGGTGATTTCTCCGGTGCGTCAACCACGACCGCAGAGCTGAATGCCATTCTCAAGGACACTGCGTCCAAGCCCATCACCGCAGCAGTAAAAGAATACTACAAACAAGTCAAGGCACTACAATAATGGAGGATTAAATATGCAAACTGAGATTCGCGCATTGCTTGACTGTACCAGTAAGGTCATTGTCGGCAAGGAAGAAACCATCTTACAGGCAGCCATTGCCATGCTCTGCGGCGGACATATCCTCCTTGAGGACGTGCCCGGTGTCGGAAAAACACAGCTTGCCGCCGCATTGTCCCGTTCCGTGGGCGGTGAATTCCACCGTATCCAGCTGACACCGGATATCATGCCCTCCGATATTACGGGCTATTCCGTGGTCAACCAGCAGGACGGTTCACTCGAATACCGCGCAGGTGCGGCAATTTGTAATTTCCTGCTCGCCGATGAGATCAACCGTGCCTCCCCCAAGGTACAGTCCGCGCTGCTGGAAATCATGGAGGAACATCAGATCAGTCTGGACGGACAGACCCATGTCCTGCCGACACCGTTCATGGTGATTGCCACGCAGAATCCCGTGGAAACCTATGGTACATATCATCTTCCCGAAGCACAGATGGACAGATTCTTTATGAAAATTTCCATGGGCTATCCCACCTTGCAGGAGGAGCTTTCCATTCTCGACCGCAACGGAGTGGGCAATCCCATTTCCAACATCACAGAACCGGTGCTCACCATTGCACAGGTATGCTCCCTGATGGAGCGCGTATCGCAGGTGCAGGTATCCGACGCTGTCAAGGAATACATCCTTGCCATTGTCCGTGCAACGCGTGAAAGCGACCTGACAACGCTCGGTGTCAGCCCTCGCGGCAGCATTGCCTGCTACAAGGCGATCCGCGCGTCCGCATTTGTGCATGGCAGAAGTTTTGCCACTCCAGACGATGTAAAGGCTCTCGCCGTTCCCGTGCTTGCACACCGTATTCTCCTGTCCCCCAAGGGCAGAAACAGCCTTGGTACGCCGGATGTTTTCGTGCGCCAGCTGCTTGACACCATCCCCGTTCCGGCAAATGCCGCAGTATAGTGATGCCATGAATCAGAAAAACAGATTACAGAACATTCTTGCATACGGAAAACTCGCTGCAGCATTGCTGCTGATGTTTGCGATGGCATATGCCTTTACATTCCATCTTGATGGTGACATCGGCGTGGTTGTCTTTAGCTTCCTGATTATCGCGCCGCTGCTGTCCATTCTGCTTGCAGTTTTTGCAAAAAAAAGAGTCAGTATGCAGCTTCGTGCACCCGAATATATTGCAAAGGGCAGACAATGTTCCGTTCAGATACAGCTTCGTGCGGATGGATTTCTGCCCATTCCTTTTCTGCGCATCCGCCTTGCAGCCAGTGCTGTATTGCAGGTGCAGGATGACCGTGCCGTACAGACGGCACTTTCCCCCAAGCAGCCGCAGGAAATCGAGTTTCCCATGACCGCGCTCCATGACGGCTGCGCCAATGCTTTGCTTTCACAGGCAGAGGTTTCCGATTATCTGGGACTTTTGCACTTCCCCCTCGAAAATCTCCCCCAATGCCTGAAAATCGGCGTAATTCCACCAGTTCCCTCCCTGACCAATGCCGGCGTACTGCTGCACAGCGTCAGCGATGCAGTACTCACGCAGGATGAGGAGGAGGAGGAATCTGCCGCGGCATTTTCGTCCGTGTCCATGCCCGGCTACATTCACCGCGATTATGTCGAGGGCGACAGCCTGCGGCGCATCAACTGGAAGCTCTCTGCCAAGCGCGGAAAGCTCATGGTGCGCATGGATGAGGCAGCTTCTGCCGTTCGTCCGGTGGTGGTACTGGATTTGCGCATGACCGAGGACGAACAGGAGCTTTCCATGCGCGACACCCTGATAGAGGGCGCACTTGGTTTTCTGGTGCTGCTCGTGCAGCAGGGGATTGCCTGCACCCTCCGCTATGCGACTGAGGGAAACTGGCAGCAGCGGATTCTCGAAACAGAGGACGCTGTGCGTGAAACTGCTGTGGAGCTTGCCACTGCGGATTTCCGGAACGATGGCTTCCGCATTGACCGTTCTGCCTTGCAGGATAAGGCTGGCGCGTATCTGATTTACACCGCAAACCCCGATGCCGTACTGGCACAGGAATTGGCGGAATTCCACGACCATGGTCATATTTCCTGCATCGTCCCCGAACAGCTCCAGCTTACACAGATACCCCATACGGACGCGCTTTGGACGATTGCAGCGGATTTCACAATGACCGCGGTGCAGAAATGAGGTGGTGCAGATGTGGAATACCTTACAAAAGCTTGCACAGCATCCCGTTCTGCGTTTCCTGAAAACGCTCTGCGGCGACCCCGTGCAGCTCTACACCATCATGCTTGTCACCACCGCCATGGAATACTACCACAGCGGCATGACTTGGGTGTACACGATTATCTGCATTTTCCTGACCTTTGTGCTCTCGAAATTCTACGATTTTGTCGCAAAGCACCGCTTCATCGGGCCGCTTGCCTACCTTGGCTTTCTTGTGCTCGGATTGTATGCCGTGTCCATATTCGTTGACATCGGCTATCAGGACTACCCCATTTACTTTCTGGTATGGTTCCTGACACCACAGAGCGTCATGGATTTCTCACTCTGGTACACCATTGCCATTTTCCTCCTGATGACGGGATTTTTGAGCAGTGCCGTGTACTATTTCGGCAAGGTGCGCTACCGCATGGTCATGCAGTTCCTCATCATGCTCATCCCCTTGAGCTTGTACGCAAAAGAAGGCTTGCAGATGGACGCGCTGCTCGTTATCATCCTCCTTGCCTCCTATTTCCTGCTGATGATTTATTGCCGTCAGCTGCGTGAAAGCCCCGATGTGCGCCGCCTGAACGGACTGCACAGCAACCTTTCCGTTGCCGTCTATGTGACCATTTTCAGCATCCTCGCTGCCGTTGTTCCCAAGCCGCACATTAACGCGGACAGAGAATTCATCGAGAATGCCATGGGCAACAGCAGTTTGTCGGATATGCTTCTCGAAGCCATCAGCGTGTTCACCGATACCACCGACAATTCCGTCATGTTCTCCAGCAGCGGAAAAACCCTGTACTATCTCAATGCCACGGAATCCCTCCACCTGCGCTCACAGACGTATTCCTATTATACAGAGGATGATACATGGCACAAGGAGACAGCCTACGACTACCCCATCGGCATCCATAGCGAACAGGCTTCGCCGCCGCGGATGCTCCTGCAAGGATTGCTTGACGCTGCAAAGCTTGATGCAGATTTTGCCGCAGCCCATGGTCTGACCAATGCTGCTGGTACACAGCTGCCGGAACAACGGCTGCAATCCTTCACGCTCCTGTCCAATATCTGGTATACCACACTTCTGCCAAGCCCCGTACATACAGCTGCTGTGAAGCAAGTGGGAAGCCAGCCGTTCTCCGTCACAGCGCAGAACGTGTTCGCGCTTGAGGAGGACGAGCTTGGGTACCGTGTGCCAGTGCCAATGACGTATTATTCCAGCGATTACGCGAAATTTGAAGCGGTTTCCAATATTCTCCGCGAATTTGCACCGGATGATTACAGCACAATGCTTGCCGATGCCGCTGCCATTCTCAGTGAAACCGATGCCGCTGCCGCGGAATATCTTTTACAGGCGCGTGAGGAATACCTCGATGCACAGGAGTACCTTGCACTGACACAGGAACTCGATTTCCAGTCCGATGCCGTTGCCGCACTGGCACAGGAGCTGACTGCACCGTATGATTCCGATTTTGAAAAGGCATGTGCCATTGAACGCTATTTCTCGGATGCTGGCTTTGTCTATGACCTGAGATACCAGAAACCGGAAGGGGACAATGTGGAGGAATTCCTCCTGACCACGCATCGCGGTATCTGCTATGAATTTGCAACTGCCATGGTGCTGCTCTGCCGCAGTGCCGGACTGCCCGCACGGTATGTGGAGGGCTTCAGTATGTCCGAGCAATATGACGGCGTTATCAACAACAGCCAGATCACCCATGTTGTCAGGGCGCGTGACGCGCACGGCTACCCTGAGGTCTACATTGAGGGCTATGGCTGGCTGGATTTTGAGCCGACCGTTGCCGCAAATGAACAGATACAGGAGCAAACGGCAGAGAATTACTATGTCATGCTCTGGGGCTTTGTCCTGCTCGGACTTGCACTGCTCGCACTGCTTGGCTACCTGCTCATGCCCCATTTGCTGGAATACCGTTTCCGCAAAAACACCGCAAAACTGATGCCCGAACAGGCAGCCGCTGCGATTTTCAAGAGAATGCGCCGTATCTGCGGACTTCCGGAAAGCGCGACCGTCATGGAGCTTGCCGCGCAGCCCTATGGTGCACCGGATGTTCTCTTTGACCGGATCGACAAACTGCTCTATGCGCAGGATTCCGGCGCAGCGACCGAGGAGCTTATGCAGGCATATGTACAATGGCGGCAGGCTAAAACTGCCTATGAAAAAGAAATGCGTAAAAAGGAGAAACAGAAATGAACTGGTTTGAAGTAACAATTGCAACGGAAACTTCTGCTGTTGACGCACTCTGCGCCATGCTCACTGACCATGGTGTCAAGGGCTTTGCGATTCAGGATGCGGAATCCTTTCAGGAATTCCTCGATGACAAGGAGGGAAAATGGGACTATATTGACGAGGACCTCATGGGACTTGCCAACTGCGATACACAGGTGACATTCTACCTGCCGGATGATGCACAGGGCGCGGAACAGCTTGCCAGCGTCCAGAATCTTCTGGAGCAGCTCAAAGTGTCCGAAAATGCTGCATTCTTCGGCAGCCTCGCACTCACCTGCGGCAATGTCGCAGAGGATGACTGGGCGAACAACTGGAAGCAGTATTTCAAGCCCCTGCCCATCGGCGAAAAGCTCCTCATCAAGCCCTCTTGGGAGGAACTGCCGGAGGGAAACGACCGCATTGTACTGGAAATTGACCCTGCCTCCAGCTTCGGCACAGGACAGCATCACACCACAAGGCTCTGTCTGGAGCTGACAGAAAAAATCCTGCAAAAGGATGACCGTGTACTCGACCTCGGCTGCGGCAGCGGTATCCTGTCCATCGGTGCACTCCTGCTGGGTGCAAAGTCCGCTGTGGCAGTGGATATTGTGGATAATTCCGTGCGCACCGCCGTGGAAAATGCAGAGAAAAACGGCATCGGGGCGGACAGATACACGGCATATTGCGGCGATATTTGCAGTGACGAGGAGCTGTGCGCCAACATCGGCAGCGGCTATGACGTGATTTGTGCCAATATCGTGGCAGATGTGCTCATTGCCATGTCCGGCTATTTTGGAAAATTCCTGAAAGCACAGGGGTATCTGATCGTGTCCGGCATTATCATTGAACGTGCCGATGAGGTGCTCGATGTCCTTGAACAGGCAGGCTTCACAAAGCTCGCCGTCAATGAAAAAGAGGGCTGGGCAGCGGCATTGCTGCAAGCGAAATAATCATTCTGCCCCTTCCGTTGGTGGAGGGGGCTTTTTTATCCCCCAATACGCCGGAAATAACGCCGTCATTGTGCAATCTATCTAAAATAACAGCAACAAAAATAGAGAATATGTAGAAAATGTGCCTTGTTCATTGCAAAAGTTCAAATAAGATGTTATAATAGTAATTGTACTCCTGTATTTTATACAGTAACGGATTCTCTATATGATACAAGCGTACCCCCTGAACGCCGATGAACATGGACGGAGTGAACAAGCGATGGCTCTGCCGACTGCATCGGACGATTCCTGAACGAAAACAAAACACAGAATAAAGGAGCGATTTTTCTATGGCAAACATCAAAAACATTGCACTCGCCGGTCATCACGGTTCCGGTAAAACTTCCCTCGCTGAAGCACTGCTCTATTGTGCAGGCGCATCCGACCGTCTGGGCAAGATCGCTGACGGTACTACAGTATGTGACTATGACCCTGAGGAAATCAAGCGCAAGGGTTCTATTTCTACCGCGCTTGCATCCTTTACATATGAGGATAACAAAATTAACCTGCTCGATACACCGGGTATCCTTGACTATGCAGGCGAAATGCAATCCGGTATTGCTGCTGCGGATACGGTTCTGATTACAGTTTCCGCAAAATCCGGCGTACATGTCGGCACAAGAAAGGCATATGCCGCTGCACAGGCGATGGGCAAGTCCACCATGTTTGCCATTACAAAGATCGACGACAAGGACGCGAACTTCTTCAACGTGCTCACTGAGCTGAAAACAGTATTCGGCCCGACCGTATGCCCCGTTGTTGTTCCGGTGCTCCAGAACAGCGAAATTGTGTCCTATGTGAACCTGATCGAAATGAAAGCATACAAATATGACGCATCCGGCAAGGCTGTAGAAGCTGCCCTGCCCGATGAGATCACCGAAAAGGAATACCGTCTGGAAGGTCTGGTTGCTGCCATTTCTGAGGCTGTTGCTGAAACTGATGAGGAGCTGATGGAGAAGTTCTTCGAGGGTGAAGCATTCACACAGAAAGAGCTGATCGACGGCATTCACAACGGTATGAACAATGGTATGATCACCCCCGTTGTCTGCACCTCTGCACTGACGCTTGCCGGCGTGGATATGCTGCTCAAGGAATTCGGGCTGCTCGTTCCCTCCGCACAGGAAGTACCGGCTGCACAGGCTGCAACTGACGATGATATGATTTCTCTGGAATGCGATGCATCCGCACCGCTGGCAGCTCTGGTTTGCAAGACGGTGGCTGACCCGTTCGTGGGCAAGATGTCCTACCTCAAGGTACTTGCAGGTACACTGACACCGGATACCACCGTAGTCAATGCCAAGACTGGCGCAGAAGAAAAAATCGGCAAGCTTTATACACTCCTTGGCAAGAAGCAGACAGAAGTCAAGACTGCATCTGCCGGTGATATTGTAGCCGCTGTGAAGATTTCCGCAAATACGGGCGATACCCTCTGCGCAGCTGCAAGAGTTGCATCCGCAGAAATGCCGGAATTCCCCCATGCATGTTATTCCATGGCAGTCCGTGCAAAGGCACAGGGCGATGAAAGCAAGATTTCCGCAGGTATGCAGCGTCTGACAGAGGAAGACCCGACACTGACCTATGAGCAGGATCCGCAGACAAAGGAAATGATTCTCTCCGGTCTGGGTGAACAGCATCTGGAAATTGCCGTTGCAAAGCTCAAGGCAAAATTCGGCGTGGATGTACTCATGAGCGAGCCGCAGGTGGCATATCGTGAAACCATCCGCAAGAAGGTAGAGGCAGAGGGCAAGCACAAGAAGCAGTCCGGCGGTCATGGTCAGTATGGTCATGTTAAGATTGCCTTTGAGCCGTGCGTAAGCGATACGCTCATCTTTGAGGAAAAGGTATTCGGCGGTTCCGTACCGAAGAACTACTTCCCGGCAGTTGAAAAGGGCTTGCAGGATTGCGTAAAGAAGGGCGTTCTGGCAGGTTGTCCTGTTGTTGGTCTGAAGGCAGTGCTGCTGGATGGCTCCTATCATCCGGTTGACTCCTCCGAAATGGCATTCAAGATGGCAGCGTCCATTGCATACAAGGAGGGCATGAAGAATGCTGACCCTGTAATGCTTGAACCCATCAGCACACTGAATGTTACTGCACCGGACGACAACACCGGCGACATCATGGGTGAGCTGAACAAGCGTCGCGGCAGAGTGCTCGGCATGGAGCCGGCAGGCAAGGGCGAAACCACCATTACCGCAGAAGTTCCGGTTCGTGAGATGCATGATTTTGCAATGTATCTGCGTCAGGTAACACGCGGCATGGGCAGCTTTACCATGGAATTCCTCCGCTATGAGCCGCTTCCGGCAAACCTCCTCTCCGAGGTCATTACAGCGATTGCAGTAAATGCGGAATAATCAAGAATACAATAACGGCTTCCTCATTTGATGGGGAAGCCGTTTTTTCAGGAATGCTGGCATAATCCAAATCCTGTAAAGCCCCGTCCATCTGCCTCCACATATTCACAAATTATCATTAAAGTTTACAGATTCTTCATTAAAGCAAATACTTGTTGCATTTTACCTAATTTTCTTCCATAGATTTGTGCAGTATTTAACTGGAAATTCTGTGCATTTTATGGTATAATGAAGTTACAGAGGAAACACCGGACAAATTGTGTGTGCGGAATCCTCGTCATTATGAAAGGAATGGTAGAAATGAAGAAAACACGCAATCAGTTTATCTCTGCGGCACTGGCGGCGGCAATGGGCTTTTCCGTTTGCGCAGCAATGCCCGCACTTCCTGCATCCGCCCTTGAACTGGGCACATATGAAGCAGAAGCACTCCAGCCGGACAATGTATGGACCAGCATCTATAATGATGAAGTTCCCGGCTATTCCGGCGATGGCTTTGTGTACCACACCAACTCCACAATCAGCTTGGAAGTGGAAGTACCGGAGGACGGAATGTATGAGATTTCCTGCCGCTATGTGCAGATTCTCAACGAGGAGGGCAGACAGAGCACCGTTGCAGTCAACGGCTCGGAGTACATGAAGGCATTCCCCTATACCGCAGAATGGACGGATTTCAGTTTCGGCAATTTCCGCATGAACAAGGGTGTGAACACTGTTGAATTCATGCCGAAATATGGCTATGTTGCATATGATACCATCACCATCAAGGAAGCAGTTCTGCCGGAACTCAAGGGTAATTCCGAACCCTGCGACCCCAAGGCTACCGCAGAAACCAAGTCCCTGATGCAGTACCTTGCTTCCGTTTACGGCAAGCATATTCTTGCAGGTCAGCAGGAAATCTACGGCGGCGGCAGCTCCATGCACCAGACGACCAAATCCCTTACCCTCAATACCACTGCCGGCAACCTGACTGACAGTGACGGCAATATCTACACCTATAACGAGGAGGATTTGAATACTGCTGATGATGGCTCTACCTTTGTCTGGAAGTGCTTCGACAAGAATGGCAAGAAGTACGATTACGACAGCCAGAACCGCTGCTATAAGCTGACCAATTATGACCTTGAATTCGAGTATATGGAATCCCTCTCCGGTTCATTTCCGGCAATCCGCGGCTTTGACCTGATGAACTACAACCCCCTGTATGGCTGGGATGATGGCTCTACCGAGCGTCTGATTGACTGGGTAACAAAAAAGAACGGTATTGCTACCGTTTGCTGGCATCTGAACCTGCCGACCGATTTCACCGGCTACGAACTCGGCACAGCACTGGACTGGTCGAAATGCTCCTACAAGAATAACTCCACTTTCAGCGTTGCCAAGGCTGTAGAGGAGGGGACAAAGGAAAACGAATTCCTCAACCAGTGTATTGAGGACCTTGCAGAGCAGATGCTCCTTGCACAGGAGGCAGGTGCACCGATTCTGTTCCGTCCGTTCCATGAAGCCGAGGGTAACGGCGGTCTGAACGGCGAGGGCGCATGGTTCTGGTGGGCACAGGAGGGTGCAGAAGCTTACAAGGCTCTGTGGAAGTACCTCTATACTGAACTGACAGAAACCTATGGTCTGCACAATCTCATCTGGGTGCAGAATCTCTACAACTGGTCGCCCGATTCCGCGAAGTGGTATGTTGGCGATGATTATGTGGATATTGTTGGTCTGGACAAGTACAACACCGTTTATAACCGCCATGACGGTCTGACAAGCGGCCCGAATCTGGACGCAGAAACCGGCATTTTCTATGACCTGTACAATTATGTAGGCGGCAGGAAAATGGTGGCAATGCCCGAAAACAGCTCTGTTCCGAGTCTGGACAATATGACTATTGAGCAGGCAGGCTGGCTGTATTTCTGCACATGGTATGACAATGGACAGGACAACTTCATCAGCGGTGAGAATTATCAGGACAAGGAAGCCCTGACAGAACTGCTCAAGAGTGATTACTGCATCATGCTTGACGAGCTGCCGGCTGATTTGTACAGCAATGGCGGTACAGTGACACCGCCGGCGACCGATGAACCGGCGGATGACGCAGTTTGTGGTGACACAAACACGGACGGCGAAGTGAATATTATCGACGTACTTTTGATTTGCAAGAACCTGATGGTTGGCGATCCGCTGAGCAAGCAGGGCGCAGTGAATGCGGATGTGGACCTTGACGGCAAGCCCACCGCAACGGACGCACTGATCATTCTGCAATTCACCATCGACCTGATTAAGACACTTCCGGTGAAATAACAATAGCAAAGCCCCTCTGCGGAGGGGCTTTCAGCTTGTCGAAAAACTATCCTCTTATGCCGGAGGCAATGGAAAAGTTTTTGGTCGAGCTTTTTTCAAAAAGCTCGTGGGTGTCCAGAATGCACCACCCTCTGCTGCGTCCCACAAGGCGCAAAAATCCCCTCTGCCAAAACAGAGGGGATTTGTCAAACTTATACGCCGTACTTTGTAGTAGCAACCGGAACGCCAGGACCCATTGTAGAAGTCACTGTGCAGGACTTCAGGTAGGTACCCTTTGCAGCAGCCGGCTTAGCCTTTACAATAGCTTCCATCAGGGTAGCGAAGTTCTGGTCGAGCTTCTCAGCACCGAAGGATGCCTTGCCAATCGGGCAGTGGATGATGTTGGTCTTGTCCAGACGATACTCGATCTTACCAGCCTTAGCCTCGGTAACAGCCTTAGCTACGTCCGGAGTAACTGTACCAGCCTTCGGGTTGGGCATCAGACCACGCGGACCGAGCACACGACCCAGACGACCTACCAGACCCATCATGTCGGGGGATGCAACAACTACGTCGAATTCCATCCAGTTTTCCTTCATGATCTTGTCTACCAGATCCTGACCGCCAACAACCTCAGCACCAGCTGCCTGTGCAGCCTCGTACTTGTCTTCCTTGCAGAATACGCAAACTCTTACATTCTTACCAGTACCGTTGGGCAGTACAACTGCACCACGAACCTGCTGGTCAGCGTGTCTGGAGTCAACGCCCAGACGAATGTGAGCCTCTACAGTTTCGTCAAACTTTGCCTTTGCATTCTGGCAAACAACTTCAAGAGCCTCAACGGAATCATAGAGCTTTGTAGAATCAATTGCCTTACGGCTGTCTACATACTTCTTGCCGTGTTTCATATTATTTCCTCCTAATTCAGTGGTAATACCGGAGTGCTGCTTCGCACATCCGATTAGCGGAAAGTTTCCTCCCACCATATTGAGTGACAGTATTTTCTGCCGTAATTAGTCTTCTACAACAACGCCCATGGAACGAGCTGTACCAGCAACCATGCTCATAGCTGCTTCCAGAGAACCTGCGTTGAGGTCGGGCATCTTAGTTTCAGCAATCTTCTGAACCTGTTCCTTGGAAATCTTAGCAACCTTGGTTCTGTTCGGAACGCCGGAACCACTCTCGATACCGCAAGCCTTCTTGATCAGAACTGCTGCGGGGGGAGTCTTTGTGATGAATGTAAAGGAACGGTCAGCGTAAACAGTGATAACAACCGGAATGATCATGCCGATGTCATTCTTTGTTCTCTCGTTGAATTCCTTTGTGAATGCCATGATGTTTACACCATGCTGACCGAGAGCCGGACCAACAGGCGGAGCAGGTGTTGCTTTACCTGCAGCGATTTGCAGCTTAATATAGCCTACTACTTTCTGTGCCATGATATTGCACCTCCATAATTGTGGTAAAGGCGAGTGCGGAATCTGCCGCATCTCTCCCACGGGAAAGCTTACGCTTTCATTCTGTAAATGAATACATGCCTGAAAAACTTCAGGACTTCTTAATCATCAAGCAGTACTGCCTGATGCAGTGCGATGGTTGTCGGTGTTTCGCGGCCGAACATATTGACAAGCACTTCAACCTGTCCACCCTCAAGGTCAATGTTCTGTACAACACCTGTGAAACCATCCAGCTTCGTACCCGTTACACGGATGCGGTCGCCGACACTGTAATCCACTTTGATTGCAGCTGTGCCGGTTTCTTCCACGCCCATTGCAGCGACTTCCTTTTCAGAAAGGGGAGTCGGCTCGGAACCGGGTCCTACAAAGCCAGTCACACCTCTTGTGTTGCGGACAACATACCAGGAATCATCGTTACAAATCATTTTCACCAGCACATAACCGGGGAATGTCTTGTATTCGACTTCCTTGGTCTTACCGTCAACGATTTCCGTAACACGCTCGGTCGGAACTCGGATTTCCTGAATCAAGTCGTGCAGCTTACGATTCTCCACTACTTTCTCAATATTCTGTGCCACTTTGTTTTCGTAACCTGAATATGTGTGAATGACATACCATTTTGCCGCTTGCGACATGCTGAAACCTCCTTCTTGCCTTACGCTTACTTATCCTGACTCAGTCCGATGAGGAACTTGAAGAGTTCAACAGCACCAAGGTCAATCAGTCCAACGATAATGCTGGAAACAAGGATCGTACCAAGTACAATGCTGGTGTTGATGAGGACGGTTTTCTTGGTCGGCCATGTAACGTTCTTGAATTCGATTCTCAAATCCTTGAACCATTTAGCAATGCCGGCGAAAAAGCCCTTCTTTTCTTCTTCCTTCTTTGTGGACTTCTTGTCCTTCTTGGCTTTTTTGGTTTCTTCCTTTACGGAAGACTCAGCGTTCTGCAAAGTGTCTTTCTTTTCCTTCGCCATGCGTCAGACCTCCGATCACTTTGTTTCTTTGTGCAGCGTATGCTTTCTGCAGAACTTGCAGTGCTTTTTCATTTCGATCCTCTCAGGATCGTTTTTCTTGTTCTTCTTAGAAACATAGTTGCGCTGCTTGCATTCTGTGCAGGCTAAAGTCACCTTAACTCTCATATATCGGCACCTCCTGATAAATTACTTCGTCCGAAAAACCCTCGGACGCTTAGGTTGTTTGCCTCCCTCGACTGGCGGATGGTATAAAAGCACATAAAAATACCCCCGCAAAGAGGTACTATTATTTTAACATATTTTTTGTCGTTTGTCAAGGGGTAAATGGGGAGTTTTGAAAGAAAAAATGCACAAAAATAGGAGGGGAAATGGTGGGGAATCGGGGAATTTGAATGGGGTGGGAGTTTGAAGCCGTGCTGCCCTGACATTTTGCGGAGCTGTCGCTCCGTGCAGCTTGTCGAAAAAGTCTTTTTCTGGGGTTAGCACCCCTGTAACTGCCCCCACAGCCGCAGTTAAATCCTATTGCGGCATACCGTCGCCCTCAAGCAGCATCCTGACTCAGGCTCAGGCACCCAACCCCTCCCCC
>SVNO01000100.1 GCA_015066845.1 Ruminococcus sp. | reverse complement strand
ATCAACATCTCCGCTTCCGGCAGCATCGGTAAGTGGCAGGGTGCATTCGGTTCTTCCACAAGCGTATCTCCTGATTACTGGACACAGACAAAAGATATGTCGCAGACAATCTCTGGCAATTCCGGTACAATTGAGTGGGATATCGACTCCGCAACTTCCAAGATCATCCAGACACAGTACGGCGGCGAGCTGAAGTTCGGCGTATGGTGGATTGACTGCGGTACATTCACAATCGACTCCATCACAGTTTACACTGATGGTGACAGCGGTTCTGCATCCACAACAAAGGCAACTACAAAGGCTACCACTAAGGCAACTACAAAGACCACAACAAACGGCAGCAGTTCTTCTTCCGGCGGTTACACCATCACACCTAACAAGAAGATCGTATACGCTGATCTGCCGACTGATGACAAGATGCTTGGCTTTGAATGGGAAGATTTCGGAATCCCGTCCGGCAAGAAGCCTACCAGAGTAGAAATCAACATCTCCGCTTCCGGCAGCATCGGTAAGTGGCAGGGTGCATTCGGTTCTTCCACAAGCGTATCTCCTGATTACTGGACACAGACAAAAGATATGTCGCAGACAATCTCCGGCAATTCCGGTACAATTGTGTGGGATATTGACTCCGCAACTTCCAAGATTATCCAGACACAGTACGGCGGCGAGCTGAAGTTCGGCGTATGGTGGATTGACTGCGGTACATTCACAATCGACTCCATCACAGTTTACACTGATGGCGATGGTGCTTCCACAACAAAGGCAACCACAAAGGCTACAACAAAGGCAACCACAAAGGCTACAACAAAGGCAACTACAAAGGCAACCACAAAGGCTACTACTAAGGCAACTACCAAGGCTACAACAAAGGCTACAACAACAGCAACTACAGCACCTGGTAAGGTTACAGTTTACGGTGACACAAACGGCGATGGCAGAGTAAGCATCATCGACGTACTGACACTCAACAGAAACCTGCTCCTCGGTGAGAAGCTCAGTGCAAACGCAGTTCTGAACGCAGACGTTAACAAGAACGGCAAGCCCGATACTGATGACGCTCTGATGATTCTGAAGTCCCTGATTGACCTGGTAACACTTCCCTAAGTAATACCAATAATCCCCCCTGCTTCGGTAGGGGGGATTTTTCAGGAATGTTTACAAGCTGTGCGCATTCCGTCTTTTATCAATTCATATTTCGTTAACATTCAAAGATGCGCACAAAGAATCGTTTCCAAAAATAACAATTAAGTTTTGCATCTTTCTACATGGCATTCCACGTTTAATACAAAAAATCCTGTAAATCCCATTCGTCATTAGTGCATTATGATGAAATCCGGTAGTTCATAAATGGGAAATAAAATGCTCATAATTTGTCCATCACAATTTGTGAAAATGATGTATAATATATACAGATGGGGAAATATCTTTGTGCACAAAGATGGAAACCCCACGGGTTTGCGATGCCGCTGCGGTCAGAGAGGGATACAGCGGTAAAAAAATTTTCATAAAGGAAGGTAAGAATTATGACAAAAACATCGAGCAGAATCAAGGCTGCTGTTGCAAGTGCAGTATTTGCATTTGGCGCACTGGCAGCACCGGCTGCAATGCCGGACAAAATGGGTGGTTTCGCTGCAAGAAATGCCGAAATGACCGTATCTGCCGCAGATTACGACAACTATGCAAAGCTCCTGCAATACTCCATGTACTTCTATGATGCGAACATGTGCGGTAAGGCAGTTAGCGAAACCACAGGTCTTGATTGGAGAGATGACTGCCACACTGCTGACGATGTAGACGGCGGCTTCCATGACGCAGGCGACCATGCGATTTTTGGTCAGCCTCTGGGCTTTACATTCTCCACACTGGGCTGGAGCTACTATGAATTCAAGGACGCATACGATGCAACTGGTCAGGGCGCACATCTGAAGACCTTGACAGATTATGCAGCAAGATTTTTCAGAAATTCTGCGGAGCTTGACGAGAACGGCGAAGTGGCAAGATTCTGCTATCAGAAGGCAGACGGTGACGCTGACCATTCCTACTGGGGCCCGCCGGAGAAGCAGGGTAATACCCGTGTACAGTTCTGGACAGAGAACAGCGCGAGCGACATTGCAGCAGCTTATGCCGCTGCACTGGCAGTGAACTACATCAACTTCGGTAACGAAGAGGACCTGAAGTATGCAAAGGCACTCTATGCATTCTCTACAAAGTACAATAAGATTGAAACCGAAGGCCCGAACGATTTCTACGGCAGCAAGAGCTGTGAGGATGAGCAGGCATGGGCAGCAGGCTGGCTGTATCTGGCAACAGAGGAGGAATCCTATAAGGAGGACTGTGCAGCAAAGCAGCAGAGCCTCGGCTGGGTACACGGCTGGGAGAACAGCGCACTTGGCGCAGCATGTGTTTATGCGCACATCACCGGCGACTGGAGCAAGGTAAACACCTATCTGAGCAGCAAGTGCAAGAATCCTGATAAGTATTTCTTCCTTAACAAGTGGGGCAGCGCAAGACTGAACGCTTCCATGCAGATGACAGCACTGATTGCAACCAAGAATTCTGACGCAGATTATTCCGAATGGTGCAAGGCACAGATGAACTATCTGCTCGGCGATAATCCGGCAAACACCTGCTTTGTTATCGGTTTTGATGAAGAAATTTCCGCAAAAAATGCACACCACAGAGCAGCATCTGGTTACATGGGTTGGACTGATTTCAACAGTGCAACTGCAATCAGTCCTACAAACGGCAAGGTTCTGGTTGGCGCACTGGTAGGCGGCCCGTCCGATGCAGAGGGCACTTATGTGGATGATATTCAGGACTTTGTAGGAAACGAGGTAGCATGTGACTACAACGCAGGTCTGGTAGGTGCAGCTGCAGGTCTGTACTCCATCTACGGTACAGGTGAAGTAGTAAGCAGCATTCCCGGCGTTACCAAGATTTACGACAGCAGCTCCGTAGCTCCCGACCCGAATGAAACGATTCCGGATGAAACTGAAGCTGAAATTCCGGAAGGTAAGGGCAAGTACACATTGGAAGTGGATGAAAAGTACAACTATGCAGACATGGAAGAAAAGATGCTTCCGTTCTCTTGGAGTGCTTTCAATATTCCGGAAGGTGAAACCCCTGTCAAGGTTGAAGTAAACCTTTCCAAGTCCGGTCTTGCAGCTGATTTCATCGGCACATGGGTTGGTGCATTCGGTGCAAATACACATGTTGAAGAAGATGAGTACTGGACACAGACACCGGATATGGAAATTTACATGGGCGACCCGAGTGGTACAGCTACATGGGAAATCGACGCTGAAACTGCTGCAATCCTGAATTTTGATGCAGATGGTGAGTTCAAGTTCGGCGTATGGTGGATCGACTGCGGTAAGTTCAAGATTGACTCCGTTGTTGTATACACCGATGGTGCTGGCGGTTCTGATACACCCGATCCGACTGAGCCCGATCCGACTGAACCCGATCCGACCGAGCCCGATCCGACCGAGCCCGATCCGACTGAGCCCGATCCGTCTGAACCCGATGTAGTTGCATACGGTGACGTAAACGAGGACGGCGAGGTAACTATCGTAGACGTTCTGAAGCTGAACCAGAACCTGCTGGTAGGTGCTCCGCTGTCAGAACAGGGCGTTCTCAACGCTGACGTGGATAAGGATGGTACACCCTCCGCTGCAGACGCACTGCTGCTCCTGCAGTCTACAATTGGTCTGGTAGAAATTCCGCTTGCGTAATAACTCCAAATACGAGAAAAGCAGCCGCACAATCGTGCGGCTGCTTCTTTTTGTAATGTCAGTTTACAGCACCTTGGAGAGAAATTCCTGCAATCTGGGATTCTTCGGATTGCTGAAGAATTCCTGCGGTTCGTTTTCCTCCATGATCTGCCCGTTGTCCATGAAGATGACACGGGATGCTACTTCACGCGCAAAGCCCATCTCATGCGTCACAACTACCATGGTCATGCCCTCTGCGGCAAGTTCGCGCATGAGTTCGAGTACTTCGCCGACCATTTCAGGGTCAAGCGCGGAGGTCGGTTCGTCAAAGAGAATCACATCCGGATTCATTGCCAGAGAACGTGCAATGGCAATTCGCTGCTTCTGACCGCCGGAAAGCTGGTTCGGGTACTGCTCTGCCTTGTCGGAGAGTCCGACCTTATCGAGAGCCAG